>NZ_JBIINP010000002.1:0-91995 GCF_044337415.1 Luteitalea sp.
ACTCCCCTGGCCCATGCTGGCGCGTCACACGGGAGGGCTGTCGCCCGAGACCAGCTCCGCACGCGGAGTGCCGAGCCGCTCCGCCCGCGTGTCGAGCAGCGCGGCGACGACCTCCCGCGCGCGCGGGCTCGACGGGCCGTCGGCGTCGTGGGTCTTGCCCTTCTGCTGGTTGCAGCGGGCGCAGGCGACCGCGAGGTTCGCCGTGGCGTCCGCCGTGCCGACCCGGGCCACGAGTTGGCGGGCGGCCGCGCGACCGAACCACGACCTGGGCACGATGTGTTCCAGGGTGGCGGGGCCGCGGGGCGCGCCCGAGGGCGCCAGCACCAGCTTCGACTGGCAGTGCAGGCACGGGACGACCCACGTCCCGTCCTCGCCACGCACCGCGCGGGCGTCGGTATCGGCCACGAGTCGCAGCAATCGATGGACGCGCGACATCAGCGACGCCAGACCCGCAGTTCGTCGATGGACCAGAACCACACGCGGGTCTTCCCCGTGGGGCGCAGCCGGAGCCGACGCACGCGATTGGGCGGCAGCACGACGTCGATGGCAGGTGTCCGCGGCTCGCGCGCGAAGCTGGCACCCAGCCCCGGCAACACGTCGTGCTCGAGGAGCGCGAGCCACACACCGTCGCCCAGGTCCACGTCGATCGCGAGGCCCCGTGGATAGTCACCGAGGCTCCGCCGCCCGACCTCGAGGCGGAGCCGCGCCACGTCGGTGTCGACGGGAAAGGCCAGGCTCACCCATTCGCCTTGCTCCTGCGGCGCGCCGGTCGACCACCGCGTCGCACGGTTGCCGTCGACGGCTCGCGCCAGGACGTCGCGCCGATGTGAGACGTCGAGCGTGAAGGCGGACGGCGCCAACTCGCGCCACGCCGCCCCGGCCGACACGAGCAGCGTCGGCGCGGCCGGGCGCAGTTCCATCAGCACCACGCCCGGGAAGCGCCGGACCTGCACCACGTGGGCCACCAGCCCCGCCAGCGACTCGGCGAGGGCCGCGCCCGCCTCGTGATGCTCGTAGAGACCGGGATGCACCGCGATCCACCGCACGCCCAGGCCCCGCGCCATTGCGAGAGCGCCATCGAGGCCGGCGACTTCGGTGAACGGCGGTCCCGCGACGAAGTCCTGCAGCGCCGACCCGTACCCGCTGTAGCCGTTGACGATCCGGTGCCCATGCTCGAGCGTGCGATACAGGTGCCGCGTCGCCAGCGCCGCGTCGCCGACGGGCAGCTCGAGCAGCGCCCCGCCCGGTTGGGTGGCGAGCCACGCGTATGCGCTGCGTTCGGCATCCATGTCCGGGGTCGGGAACGCACGCGTCGTGGTGATGCCGTACCCCTCCACCAGCAGCATCGTGCACGCCACGACGAACGCAGCCGTGCGGCGAGGCAGCGACGCGCGCGCAGTGAGCGCCGCAAAGCCGAAGGCCGCCAGGACGGCGAGTCCCAGATGCACCACCACGGCCATCCGGGCCGGCACGCGCAGGCCGTCGAACCCGGGGAGCAGGGCCATGAGCCACACGAGAGGTCCGCCGAGCGCTTCACTGCCCCACCACGCGAGGGGACGCGGCCCGAGTGACAACACGGCCATCAGCACGACGATGGCGGCGTAGAGCCTGACCGTCGCGCGCGAGGCCATCGCGCCCGGATCGTCGCGGCGCCGCGCGGTCGACAACGCCACCAGTGCCAGCACGCCGACGACCAGCCCCGGGAACCACTGCCGTTCGTCGCCGCCGTGCGGCAGCACTCGACTCCAGAACGAGGCACGCGGGGCCACCTGGGCATAGTCGCGCGGCGTCGCGGCGTACTGCGAGACGTCAGCGAGCGTACGCGTCAGGCCCTGTTCGCGTCGCACACGGGCGTACGCCGTGACGACCGGCGCGAGCAGCACGAGGGCGACCACGGCAGCCGCGGCAAGGCCGACGGTGATCTCGCGCCAGCGTCGACGGTGACGCCAGAGCCCGTCAGCGGCGATCACGGCGAGCGGGATCGCCGTGAAGTAGAGGAAGTAGCCGTTGGAGAGGCCCTGCAGCACGAAGGCCCCGGCCATCAGCGCGAGCGCCCACCGTGCGCCCGTCTCGATGAAGCGATGCAGGCCCAGGAACGCGAGCGGCATCCAGCCCGAGATCAGGACCTGCAGGTGGAAGTCGTGACCCAGCCGGTACGGCGCGCACGCCGAGGCGACGCCCGCCACGAAGGCGGCATCGGCCCGGCCGGTCAGGGCGCGAGCGAGCAGGTAGGTGCCGATGCCCGCCCAGGCAGTGGAGGCGATCATCGCGCCGTTGAGAACGAGGATCGGGTTGCCCGTGAGCCACTGCAGGGGCGCGGTGAACAGGGCGATGCCGAGCAGGTGCTCGGACCACGCGACGACGTCGCGGTAGGGGTGGAAGAAGAGACCGTCCCAGTAGCCCGCGAAGGCGTGCCTGGCGCGATCGGCGTCCCAGGCGAGGGTCCACGCGTTGAAGAGGGGATCGCCGAACGGCTGCGCGAGCGTGGTGCTGGCCGGGTGCGCCGACAAGGGCCACCAGGCGACCACGGCCAGCGCGGCGTAGGCGACGACCGCAACGGCCGTCGCCCACCGTGAAGCGACGGGCATGCCTACTTGATCTTCGAGTAGTCGGTCGCGTCCATGAACACGGACTCGACCTTCTCCACGATCTTGCCGTTCACCTCGGACGCGGTGCGCACCTTCTGCCACTCCGGATCGGCGCCGAAGGCGGCCCAGTTCTTCTTGGCCTGCTCCCGGCTGTCGTGCGAGATGACGTAGATCAGCGTGTTGCTGTGGGCCGGCTCGTCCTGCGGCACCCAGTAGCCGATGTTGGCCATGCCGTGCTTCTCGAAGAGCTTCGTCGTGTGGTTGCGGAAGCGCGCCTGCAGGTCGGGCAACTTGCCGGGGTGCGTGTAGTAGGTGCGCATCTCGAACACCTTCTGGCCCCCGCCCTGCGCCGACAGGTCGGCGCGCGTGAACTGCCCGGCGACGTAGCCGGCGACGAAGACGAGGGCGAGGACGAACAACGAGCGGGCGTGACGCATCGGGACGACTCCTTGGCGGTGGGCAGGGCGCCGACAACGTCCACCCTGCGGTTCGAAACGGAGAACTCGGAATCCAGGCATCACGGACCATCGAACCGCTCGCCGTGCCTGAATTCTTAATTCTGAACTCTGAATTCTTGACTGAGGTGACTGGCCTTGTCAGCCACCTGCTAGAACGTGAAGCGCGCCGCCAGCTGGAACTGGCGCCGTGCGTATGCCGACAGCGACTGCCCGAACGTGGGTCGGTCCACGAAGCTGTCGGGCAGCTGGAGGTTGGTGCGGTTGAGCAGGTTGAAGGCCTCGAGCCGCAGTTCGAGCGCCCGCGAGGCGCCCAGCGAGAGTCGTCGGGCGATGACGGCATCGACCGTGGCGAAGCCGGGGCCGATGAGGGCGTTGCGCCCAGTGTTGCCGTACGTGTACTGCGGCGCAATCACGAAGGAGCGCCCCTGGTAGGACACCACGGTGCTGCCGGCCGGTGGCGTCGTGCCGGTGACCTCGTTGGGCCGGTCGTAGGCGAAGGTGCCGCCCCCCGTGTTGCCGCTGTTGCTGTTGTCGAAGCTCACGCGCGGCGTGAAGGGGCGCCCCGACTGGATCGACACCACGCCGCTCACGAGCCAGCCGCGGCCGAGCGCGCCGGCCCCGAGGTCGGGCAGCAGGTACGAGCCCGCGAACACGGCGCGATGACGCACGTCGAAGTCCGACAGGCTCCACTCCGCGGCCAGGTTGCGGCTGTCCTGCGGCGTGTTGTCGTTGCCGTCGGTGGCCAGGAACGCCGACTGGTCGTCCATCGACTTGGACCAGGTGTACGAGCCGCGGAAGGTGAAGCGGTTGCCCGCGCGGCGCACGGCGCCGACCTGCAGCGCGTGGTAATCGGACGTGGCGCCCGACTCGACCATCAGGATGTCGCCGTACTGCGGCATCGGGCGGCGCGGCGGGAACGGCCCGGGGCCGGGCACGGCCTGGTTGATGTTGCGTTTGCGCACGAGCTGACGCCCGAACGAGCCAACGTAGCGCGCGTCGACCGTCGTCTTTCCCCAGGCACGCTCGACTCCCAGGCTGGCCTGGTGGGCATACGCGGTGCGCATCTGCTGATCGAGCGAGTTGTAGGTGGGCGTGGTGCCGATGGCCTGCCCCGGAAACGGGTTGTCGAGCGTGAGCAGCCGCTGTGCGTTCGGGAAGTAGAGCCCGATGCCGAAGTACGGCGGGTTGAAGTACAGCGCCGACGTCTCGATGAGCGTGCCGACGTTGTAGAAGATGCCGTAGCCGCCCTGCAGCATGGTGGTGCCCATGCCGGTCAGGTCGTAGTTGAAGCCGATGCGCGGCGCGAAGTTGTTGTAGTCCGACGCGATGCCCGATCGCGGGATCCCGTTGGTGCCCACCTGCACGATCTGGTTGGTGGACTGGTCGAAGATCCGCATGCGGTCGTCGGCATCGACGGGCGGGGCGTTGAACTCGTAGCGCAGGCCCGCGTTCACGGTGAGCCGCGACGACAGTCGCCAGTCGTCCTGCACGAAGCCGTTGATCGACCAGGTGCGCAGCCGCTGCGGGTTGTCGTTGGTGCCGAGCAGCGACAGCGTGGGATAGCCGAGCAGCAGGTCGGCCATCGGGTTGCCGCTGATCGCCCCCGCGAACGTCACCTGTCCGCGCGCGAACAGGTGGTTGAGGCCATCGGACTGGTAGTGCCGGAACTCGCCGCCGGCCTTCACGTGGTGGCGGCCGAGCTGCGCGGTGAAGGTGTCGGCCAGGTGGATGGTGCGCGTACTGCGCAGCACCGGCAGGTTGGGATCGTCGCCGAGCGTCTCGTACCCGCTCACGACGAAGGTCGGGTAGCCCTGATCCACCTCGGGCAGCGCCGGCCCGGTGATGCCGAGCGCACCGTACGCGTCGAAGCCCGCGTTGGTCGGCAGGCTGTCGCGCGTGAGCGCATTCACGCCCACCCGCACCTCGTTGACGATGCGGCTCGAAATCGCCTGGTTGAAGCCTGCGGCGAAGTTGTGGCCCTGGTCGAGCACCGACGTGCCGAACGACGGCAGGTTGCGGGCGCGCGCCGGGTACGGCAGGTCGCGATCCTCCCGGCCGAACGTGTACCGCACGTGGAACGGCTTGTCCTGCCAGCCGTGGTGATCGGTCTTGATCGTGAACTGGATCGCGTCGCGCTGCCCCTCGGGCGCCGCCACGTGGTTGGCCGATCCGTAACTGCTCGTGTTGGCGCGCGGGTAGAGGTCCGCAACGGCGCGCCCCGAGGCGCTGATGCGCGACGCCGGAATGACGTTGCCGGGGAACGGCCGCTGCGTGAAGGGGTCGATGATCGGCCGCGACAGGGCCGAGAAGTCGCCGGCCCGCTCCGCGTCGGTCGGCACGCGCGCCAGCCGCGTGTCGGCCTCGTGCGCCTGGATGGCCTCGACGTTCAGGAAGTAGAACGACGGCGTCCGGCCGAACGGTCCGCCGATGGTGCCGCCGAACTGGTGCTTGCCGAGCGAGGGCTTGTCGGTGCCCTCCGGCAGGAAGGCCGGGCGCGCGTCGAAGGCCTCGTCGCGGAAGTACTCGTAGGCCGAGCCCCGCAGCGTGCGCGTCCCCGACTTGATGACCACGTTGACCTGGGCGCCGGCGCTGCGCCCGTGCTCGGCGTCGTAGGTGCTCTGCAGCAGCGACACCTCCTTCACCGCGTCCAGGCTCGGGTTGACCACGAGGCGGTTGAGGAACAGGTCGTTGTTGTCGACGCCGTCGAGCAGGAAGTTGTTGGCCGCCTCGCGCGAGCCGCTGTTGTTCAGGCCGGTGTTGCCCTGCGTGGAGAGCCGCGAGCCCGGCGCCGGCGGGGCCACGCCCGGTGCCTGGAACGTGAACTGGATCACGTCGCGCTCGGAGACCGGCACCGTGACCAGCGTCTCGCCCTCGAACACCTCGCCCACAGCGCCGCTGCCGGCACGCAGGGTGGTGAGGTCGGCGCTGACCACCACCTGCTCGGTGACGGCGCCGGGGACGAGCACCACGGCCACCGTGCCGCGCACCCCGGCCTGCACCGCGATGTCGCGCACCACCTCGGTCTTGAACCCGTCGCGACTGGCCTGCAGCGTGTAGGTGCCGGCCGTGAGCAGCGGGATGACCAGCAGACCCGACGAGGAGGTGGTGCCCTCGCGCATCAGCCGCGTCTGCTGATCCGTGAGCGTGATGGTCACGTCCGGGAGCCACGCACCGCCCTGGTCACGCACCTCGACGAACAGCGTCGCGGCCATGGTCTGGGCGCGCACTGGCGCGGCGGGCACGGACAGCAGCGAGGCCAGCAGCGCGAGGACGACGGCACCGCGGGTGCGGACGAGGGCGAACATGGATGGTTCTGGCACGATCGGCGTTCGACGCGCGGGGCGCGGCCGGTCCGTCACGCCGGCGTGCACGCGCAAATCAAGAGCAGGGCCGCACGAACTGGCTGGGCGCCGACGGCAACGCCCCCTCGTCACCCACAGACGATCGACACTATCACGGAGGCGGCCATGCCGCCCCAGGTGCCGCGCGGCCGGCTACATCAGCACCCGTTCGACCACTGCCCCGGCGTTCATCGCCGCATCGTACGGGATGGCGCAGAAGGTGTACGGCCCATCCCGGCGCGGCAGGGTGATGAACGGGATGAAGCTCGGCCGGTAGTCGGCCTCGTCGCTGCACCGCGTGCGGCCGGGCGGGCCGTACTTGTAGCGGTAGCCCACCACCTCCGGTTCCTGCGTCAGGAACTCGACGAACCAGCCGTCGGGAGCGTCACGGATGGCGAGGGGCGGTGTGATCCGTGGCGGCACCGTGTCGATGCGGACCTTGACCACCGTCGGGAACAGCACCGACTGCCAGTCGTCGCCCCATCGCGCCTCCGGGCCCGCCAGGATGCAGAGGTACCAGCTGCCGTCGCGCACCGGCAGCGGATCGTCGATGAGCGGTTCGACGCGCGCGCGGCGGGCGACGCCGTACCCACGCAGGTCCCGGCACTCCTGCGCCGGCGTCGACGCGACCTTGTAGCGGTAGTACGCCAGGTCGAGCCGGTCGGCGACGGTGACGTCCCACTGCGTGCGGACACGCCCGAGGGGAGAGGTCGTCAGCGTCGGGTTCACCGCGCCGAGTTGCGACGGCGTGACGGTGAGCTGCCGTCCGGGATCCAGGGGGCAGCCGCGCCCCCCGAGCTCGAAGCGGCCCGATGCGTCGAAGCAGCGGTCGAGCCGGACCAGCGGCGTCGCGTAGGACATCTCCTCGAGGCCCAGTGGGTCGGCCATGCCCTGGGGCTCGCACGGGTGGTCGAGCGCGCACTCGGTGTACGGCGCGCGCCCGCCCTGCGTCGTCGTGCTGAGCAGGCCGATCACGCGGCCCGTGAGGCGCGAGATGACGGGCGATCCCGACGAGCCCGGCGCCACGCCGCGACACCCGAGCCGATCGAAGTCGTACCAGTGCCAGATGTACTCCTGCACGACGGGGGCACGTCCCTGCAGCGCGCAGGCCGCCAGGCGCAGGTAGGCCGTCGCGGGGGACTGCTGCAGGGGAGCGCCCACGATGACCACCGGCTCTCCGGCCGACGGCAGCCGCACCTCCGGCCGCCACGCCACGATCCCCTGGCCCACGAGGTCGGCGTACCGGATCGCGAGTTCGACGATCGCGATGTCGTGCCCCTTCATCGTCGCGTAGGCGGTGCGCGCCACCGGCACCACGCGGTGTGCGGCGCGCGTGTCCGCGAAGTAGTTGAAGGTGACCGTGTGCCTCGTGACAGGACGATCCGGGAGCACCTCGTTGGCGCCGGGAAAATCGGAGCAGTGCCCGTTGGTCGCGACATACGCTGGCGCGTCGCCCGGGTCCTCGCCCTCGGGGATCACGTCGAGCAGGACGCCCGTGCACGTGGCGCGGCCGTTGTAGCGGACGACGCCGGTGTAGGCGTTGCTGTCGTCGGCATTGGAGAGCAGCACCGGCTCACCCTCCGGCACGGCGCCGTAGGTGGGCACGCCGCGGTCCGTGTGCACCACCTGCGCCACGGCGACCGCAACCGCGAGACACAGCGCCGCGCGCGTCGCCACGCGCCGGCCGGGGCGCGCGAAGCTCCGGCGGTTCGTCGCGAGGTGGCTCACGGCACGATGCGGAACCCGAAGGTGAGGCCCCAGTCCTGCCCGCGGTCCTGTTCGGAGCCGAGGCCGAACGTCGGCCCGGCGTACGTGCTGACGCGGTCGAGGAGCATCCAGCCCACTTCGCCGCTCACGTCGCCATAGGTGCGCTCGTACTGCTGGTCGGCGATGGCGCGCACGCGCCCCGACACCCAGGTGCGGGCGGTGGGCCGCCAGACGACCGTGGCCCCGGCCGTGATGTCGTCGACGTCGAAGGCGAACTCGTCGCCGCCGACGCTCCTGCGGTACGAGACGTACGGCGCCACGAAGGCCGTGGGCGACAGGCGGATGACGTACTGCGCCATCGGCGCGAGCGTGTGCGTCCCGAGTCCCACGGCGTCGGTGGTCGAGGTATCCCAGGTGGTGCGGAGCGCCACCAGGAGGCCGCCGTGCCTGGTCAGCAGGGGCGTCCACTCGACGTCGGCGCCGATGTCGGCCAGGCCACCCTCGGTGAGCCCGGTAAGGTTGCTGAAGGCAAAGGGCACGGTGCCGGCCACGCGCACGCGGCGGCCGAACAGGGGCACGGCGTGGCGGTAGGCCGTCGTGTTGATGAAGAACGACTCCAGCGTGGCGTAGGTGTCGCGCACATCCACCTGCTGCTGGAGGTTGAGTGGATCGGTCCCGGTCTTGTCTGCCGCTGGCGGCAGGTGCGGCGAGGCGCCGGCTGGCCCCTGCGCGGCGGCAGGACTGGCCAGGCCGAGGACGAGCAGGAGGCTGGCGAGCGAGAAACGCATTCCACCATGAATAGCACGGGGCGTGCGGCCCGCGCAGTCCGAGGCGTCTTGCGGCACGTACCTCCACCGAGGCTCGAGACGACAAGAGGGCGACTGGCCGCAGCCCGTCGCCCCCTCGTCTGTTCCCGCGTCGGCTCTCAGGTCACCAGCGGCTGCGCAGCCGCCAGTGGTGGTACCGCCCCTCGAGCGCGGTCAGGACGTCACGCGCATCCACTGGTGGTGCCGCAGTTGGCGCACTTGTAGCAGGCACCGCTGCGCACCATGATCGAGCCGCAGGTGCTGCAGGGCGGCGCGTCCTCCTGGTTGCGGATGGCGGCGAACTCCGACGCCCTGGTCGCTGCCGCAGCCGCGGCCCCGACGTTGGCGGCCGCCGTGAGCGTGGCGGCCACGGCGCCCTCGGCCGGCGCGTCCACCGCCGCCCCGGGCTCGGGCATGTTGACGCCGGCGCGGTACCGGGCTTCCGGCGACAGGAACTTGGTCGCCATCCACCGGAACACGTAGTCGACGATCGACTTGGCGAACCGGACCTCGGGGTTGCGGGTCATGCCCGAGGGCTCGAAGCGTGCGTGGCTGAACTTGTCCACGAGCACCTGGAGCGGCACGCCGTACTGCAGGGCGTAGGAGATGGCCTGCGCGAAGGCGTCGGCAAAGCCCGAGATCGTCGAGCCCTCCTTGGCCATCACGAGGAAGATCTCGCCCGGCAGGCCGTCCTCGAACAGGCCGACGGTGATGTAGCCCTCGTGGCCGGCGATGTCGAAGCGGTGCGTGATCGACGGGCGCTCGTCGGGCAGCTTGCGGCGGACGGGCTGCGGGACGCCCGAGGCTGCAACCGCCTCGGCGGCCTGCTTGTCCTTGGACGTGTTGAGCGGCTGCGTCCGCTTGCTGCCGTCGCGGTAGATCGAGACGGCCTTGGCGCCCAGGCGCCACGACTGGATGTAGGCCTCCTGGATCTCGTCGACCGTGGCGTCCTTGGGGACGTTGACGGTCTTGCTGATCGCGCCCGAGATGAAGGGCTGCACGGCCCCCATCATCTTGATGTGGCCCATGTAGTGGATCGAGCGATCCCCCTTCAGGGCCTTGAAGGCGCAGTCGAACACCGGCAGGTCGTCGGCCTTCAGGTGCGGCGCGCCCTCGATGGTCTCGTTCTCGTCGATGTAGGCGACGATTTCCTTGATCTGCTGCGCGGAGTAGCCGAGCTTCTCGAGCGCCATCGGCACGGTGCCGTTGACGATCTTCATCAGGCCGCCACCGACGAGCTTCTTGTACTTGACGAGCGCGATGTCCGGCTCGACGCCGGTGGTATCGCAGTCCATCATGAAGCCGATGGTGCCGGTCGGCGCGAGCACGGTGGCCTGCGCGTTGCGGAAGCCGTGCTGCTCGCCGATCTCGATGGCATCGTCCCAGGCCGCGCGCGCCGCCTCGAAGAGGTCCTTCGGCACGTTGGTGCGGTCGATGCCCTTGATCGCCGCGCGGTGCTTGCGCATCACGCGCAGGAACGGCTCGCGGTTCTTCTCGAAGCCCTCGAAGGGGCCGCCGTGGTCGCGCGCGACGCGCGCCGACTGGGCGTAGGCCTCGCCGGTCATCACGGCGGTGATCGCGCCGGCCATGTCACGCCCGGCGTCGCTGTCGTACGGCAGGCCGCGCGACATCAGCAGCGCGCCGAGGTTGGCGTAGCCGAGGCCGAGCGGGCGATACGCGATGCTGTTGCGCTCGATCGCCTTGGTCGGGTAGCTCGCGTTGTCGACGATGATCTCCTGCGCGGTGATCAGCACGCGGCAGGCGGCCCGGAAGCCCTCGACGTCGAACTCGCCGTGCTCGTCGACGAACTTCATCAGGTTGATCGACGCCAGGTTGCACGCCGAGTCGTCGAGGAACATGTACTCCGAGCACGGGTTGCTCGCATTGATGCGGGCCGTGTTCGGGCAGGTGTGCCAGTCGTTGACCGTGGTGTCGAACTGCATCCCGGGGTCGCCGCAGACGTGCGTCGCCTCGGCGATCTGGTGCATGAGGTCGCGCGCCTTGTGGGTCGACATCGGCGCGCCGTCACGGACGGCGTGGGTCGTCCAGTCCTTGTCGTCGAGCACCGCGCGCATGAAGTCGTCGGTCACGCGCACGCTGTTGTTGCTGTTCTGGAAGAAGACCGACGCGTACGCCGGGCCCGTGAACGAGCCGTCGTACCCCGCGTCGATGAGGGCCCAGGCCTTCTTCTCTTCCTCGACCTTGCAGTTGATGAACTCGACGATGTCGGGGTGCTCGGCGTTGAGGATCACCATCTTCGCCGCGCGGCGCGTCTTGCCGCCCGACTTGATGACGCCCGCGAACGCGTCGAAGCCCTTCATGAACGACACCGGGCCGGACGCCGTGCCGCCGCCGGCGAGCAGCTCCTGCGACGAACGGATCGCCGACAGGTTCGAGCCCGTGCCGGACCCGTACTTGAACAGCATGCCCTCGGTCTTGGCCAGCGTGAGGATCGACTCCATCGTGTCCTGCACGGCGTTGATGAAGCACGCCGAGCACTGCGGATGGGGCTCGATGCCGCAGTTGAACCAGACTGGGCTGTTGAAGGCCGCCTTCTGGAACACGAGCAGGTGCTTCAGGTCGTCGCTGAAGGCCTGCAGGTCGTCCTCGCTGGCGAAGTACTTCTGCGCGCGCGCCCACCCGGTGATCGTGTCGACCACGCGGCCGATCAGCTGCCGCACCGAGCGCTCGCGATCGGGCGTGCCGATCGTGCCGCGGAAGTACTTCGACACCACGATGTTGGTCGCCTGCTGCGACCACGACTTCGGGATCTCGACGTCGCGCTGCTCGAAGACGACGTTGCCCTTCTCGTTGCCGATGACGGCCGAGCGGGTCTCCCACTCGATGGCATCGAACGGATCGAGCCCGTCCTTCGTGAAGGTCCTCGGGAACTCCAGGCCGGTGACCGGCCGTCCCTCAACGGGGGCAGTCGAAGGGCTCAGGACGCTCTCGACCGACTGTGCAGACCCTGCCTGCATTCCTTCCTCCATGCAGCCGGCACGAACCCTCCCCCGGGTCGGCACCAGCAATATCTCTGTCTAGACGCTCGGACCGAACACGTCGAACCGTCCCCCACACCGCCGTCGATCACGCGCAAGCCCACCATCGTGGGGAGCATGCCCAGGGCATGTCGGGCGCGGACATCGAACCAGTGTGGGAGGCGTGATCCGTCCTGCGGCGTGCCCCTCGAACTACGGTGTTCGGGGGCCCGCCGCTCCGAGTGGCTGGGTGCTCTCGGGTGGAGCGGACTTCGGCGCTTCGGACAGCCACTATGCGCCGGCCCCAGAGGGTTGTCAACGGGAATTTACACCACATCTTGTGCCCCTTCGCCGCCGCACACCCAATATACAGGCGAGTGACCAAATCTCCCGCAAGGCATTCCAGGAGCGTCACTTACGAGCGGCGACGTTGGAAGGACGAGTTGGCAGGAGCTTTGCGCATGGGCGTTTTTCGAGGGTGTCACCTACTGTGTGTCGGCGCGGAACGCGCTCGAACCCCCACCGATTGTGGGTTTCGCTCCGCGCGCCGGGCCCCGGAAGGAGGCGGGCGGGTCGCGGGAGGCGTGATGCGCGCCCACGCAGACGATGGCCGAAGGTGGCGACGCCCCGCCCCCCGTACCCGGTACCCGGTACCCGGTACGCGGTACCCCGTTCCCTACCTGCTGATTCCCCGCGCCAGCGTCTCGGCCTTCTCGGCCAGCGAGGCCGCCAGCACGAAGTTGCGCTCGGTCAGCGCCTGGCGCGCCTGGGCGACGAATCGACGCGCCGTCTCGTGCTGCTGGCGCGCCTGCGTGCCGAGCGCCTGCGGGTTCACCCGGTCGAGCAGGCTCACGGCGCGGCCGAGCACTTCCTGGGTGCGGCGATCCGCGTTGCTCTCGTCGGCCGTCTGGGGCGTGCGCAGCAACGGCCCGGGCGCCGGCGCCGCCTCGGCCGCCGCCGGTGAGGGCGCCTCCACGGCGTCGACCTTCGGCGCCTCGGCCTTGGTCGGCTCCGGTCTCGCAGGCGCGCGTGTGGCGCGCTGCGGTCGAGCCGGGGGCGCCGGGCGCTCCACCGTCGAGGCTTCGGTCGGCGCCACGCGCTCGGGCGGCGTCGAGATGACCCGGGGTGGCGGGGGCGGCACCGCGAGGGCCACGGGCACGGGCGCCGCGACTGGCGGCCGCCGTGTGCAGGCCGAGCTCCCGGCCAGCACGCACGCCACGACTCCCACGACGAGGACGGCCCGGCGGCGAGCGGTGCAGCGAACTGGCAGCAGCATCACGTCTCCCTCCTATGCGCGTGGCAGCCGGACGCGGAACGTCGCGCCCCGGCCCGGCGTCGACTCGACCTCGATCGTGCCGTCGTGTAATTGCACCGTGCGGTAGACCATCGAAAGGCCCAGTCCGCTGCCCTGCTCGCGCGTCGTGAAGTACAGGTCGAAGATGCGCCCGAGGTGTTCCGGCTCGATCCCGATGCCCGTGTCGGCCACGTCGACCTGCACCTGCTGGTCCTCGACCGGTCGGGCGCGCAGCGAGAGGCGCCCCCCGCCGGGCATGGCATCGATCGCATTGAGCGCGAGGTTGAGGAAGGCCTGTCGCAACATCGCGCGGTCGACCTGGACGGCCACGCCCTCGGTCGCCTCCAGTTGGACGTCGATGCCCTGCTGCTCGGCCTGCGGGCGGACCACGTCGACGATGTCCTGGAGCAGCGCGCGCACGCCGACGGGCTCGAGTTGCAGCTCCTCCGGGCGACTGAACCGCAGGAATCCCTGCACCACGTGATCGAGTCGGCGGATCTCGTCGCCGATGATCGACACGTGGCTCATCAGGGCCTCCGGCGCCGCCGCCTCGGGGACCGCCGCCCCCACCGCCACGGCCACCGGGGCACGACGCCCGAGCTTCTGTCGCAACAGCTCGAGGTGGATGGTCATCGCATTGAGCGGGTTCTTGACCTCGTGCGCCACGCCCGCGAGCAGCCGGTTGAGCGAGGCCAGCTTGCGGGAGTACCGCAGCATCGTC
This sequence comes from Luteitalea sp., assembly GCF_044337415.1. Classification (GTDB taxonomy): domain Bacteria; phylum Acidobacteriota; class Vicinamibacteria; order Vicinamibacterales; family Vicinamibacteraceae; genus Luteitalea. The sequence goes on from NZ_JBIINP010000002.1 coordinate 13,894, forward strand.
TGCAACTGCGACAGCGCCCCGACGTTGCGCGCGACGAGCATGACGCCGACGAGCCCGCGCGACGGATCGGCGATCGGATGGGCCATCAGCTGCAATTGGCTCCGAGCCTCGCCGGTGGCCAGCGGGAGGTCCGTGATGACGGGGCCACGCGAGGCGCGGACCGCCAGCGCCTGCTCGACGATCTGTCGACAGGGATGCGACTCCGGCACGGCGTCGGCCAGCGCCTGCCCGGGCTCGATCGCGGGCAACAGGGCCTTCATCGCCGCGTTGGCGAAGGCCACTTCGCCATGCGGACCGACGATGGCGACCGCATCCTCGAGCCGATCGACGACCGACTCGGCCCGCCGCGCCTGTTCGGCCAGCTGCGATCGGATCGACGACACCGACTGGCTGAGGGCATTGAACGACGTCCCGAGGTCCTTGAAGTCCTCCTCCGGCAGGTCGAGGCGGACGTCCTCCTCGCCCTGGCCGAGGCGCGCGATGCCGCTCTGCAGCACGTGGATGGGCCTGAGGAAGCGCCGGGCCATCAGCCACGAGATGCCGGTCGCCAGCACGATGGCCGCGACCGCCACGGCGGCAATCGGCTTGAGCGCCTCCTTCAGCCCGGCCCAGATCAGCACCGTGGACACGCCGATGCGGATCGACCCGAAGCGCTCGTCGCCGAGCAGCAGCGGCTGGGTGACCTCGTAGTTGCGCTGGTCCCACACGCCGCGCAGCTGGGTCAACGGCCCGCCCGCGAGCAACCGCTCGAGCGAGTCCTGCACCGGCACCACCGTGCCCTCGAGCGTCGGCGAGCTGTGCACGAGCGCCCTGTCGCCGACGTCGGTGATGGTGGCGTACGTCACGTCCTCGGCAAAGCCGATGGCCGAGAGCAGGATGGCGCGCAAGCCGGCGTCGGCCTGCAGGTCGGCCGCGGCGGTCTCGCGACTGCGCACGAGCGTGCGGGCACGCTGGTAGGTGGCGTTGGCCATCATGCGCGCGCGCAGCTCGCTCTGGTCGAGGAGGGTGCGCGCCTGCGCCGCCAGGTACACGAGGCTCAGCGCGATGACCGTGAGCGCGACGATGCACGTCACGCCGAGCGCCTGCCGTGTCTGGTAGCTCAGACGCATGCGCGGGAGGGACGTCAGTCGCCGGCCCCGTCGCGCCCCTTGGCGCGATTCAGCTTGTTGTGCAGCGTCTTCAGGCTGATGCCGAGCAGCTCGGCGGCCCGGGTCTTGTTGAAGCCCGTGTGCGCGAGCGTGATCTCGATCAGGCGCATCTCGGCCTCGTCGACCGTCGTGCCGGCCGCGAGCGTGATCCGGTGCTGCTCGGCGGCCGCGGCCTGCGGCATCGACAGCTCGGGCGGCAGTTGCGCCGGCTCGATGAACTCGCCGGGCGAGAGGATGGTGGCCCGCTCGATGACGTTGCGGAGCTCGCGGATGTTGCCGGGCCAGTGGTACCGCTCGAGCATCGCCATGGCATCCTGCGAGACGGCCTTGACGTGCCGGCCGTTGCGCCCGCTGAACTCGCCGATGAACGACTGCACCAGGAGCGGGATGTCCTCGCGCCGCTGCCGCAGGGGCGGCAGCTCGATCGAGAACACGTTGAGGCGGTAGTACAGGTCCTCGCGCAGCTTGCCGCGCTGCACGGCGTCGAGCGGGTTGACGTTGGTGGCGGCGATGATGCGGACGTCGACGTTCTGCTCGGTGCGGCCGCCGAGGCGGCGGAACGTGCGCTCCTGCAGCACGCGCAGCAGCTTGACCTGCGTGACCGGGACCATCTCGGCGATCTCGTCGAGGAACAGCGTGCCCCGGTGCGCCAGTTCGAAGCAGCCGAGGCGCCGCTCGACGGCGCCCGTGAACGCCCCCTTCTCGTGACCGAAGATCTCGCTCTCGAGGAGCGTCTCGGGGATGGCCGCGCAGTTGATCGCGATGTACGGCTGGTGGATGCGCTCACTGAGCTGGTGGATCGTCTGCGCGACGAGCTCCTTGCCGGTGCCCGACTCGCCCCAGACCAGCACCGAGGCGCCGGTCGGCGCCGCCTGCTCGATCGTGCGATACAGCTTGCGGATGGTCGGCGTGTTGCCGATGATGCGGCCGAAGCTGCCCTTGTCGCGCAGTTGGCGGCGCAGCACGCGCACCTCGCGCCGCGTCTCCTGCCGCTCGACGGCCTTGGCCAGCAGGATCTGCAGGCGGTGCGGATCGACGGGCTTGGTCAGGTAGTCGTAGGCGCCGTCGCGGATGGCCTCGACGGCGGTCTCGACGGTGCCCTGCGCCGTCAGGATGATCACGCACAGGTCGGTGAGCTGGTCCTGCAGCGCGCGCAGCAGGCCGAGGCCATCGAGTCGCGGCATCACCAGATCGGTGAGGACGATGCCGGGCCGGAACGTCGTGATCTTCTGGAGGGCCTCCTCGCCATCGGAGGCGTCCTCGGCGACGTAGCCCCACGCGCGAATCAGCTCGGTCAGGCCGATCCGCGCGGCGCGGTCGTCCTCCACGACGAGCACGCGCTCACCGGCCGGCAGATCCGGCGTCGCATCGGGCTGGCTGGAGGACTCGATCGCACTGGACACACGACACCCTTTCGAGAAAAAGCCGAGGTGACATACACGGCGCGTTTGCACAGCGTAACATCTACATGGTGACCGATCCGGACGCGCTCGACGCCCCACTCCCGCCCGTCGATGACCCCACGCCGGCTACGGTCGAGGTGGCGCCCGATGCCGCGTCCTCGTCACGCCCGCCCGTGCAGTCGTTGCTCGAAGTGGTGCTCTGCTCGGGCTTCCCGACGCAGTTGCTGATCGGCGGCGTCCTCCTCCTCCTCGGGGTGCGCATCACGCCCGGCACCGCGCTCCCGTTCCACTTCATCGTGACGGTGTCGCTCATCGACACCGTGGTGCTGGTCGGCCTCGTGGTGCTGTTCCTGCGCGCGCGAGGCGAGGACGCACGGGCCGTGCTCCTCGGCCGGGTGCCGGCATGGCCCGAGGTCACCCGCGGCGTGCTGTACCTGCCGCTGGTGTTCGGCGTGGTGATCGCGATCGGCGCCCTCATCCGGGCGGTCGCGCCGTGGCTCCACGACGTACCCGAGAATCCGCTGCAGTCGATGCTGACCTCGCCGGTGCGTGTGCTGACCTTCGCAATGGTGGTGGTGCTGGCCGGCGGCGTGCGCGAGGAGGTGCAGCGCGCCTTCATCCTGCACCGCTTCCGTCACGACCTCGGCGGCGTGGCGCTCGGCCTCGTGCTGTTCAGCGTGGCCTTCGGCGCGGGGCACTTCGGGCAGGGCAGCGACGCGGCGGTGATCACCGGCGTGCTCGGCCTGCTGTGGGGCGTGATCACGGTGACGCGCGGCAGCCTGATCGCCTCGGCGGTGTCGCACGCGCTCTTCAACCTGGTCCAGGTGGGGCTCTATCAGTACGCCTCACGCAACGGCCTGCTGCCGCCGACGTGAGGGCTCATGCGTCATGCGTCATGCCTCATGCCTCATGCCTCATGCCTCATGACGAAGGGCGAAGGGCGAAGGAAGAAGGAAGAAGGGCTGACGGGTGCTCAGGGTCGGCGATCGATGGTCCAGTCGCCGACGACCACGCCGAGGACGCGGGCGTCGCCGGGGGCCTGCCATGTCGGCGTCACGCGCAGGCGCACGCGGTGCCATGGGCGACCTGGGTCGGCGAGGAGGCGGTAGTCCAGCGTGACCCACGGTCCGGGCGTCAACTGCACGAGGTCGGCGGGGCGGCCGTCGATCGCCACCTCGACGCGCTGCAGGGCGCTCGAGAGATTGCGCACCGGGATCCGGATGCGATGCGCACCTGCCGGCACGTACACGGTCGACTCGCCGGTGCTCCAGCGGTACGACTCCCCTCGCGCGCCGACCTGGTCGGCGTGGAACCCTTCATTGGCCGGGAGGGCGGGCGTCGTGAGCGTGGGACCGACCCACCGGGTCCTGACGGGCACCGACGCGAACGCCACCACCACCAGCGCGACGGCGAGCATCCGCCAGGCTCGCGGCAGCGCCGGCGCGCCCAGCGTGGCCACGCTCGCACAGATCGTGAACACGACGACGTCCTCGCGCAGGACGATGCGGTCGCCGGTCAGCATCGTGAGCCCGTACGCGGCCAGGCCGCCGATCAGGCCGACCACCGGCCATGAGGCCCTGTCGCGCGCGGTGAGGTTGCCGGCGGCGCGCGCGCCGATCACCACCGCAGCGAGCATCAGCAGGAACGCCGCGAGGCCCAGCGCGCCCAGTTCGCTGGCCACGAGCAGGTAGGTGTTGTGCGGCGAGAGCTTGGCATCCTGCGGCAACGTGTCGATGCCGAGATCGGCGCGGACCGCCTCGAACTCGATCGTCGACCGACCCAGCCCGATGCCGGCGACCGGGTGCGCGCGGACCATGGCGCGCGCGATCGTCCAGACGGCCAGTCGGCCCTTCGCGATGGCATCGGGCGGCTGGTGCAGGTTGAAGGTGAAGAGCCACGTGTGCAGGTACGAGGTCTGCTGCTCGTGACGGACGTCGAGGCCCGTGCCGGCGACCACCAGCACGACGAGCAGGGCGGCCAGGCCGAGGACGCCGCGGCGGACCAGGCGTCGCGCGTGCCCACGCACGACGCGCGACGGATCCACCGCATCGAGGTCGAGGCGCCCGGCGATGGCCACCGCCACCAGCACCCCGCCGGCCAGGGCGATGAGGCCCGTGCGGCCCGCCGTCATGATGGTCGCGGCCACCGTGAGCCCGAAGGCGCCAGCCCACGCAGCGCGGCGGACACCGGAGGCGGCCAGCGCCAGGCCGCCCAGCACGGGCGCCACCAGCGCGTAGAAGGCCGCGAGGGCGTTGGGGTCGTTGTAGGTGGCGTTGATGCGGATGATGCCGGCGTCGAACACGCGCCAGGCCTGCTGCAGCCCGACCCCGGTGCGTGCCTGGTAGACGCCGAACAGGGCCGTCAGCACGGCCGCGACGCCGGCCGCCGCGAGGACGCGATGGCGCGTGGCGCGCGTGGTGGCCCATCCCACGATGAGCGCACACAGCAGGCCATCGGCGAGCACCGTCCACGCCGGGATCGGTCCGATCTCGCCCGCCAGATCCGGCTGGAAGATGTAGGCCGGCACTTGCGCCCGCAGGTCGCGCGCCACGCGCTCCACGTCGAATCCGCGCCAGGGCTCCGGCACCAGCAGCGCAATCGCCGACGCCGTGGCGACGGCAAGCAGCACCGACCAGCCCGCCGGAAGCGTGCTGCCGTCGCCGCTCCGCCCGGCCACGAGGCGACGGACCACCCACGGCACGGCCTGCGACGCCACGAGCAGGTGCTCGATGCCCTCCGGCGTGCCCGGCACCAGGGCCGGCCACACGGGCAGCAACGGCACGAGCGCGACGAGCAACGCCGGCGACCAGCCAGGACGCACGACGGCGATCAGCGCGCTGGCGAGCAGCGCCGCGCGGCACCACGTCGGCACGAGCGGCGAGGCGACGGTCGCCCAGACCGGCGCGGCCAGGAGGCCGAGTAGCACCAGCAGCAGGCCCGCGCGCGCAGCCAGCTCCGGGACGAACCGCCCTCCCCGACGCGCCGCCTCGGGAGCGGCGCACGCGGCCGGGTCGTTCACCGTGGCCCCGCGATCTGCACCGGCGTCCGCCCGCGGATGCCGTCGAGCCAATCGGCGACGAGCGCGGCGCGGCGCGCCTGCACCAGTCGACGCCGTGCGTCGGCGATCTGCTCTGGTGACGGCGCCGCGCCGGCACGCGCGGCCTCCGCAGCGGTCTCGACGTCGGTGGGCTGGGCGGCGGCCGTGAAGCGCTGGTCGACGTACACGTCGATGCGCAGGTCATCGGCCACCCACTCCCGCGCGCGCACCTCGGACAGGCCGAGGGCCTGCAGGTGCCGGGTCCAGGCCGGGTCCCCGCCGGCGCGCTGTCGGGCCCGCCCGAGGCGCTCGTCGACGGCGGCCGCGATGGGCTCGGACACGCCGAGGCGCTCCACCTCGAGATGCATCAGCTCGCGGGCGACGAGGCGGTCGACACCGTCGGCGGGGGCGCCCGCGGCGGGAATGGACCCGAGGAGCCGGGCGACCTCGACGTCGCGCCACGTCAGCGCCTGCTCACCGACCACCGCCACGAGCCGATCGACCAGCACGGCCTGCCGCGCCTGCACCGGCGCGCGCGCGCCGGTCAGCCCGAGCACGACCAGATATACTGTCGCGGCCGCCCGGCGGCGCCACCCCTGCATGAGACTGACGGTCGTCATTCCTGTCTACAACGAGGTGCACACGCTGCTGCACCTGATCGATCGGGTGCAGGCCGTGGCCCTGGAGAAGGACATCGTGCTGGTCGACGACTGCTCGACCGATGGCACGCGGGACCTGCTGCGCGGCACCGCCTTCCCCCCGAACGTCCGCGTGTTGTACCACGAACGGAACCAGGGCAAGGGCGCCGCGCTGCGGACGGGCTTCGCGGCGGCTACCGGCGACCTGGTGATCATCCAGGATGCCGACCTCGAGTACGACCCCGAGGAGTACCCCAAGCTGATCGCGCCGATCCTGCAGGGCCGGGCCGACGTGGTCTTCGGGTCGCGCTTCGCGGGCGGCGAGGTCCACCGCGTGCTGTACTTCTGGCACTCGGTCGGGAACAAGTTCCTGACCCTCTGCTCCAACGCGTTCACGAACCTCAACCTCACCGACATGGAGACCTGCTACAAGGTCTTCCGCCGCGAGGTCCTGCAGCAGATCACGGTCGAGGAGAACCGCTTCGGCTTCGAGCCGGAGATCACCGCGAAGATCGCCAAGCAGCGCGTGCGCATCTACGAGGTGGGCATCTCCTACGCCGGTCGCACCTACGAAGAGGGCAAGAAGATCGGCTGGCGCGACGGCGTCCGCGCCCTCTGGTGCATCGTCAAGTACAACTGGTTCCGCTGACGCGGCTTCGCTGACGGCAATCAGCAGTCAGTCGGCAGTCGGCAGTCGGCAGTGTGAGACGACCGACGCGCGTCCCGTGCGCCGTGTCCCTTCCTTCCTTTCCGCCCTTCGCCCTTCGCCCTTCGCCCTTCGTCCCTTCGTCCGTCCCTTCGGCATTCCCGGCATTCCCAGCATCGCGGCATTCTCAGAACGCCTGTCCCACCGTGATGTGCAGGGCCGTCCGTCCCTCCCGCGTGCCGTTGGCGAACGTCAGCCTGTCGAGCTTGAAGCCGAGATCGACGCGGATCGGCCCGATCGGCGACAGGTAGCGGATACCGAACCCGGCGGCGCCGCGGATCTCCGTGATGTCGAGGTTGGACACGCGGAGGAACACGTTGCCGGCATCGACGAAGGCGGCCGCGATCAGGCCACGCCACACCGGCACGCGCACTTCGCTGTTGAAGATCAGCAGCGCATTGCCGCCGGTGGGCAAGCCGTTGCGGTCGAGGGTGGCGGGCTCGCCGAGCCGATCCTGCGCGAAGCCGCGCACGGTGTTGTCGCCGCCGGCGAAGAACCGCTCGGCCGCTGGCAGATCCGTCACCGTGTCCACGAGCGGTTGCCCGTCCGGGCCGACCAGCGGCTGCCCGTCGTCGCCGAGGCGGGAGACGTCGCGGGGCAGGCCGCGCGCCAGGCCGAGGCGCGCGCCGCCGGCGATGACGATCCGCCGACTGCCGGGCAGGCGACGATACACGAAGCCCTGCAACAGCGTCTTGGCGAACCCGACCTCCGATCCGATGGCGCGGCCCGCGAGCTCGCCGTCGACGGCCATGAACGTGCCGCGGCCGGGATCCAGCGGGTCGTCGCGCGTGTCGCGAATCACCGAGTTGGTGACCGACGAGATGCGCACCTGCGGGAACAGGCGATCGACGTTGAGCTGGTCGTCGGGAGCGATACGGGCGTCGTACAGCTCCGTACGGCCGACGGCATACCGCGCCACGAAGGTGGTGTGCTCGCCGAACAGGCGCGACCAGTCGACCCGCGCCTGCTGGCGACGGAAACTGAAGCTGGACCTGATGGCCTGCTCGACGAAGGCGGCCACGTCGAGGTTGGCCGAGTCGAGGAAGGCCCGGGGCTCGCGCCAGGTGCCGAGCACGCGGTACTCGTTGAGGGCCAGGCCGGTGCCGTCACGCTCGGGATCGCCGGGGTAGTCGCGCGGGCGCACGCTGGCACGCATGAAGAAGTTGAGCGTGCGGTTCTTGCCCCACAGGTTGCGCCGGCCCGCCTCGAAGAAGCCGCGCGCGGCGAACTCGAAGTTCTCCTCCACCGCGCCGGTGTCGCTGATCGTGCGCAGCCGCTGCCCGCCCTGCAACCCGGCGCCGTATCCCACCGTCGTGACCGGCGCCTCCTCCACGGTGACGATCACGTCATGCGTGTCGACGTTGGCCTGCCCGACGTCGACGATGCGCACGCTGCGGAACAGGCCGAGCGCGGTCAGGCGCCGCTGGCTCTCGAACACGCGCGCGAGTCCGTAGGGCTGCCCACGCTCGATGCGCAGCTCGCGCCGGATCGTGTCCTCGCTGGTGCGGACGTTGCCGACGACGAGGATCCGATCGACGAGGGTCTGGCGGCCCTCCACGAGCACGAAGGTCACCGCGATCTGCCCGGGGGTGGCGTCGTTCTCCAGCCGGGCCTCGATCTGCGCCTGCCGATAGCCGTCGTCGAGGTAGCGCCGCAACACGGCCTCTCGGCTCGCGACCACGGCCGCGGATGAGAACGCCTGCCCGGGCCCGATCGTCAGCGCCGACCGCAGGGCCGTCTCGTCGAGCGCCCGCACGCCCTCGAAGGCGATGCGCGACACGGTCGCACGGGTGCCCTCGGCGACACGCAGGCGAATCTCGAGGGCGCCCGGCACGTCGGTCGAGAGCGACGGGGCACTGACGTCCACCAGGGCCTGCTCGACCCGCACCGCCGGAAAGCCGCTGTTCTGGTAGAGCTGCGTGATGGCGGCGATGCCGCTGGCCAGCGACGAGGGCGTGAACGGCTTGCCCTCCTCGATGTCGAGGCGCTGGCGCAGGGTGACCTGTGGCAGGGCCTGGGCGCCGCCGATCACCAGGGCCTGCACCTGGTAGACGCGGCCCCGCGCGATCGTGAACACAACGTCGAGGCCGGCGTCGGTCTGGCGCCGCGAGTACGAGACGCGGGCGCGCCAGTAGCCGCGCTCCTGCAGCCACGTCGTGATGCGGGCGCGCGAGTCCTCGAGGAGGTCCTCGTCGACGCTTGCCTCCTCGCGCACCGGCACCAGTTCCCGCCGCACCGACTCCGGCAGCGCGTCGCCCTCGAAGGTCAGCGTCACCATCGGGCCGCGCGCGACATCCACCGTGAGATCGATCGTCGTGGCCCCCTGGCCCGGCACCGGCGTGGTGCGCACGACCGCCTCGTAGTAGCCCGCGCCACGCAGGCGCTCGGTGTAGCGGCTCACGCGTCGATCGACGTCCTCGCGGTCGTAGGGCATCCCGGGGGCCAGTCCCAACTCGGCGACGGTCGCGGCCTGCGCCTCGGCGGGCACGCCGGTCACGCGCACCGTGCCGACCAGCCAGCGGGGACCGGGATCGCCGGTGATCACCAGCGTGACCACGTCGCGGCGATCGGTGCCGTCGATGCGCGTCGCCAGCCGGGGCTGCAGGTAGCCGCGCCCACCGAGGACATCCTGGGCGGCCGCGATGGCCTCCGGAGCCGAGGCGGCCAGCGCCGCGCTGCCGAGGCGCTCACGCGCTGCACGCTCGATGGCGCCGCCGAAGCTCCGTAACGCGCCCTCGACCCGCACATCGCCGATGCGCTGCGCCGACGCCAGTTCCACGCGCACGACGACGCCGTCGGCAACGGGGTCGGCGAAGACGTCGATGGCGGCGAAGCGACGGAGGTGCGTCAGGTGCTCGATCGACGACCGGACCTGTGCCGGATCCAGTGGCTGCCCCACCACGACGTCGAGCAGCTGCGGCAGGTCGGGGTCGGCCGCCGGCAGGCCGTCGAGCAGGATGCGGATGCCGGTGATGCGCCGGCCGCGGACATCCGCAGCGGCGATGGCGGCGGCAGGCGCCTGGGCCCGGACGGTCCCGGCCTGACCCAGGGCCAGCAGCACGACGAGGGCGGTACAGGGGGAACGCAGCATCAGAAGACGTGCCGCACCCGGACGTCGATGGCGTAGGTCTGGTCCTCGTTCTGCGACACGATCCACGACAGCCGATCGTTCTGCGTGAACTCGAGGAGGATCAGCTGGTCGCGCTGCTCGGAGGTGAGCAGCTGCGCGAACGTGAGGTAGAGGCGCTCGCTGATGCGCTTGCCGATCGTCAGGCGCGCGCCGGGGCTGAGCCGCGACGACTGCTGCCCGAAGTTGGCCAGCGACGGGGTGATCTGCACGGAGTCGACGCCGAGTGCCTGCTCGGCGACGCGGCTCACGTTGGCCGAGATCGGGCTGGCGAGCAGCCGCGCCGCGCGCGCGGCGATGAGGTCCTGCTCGGTCTGGTTCGGGGCGCGCAGCGCCCGCAACTCGGCGTTGACCGGGTCGCGCACGTCGCCGAACAGCAGCGCCATGATGTCGACGGCGTTGAGCGGCGGGTCGGACGCGAGGTCGAACACGAACCGATCAGGGGTGCCCGACACGCGGAAGGTGACGATGTAGATCTGGCCCGGCACCTGCGCGCGCGTCTCGGCCTCGATGTCGAAGAACGGCTCGATGCGGGTGGGATTGGAGAAATCGATGACCCCACGCCGCACGTTGTAGCGCTTGCCCTCGAAGAACACCTCGCCGCGTTCGACCTCGGCACGCCCGAACAGCTGCGGGCGGTCGTAGGTGCCGCGCAGCGTCAGGTCGGCGCTCGACACCAGGCGCGCGGTGTTGTTCTCGATCCGCAACGTCGACGGCGCCTCGACGCGCAGGTCGAAGCGGAGCGGGTAGCCCGACTCGGCGACAGGGCCTGCCGTCACACCTCCCGCCGCGAGACCGAGCACGCCGGTGCCGCTGGTGTCGATGCTGCGGGTGAGGACCGCGTCGCGGACCTGCACCGTGCCGCTGAGGGTCGGCAGGGTCATCGGCCCGCGCAAGGCCAGCGACGCGTCGACGATGGATCGGAACCCCTCGGGGTACCGGATGCGCATCTCGTAGCCGGTGGCCGTGACGTTGAACTCCGACGGGGTGAGCCCGCGGAAGGTGACGCGCCCGCCGAAGCGCACGGGCCCGCCGCCGAGCCTGGCATTGATGCCCTCGAGCGAGGCGCCGCCGGTGTCGAAGCGGACGGTCCCGTTGATCGCCTCGAGGGAGTGCGGCAGCCCGCCGTAGCGCAGGCGTCCGTCCGAGATGAGCGCGGTGCCGCCGACCACCGGCGACTGCCAGGGGCCGCTGATCTCGGCCGACACCTCGGCGGCGCCCGAGGCCCGCACGTCCTGCAGGGCGCCCTGGAGCAAGCCGAGGTTGGCGTCGCCGAGCAGGCGGATGCTCATGCGCTCGGCGCCGATCTGGACGTCGCCGGCGACGTCGAGGCGGGTGCCCTCGCCCACCAGGCGCATGCGCTCGATGGACAGGCGGTCCTGCCCGAGGGCCAGGCGGACGGGCCCGTCGTTGCGGATGGCGTAGTCGATGAAGCGCAGGCGCAGCGTGTCGACGCGCAGGTCCCCGCGCAGGCGGGCCGAGTCGTTGAACGGCCCGACCAGGCGCAACTGGCCCGATCCGACCATCGACGTGAAGGGCGAGAACGTCGGGCTGTAGACGCGGATGTACGGGTCGAGCGACGTGTTGACGAACGTCAGCGTGATGTCGCTGTCGGCGTTGTCGTCGAACGGCATGCGGCCGGTGCCCGAGACGGCGAGGCGCGACGACGCCATCTCGAGCGCGTCGATGTACATCTGCTGGTCGCGGATCGAGAGCTGCGAGGTGACCTGGCCGATGCCTTCGTCGCCGACGTACAGGTCGTCGATGGCCGCGCGCACGTCGTAGCGGGGCGCCTGGAACGTCGCATCGCCCTCGGCCGTCATCCGCAGCTGCCCGGTCAGCGGCACGCCCTCCCACGTCAGCGCGTACACGCTCGACACGGGGATGCCGCGCCCCTCGACCTTGAACCGGTACGTGCCCGCCCACGCCACGTACGCGCCGCCGTTGACGTGTCCGCCCGACTTCGTGATGACGATGTCGTCGAGGAACACGCCGAGGCCGTCGAACCGCAGCGCGGACGTCGCCGTGTCGAAGGGCTCGTCGTAGGCCACGCCCCGCTCGATGCGCAGCCGGCCGAAGCCGTGTGGCCCGCGATAGTCGCCGTGGATCTGGTAGTCGCCGGAGATGGGACCGTCCACCGGGTAGTCGTCGAGCACGAAGGCATGGCGCAGGTCGACGAGCGGCCAGTCGGTCATGCGGATGCGTGCCCGGATCTCCTCGCCGCCGTCCTTGCGCGGGAAGCCCAGCGAGAAGCGGCCTGCCACGCGCAGGCGCGCGCCGTCCTTCTCGATCTCGGCGTCGGCGATGTCGACGTAGCTGTTCTCGACGACGAGCGCGGTGCGCGCGCTGCCCCACGTGACGTCCCACGCGCGCAGGTCGCGGCCGCTGAACTCGCCCACCACCCGGGGCGCCTTGAAGCGGCCGAGCAGGGTGCCGTCGAAGGCGCCCGATCCGCCGACGTAGACGGGGCGCGTGCGGGCGCCCGCGGCCGTCATGATCCCGGCCAGGAGCTTGTCGCTCTCCTGCCAGTCGCGGCTGGTGACGTGGAAGGCGATGTCGGAGGCGTCGCCCTGGCGCGTCGTGCCGCTGAAGTCGATGTAGGTGTCGGGCGTGGCGGCGTAGCTGCGCGCCAGCGTGATCTGCTCGCCGGCATACCCGTACTTCAGGTCGGCGGTGATCGGCACGCGGCCGAGCGGCGCGTCGCGGTCGAGCGAGGCGGGCGACCGCACGACGGGCGCCCCGAGATCGACGAGCTCGCGCCCCTGCATGCGCTGGCCCTCCGGCGCCGTCACGACCATCTCGCCCTCGCCGGTGCGCTGGTCGAAGCGGCCCGACGGGAAGTCGAGGAGGTGCCGCCCCGCCGCGCGCCCGGCCACCTGCATGCCCTGCAGGCCGACGATCCGCGAGATGGTCTCGAGGTCGACGTCCTTGTAGCGCGCGTCGAGGCGTTGGTGCGCCGGGACCGGGGCGCCGAGCGGCGCGTACTTGTAGTTGATGTCGAGCTGGCCGCCCGCCAGGCGCATACGCGACTGCAGGACCTCGAAGCGCTCCTTCTCCCAGAGGAGTGAGCCGGCGATGTCGTCGAAGTCGAACATCGTGAGCCGGGTGCGCGGGCTCTGGAAATCGCCGGTAAGCCGGCGGAAGCCCTTGCCGAGCGCGAAGCGGCCCTGGAAGCGGCCGGTGCCGCCCAGCGTGAAGTCCTTGCCAGCGAAGAACAGCGCCTTCATCCGGGCGAAGTCGATCGTCGAGCGCTCGATGTCGTAGACCTGCTCGGGCCAGTTGGCGATGTTGACCTCGCCGCGAATCTGCGACGTCGACCCGTCGCCCCGCAGGTCGATGCGCGGCAGGCTCACCTTGCCGCCGTCGATCACGAACGACGTGTCCAGGTGCGCCCACATCGGCTCGAACTTCATGATGTGGATCACGCCGTCGCGGAAGGTCGCGGTGCCCCGGTAGCGATCGCTCTTCGCGATCGTCACCTCGAGGTTGCGCGCGTCGAGGCTCCAGGGCATGCCGTGGTCGACGTAGCGGACGCGTCCCCGGGTGCCCGTGAACTTCCGGAGGGTCGTGACGAAGCGCTTCGGTCCGTTCGACTTCGGCAGCGTCAGCTTCGGGAAGTTGTGGCGACCGCCGGCGAACTGCTCGATGTTCATCGTCCAGTCGCGCATCGCGACGTCCTGGATGACGAGTTCGCCGCGGACGATGGACCACCAGGGCATGCCGATGGTGATGCGCTCGGCGGTGAAGAACGGGGCGTCGGTCGGCGTGAGGCCGGCGATGCGGAGCTTGTCGACGACGAACTCGCCGCGCAGCAGACGCACCGACAACCCGCCGATGGCGAGCGGGCGTTCCAGGCGCTTGCTGCCCTCCCGTTCGGCCAGGCCGCGCAGGCCAGGCCCGAGGTCGATCGCCAGCACCGACACGAGGGCGGCCGCGAGCGTGGCCACGAGCAGTGCGGACGCACCCTTGCCCAGGCGCCACACGACGCGGCGCTTGCGGCCACGCGGGCGTGGTGGGCACGTGTCCTGCGGCTCCGGGGCGTCCGGAGCCGTGGGTGTCGGCGTGGGCTCGTCGGCCACGCTCATTCGACGACCACGAGGGGGCGCCCGGCCTCGACCGACTCGCCCGCCCGCACCAGGATCTCGCGCACCGTGCCGGCCCGGCCAGCCGAGAGCGCGTTCTCCATCTTCATGGCCTCGATCACCACGAGCGGCTGGCGCGGCTCGACGAGGTCGCCGACGGCCACCGACACGCGCAGGACCTTGCCGGGCATCGGGGCGACGAGACGCAGGGGTCCGCTGCCCGAGGCGCCACCCGTCGCCCGGCGACGGGCGCGGCTGGACGCGACCACGGGCACGCGCCGGCCGTCCACGTGCACCACGCGCTCGCCGGGCTGGGGGCCGGCCTCCACCACCACGTCGAGCATCACGCCGTCGGGCAGGCGCAGGCTGAGCCGGCCATCGCCGAGATCACGGACGTCGCAGGTCAGCGCCCGGCCGTCGAGGTGCACGTCGAGCGTGCCGGCGCTGCCGCCGGGCGCGATGGTGACCTCGCGGACCTGCCCGTCGAGCTCGATGTGAAGGCGCATGCCCACCGGGCAATTCTACTTTCTGAGCGCGGCCTGCCTGGCCGCGGCCGCCCAGCCGCCGCGCGACCCCTGGCGCGACGCGCCCGGTGCGCTCGCGGGAGCCGTCCGGCTGGCGAGGAAGGCGGAGGCCGCCACGGCCAGGAGCGCCGCCTCGTGATGGCCATCCTCGGCGGGCGAGAACGGCTCGCCGGCGCGACGGTCGAGCTCGGCGTCGAGCATGGTCGTGTCGAGTTCGCCCCGCACGAACGCTGGCTGTCGCAGCATCCAGCGGAAGAACGGCAACGTGGTCGGGATGCCGCCGACGTGGTACTCCGAGAGGGCACGCAGCATCCGCAGCCGGGCCTGCTCGCGGTCGCCTCCCCAGGCGACGAGCTTGGAGATCATCGAGTCGTAGTAGATCGGCACCTCGAAGCCGGCGTCGACCCCGCCGTCGTCACGGACGCCCGGCCCGGCGGGGACGCGCAACGACGTGATCCGACCGGGCCGCGGCATGAAGCGCTGGTCGGGATCCTCGGCGTAGACGCGGCACTCGATGGCGTGGCCCCGCGGGACCAGGGCCTGCTCCGGCGGCAACGTCAGGCGCTCGCCACGCGCGATGCGGATCTGCCACTGCACCAGGTCGACGCCCGTGACCATCTCGGTGACGGGATGCTCGACCTGCAGTCGCGTGTTCATCTCGAGGAAATAGAAGCGATCCTCGGCGTCGACCAGGAACTCGATGGTGCCCGCGTTGGTGTAGCCGACGGTGCGGGCCACCGAGGCGGCGGCCTCGGCCATCCGCGCGCGCAGGTCCTCGCTCATGCGGGGCGCCGGCGATTCCTCGATCACCTTCTGGTGTCGGCGCTGGATCGAGCACTCGCGCTCGACGAACGGCACGACGGTGCCGTGCTGGTCGGCGAGCAGCTGGATCTCGACGTGGCGAGGACGTTCGACACGACGCTCGAAGTAGACCGCTGCGTCGCCGAACGCGCCGAGCGCCTCCGAGCGCGCGGTGTGCACCGCGCCGACGAGCGCCTCCGCGCTGCGTACCTCGCGCATGCCCTTGCCGCCGCCACCGGCGACGGCCTTGACCATCAGCGGGTACCCGACCGCGTCGGCCAGGCGCTGCACGTCGGCATCGGGGACGTCGGCGAGCACGGGCGTCTGCGTCCCCGGCACGACGGGCGCACCGGCGGCAATCGCGGCGTCGCGGGCCGCGGTCTTGCTGCCCATGCGGGCGATCACGGCGGGAGTCGGTCCGATGAAGGTGAGCCCGGCGTCGACGCACGCCTGGGCGAAGTCCTCG
Organism: Luteitalea sp.; assembly: GCF_044337415.1. GTDB lineage: Bacteria > Acidobacteriota > Vicinamibacteria > Vicinamibacterales > Vicinamibacteraceae > Luteitalea. The sequence continues at coordinate 29,826 of NZ_JBIINP010000002.1, forward strand.
TTCTCGGCCAGGAAGCCGTAGCCGGGGTGCACGCCGTCGGCGCCGCTCTGCTTCGCGATGGCGATCAGCTTGTCGATCCGCAGGTACGTCTCGCCTGGCGCATTGCCGTGCAGCGGGAAGGCACGGTCGGCATAACGCACGTGACGCGCCTCGCGATCGACGTCGGAGTACACGGCCACCGTGCCGATGCCCATCTCGCGACAGGCGCGCATGATGCGGACGGCGATCTCGCCACGGTTCGCGATCAGGATGGTCTTCATCGGACGGCAGTCGGGAGTCGGCAGTCGGCAGTGAAAGTCATGGCGCGGCGGCCGTGGTCATTCGGCCTTCGAAATGGCCTGCGCGGCGGCAATGGCCTTCGACATTCCCGGCATTCGCGGCATCGCGGCATTTCCCGCTGTGGGCGCGCGTCGCGCGCTCACAGCGGGATGTTCCCATGCTTCTTCGGCGGCATCGTCTCGCGCTTGCCCTGGAGCCGCTCGAGTGCCCGGCAGATGCGCATGCGCGTCGTGCGCGGCGCGATGACCTCGTCGATGAAGCCGCGCGTCGCCGCCACGTACGGGTTGGCGAACGCCTCGCGGAACTCCTCGACCCGCGCCGCCCGCGCGGCGGCGGGATCGTCGGCAGCCTCGATCTCGCGCTTGTACAGGATGTTGACGGCGCCCTCCGGCCCCATCACGGCCAGTTCCGCCGTCGGCCACGCGAGGTTGACGTCGGTGCGCAGGTGCTTGCTCGACATCACGCAGTACGCGCCGCCGTAGGCCTTGCGTGTCACCACCGTGATCTTCGGCACGGTGGCCTCGGCGTAGGCGTACAGCAGCTTGGCGCCGTGCCTGATGATGCCGCCGAACTCCTGCACCGTGCCCGGCAGGAAGCCCGGCACGTCCTCGAAGGTCACCAGCGGGATGTTGAAGGCGTCGCAGAAGCGCACGAAGCGCGCGCCCTTGACCGAGGCATCGATGTCGAGCACGCCGGCCAGGTGCGCGGGCTGATTGGCGATGATGCCGACCGACCGACCGCCCATGCGCGCGAAGCCGACGATGATGTTCTTCGCGAAGTGCTGCTGCACCTCGAGGAAGGCGCCCTCGTCGACGAGGGCGCCGATCACCTCGTGCATGTCGTAGGGCTGCATCGCCGACTCGGGCACGATCGTGTCGAGCTCCGGCGCCTCGCGATCGCTCGGGTCGCTCGTCGGCACCACGGGCGGATCGTCGATGTTGTTGGACGGCAGGTACGACAGGAGGTCGCGCACGAGCGCCAGCGCCGCCTCGTCGTCGGCGACGGCGAAGTGGGCCACGCCGCTGCGCGCGTTGTGCGTCATCGCGCCGCCGAGATCCTCCTTGGTGACGTCCTCGTGCGTCACCGTGCGGATGACGTCGGGCCCGGTCACGAACATGTAGCTCGTGGACTCGGTCATCACCGTGAAGTCGGTGATGGCCGGCGAGTAGACGGCGCCGCCGGCGCAGGGCCCGAGGATCGCGGAGATCTGCGGCACGACGCCCGAGGCGAGCGTGTTGCGCAGGAAGATGTCGGCATAGCCGGCCAGCGACGCGACGCCTTCCTGGATGCGCGCGCCGCCGGAGTCGTTCAGGCCGACCACCGGCGCGCCCACCTTCACCGCCTGGTCCATGATCTTGCAGATCTTGGCGGCGTTGGTCTCCGACAGCGAGCCGCCGAAGACCGTGAAGTCCTGCGCGAACGCGTAGACCACGCGCCCGTCCACGCACCCGCTGCCGCACACGACGCCGTCGCCGGGAATCTGCTGCGTCTCCATCCCGAAGTCGCGGCACCGGTGGACGACGAGCTTGTCGATCTCCTCGAAGGTGCCGGGATCGAACAGGCGCTCGATGCGCTCGCGGGCGGTGAGCTTGCCCGCCGCGTGCTGGCGGGCGATGCGATCGGCGCCGCCGCCGAGTTCGGCGCGCTGCTCGAGCTCCGCGAAGCGCGCGGACGGGCTCTGGTGGGCCATGGGCTACTTCTGCTGCGCTTTCTCCCAGTCCTTCAGGAACCGCTCGAGGCCGATGTCGGTGAGCGGATGCTTGAAGAGCGCCTCGATGACCGCCGGCGGGCAGGTGCAGATGTCGGCGCCGAGCTTGGCGGCCTGGATGATGTGCATCGGGCCGCGCGTGCTCGCCACGAGCACCTGGGTGGTGAACTCGTAGTTGTCGTAGATCTCGACGATGTCCTCGATGAGGTCCATGCCGTCGTGCCCGATGTCGTCGAGGCGGCCGACGAACGGGCTCACGAAGTAGGCGCCGACCTTGGCCGCGATGAGCGCCTGTGCCGCCGAGAACACCAGCGTCACGTTGACCCGCGTGCCCTCCGCGCTCAGCGTCTTGCAGGCCTGCACGCCGGCCGGCGTGAACGGCACCTTGACGACGATGTGCTCGGAGATCTCGCGCAGCTCCCGGCCCTCGCGCAGCATGCCCTCGACGTCGGTCGCCACGACCTCGCCGCTCACCGGGCCCTGCACGATGTCGCAGATCTCCTTGAGGATGGCCTTCGGATCCTGCTTCTCCTTGGCCATCAGCGACGGGTTGGTCGTCACGCCGTCGACGATGCCGAGGGCGTGCAGCCGCTTGATGTCCGCGATGTTGCCCGTATCGACGAAGAACTTCATGCCATCCTCCTCGGCCGGGCTCCGAGAGCCGGCCCGACCAGTGTGTGCCGGCCCCGCCGCGCGGCGCCGGCCTAGCGTTGCGCGATCACCGGGCTGCGCAGGGCCCCGATACCTTCGACCTCCACCACGATCTCGTCGCCGGGCTGCAGCGGGCCGATGCCCGCCGGCGTCCCCGTCGAGACGATGTCGCCCGGCAGGAGCGTCATGATCCGCGAGATGTAGGCGATCAGTGACGCGACCGGGAAGATCAGCTCGCGGGTGCTCGAGTCCTGCTTCACCGTGCCGTTCAGCGTGCCGGTCACCCGGAGATCGGCCGGCGACAGCCCCGTGGCGATGCAGGGGCCGAGCGGCGCGAAGGTGTCGAAGCCCTTGGCCCGCGTGTAGCGGCCGTCCTTCTTCTGGAGTTCCCGCGCCGTCACGTCGTTCATGCACGTGTAGCCGAGCACGTGCGTCATCGCGGCGGCCTCGGCCACCCGCGTCGCCCGCCGTCCGATCACCACCGCGAGCTCCGACTCGTAGTCCACACGGCCGACGCCTTCAGGGATGACGATGGGCTCACCCGGGGCGACGATCGCGGTGGACGGCTTCAGGAAGATCAGCGGCTCGGCGGGCAGCGGCTTGCCCTGCTCGGCGGCGTGGTCCTTGTAGTTGAGCCCGATGCACACGATCTTGGAGGGCGTCACCGGCGCCAGCACGCGCGTCGGGGCCGGCACCTCGGCGCCGGCGCGCCAGGCGCCGAAGAGGTCGCCCTCGAGGGCGCGATACACACCGCCCTCCTCCACCACGTATCCGTCCGGGGTCCTGACGATCTTGGCCATCATTCACGCATCTCCGGGCTGCAGCCCACAGGCGGCAGGCTACCTGGCACTCTCGCGGACCCGGTTGCTCTCGGGGCTCGCATTGGCCGGCGTGGCCTTGTCCACCGCCACCACGGCATAGATGTACACCACCCCCGGCTCGGCCGTCGTGTCGCGGTACGTCGACTCGGTCACCGGCGAGGCGTTGACCGGCTTGAGGGCCTCGCCCTCGACGCCGCGCAACACGAGGTAGCCCGCAAGATCGGGCGCCGTGACCGGTTCCCAGATCAACGACACGCCCCCGCCACTGCCGACCGCCACCAGGCCGGTCGGCGCCGGAGGCGGATAGGTGTCGATGGCCGTGATGCACGCCGGCGGCGAGAGCGGGCTCTCGATCGTGACCTTGCCCTGCTGCGCCACGGTGCGCACGGCATAGCAGCGGGCGGTCCCGAACGCGATGCGGTCGTCGGTGAAGCGGCCCGTCTCGAGCGGCGCGGTGTTGATCGCTGCAACCGGCACCGGAGCGGTCGCTCCCGGGGCGGCGACCTCGTACACGCGGTAGGTGTGCGGCGTCCCGTACGTGACCAGCGGACGCGCGGGCAGCAGCGCATCGTCCTTCTTGGCCGACAGCGCCTCCTTGTACTGCTCGGCGGTGACCGTCGGTTGCAGCGGCAACTGCACGCCCGGGGGCGTCGCCCACGTGACGGTCACGGAAGACGCGTCGTGGGTCGCCGAAGGGGCGGGTGGGGCGGGCGGGGCGGCGGTCATGGGCACCGGGAACGGCGCCGAGGGCGGGCCCGCCGTGCCTCGCGTCGAGTACGGAATGGTGATGTAGCTGCGGGCCGCTGCCGTCGAGGGCTGCGGCCAGAGCAACGTCCGGCCGGTCCCGTCGGTGGACGGCACCGGGGCCTCGTCGACCTCGTCGCCCACGGCGGCACGGACCTTGGCGATCCTTGCGGCATCCGGGTGCTCGAACACCGTCGTCCGGATGGCGTCGGTGAGTGTCTCCTCGACACGCACCACCTGCCCCTGCACGGGACGCGGATCGACGGTAGCCGGCGCGGCACCGGGCGTGGGCTGGACCTCTTCTGCCTCGGGCGGCGGAGGCGGCTGCACCTCGACGCGCCCGACCTTCGTAAGGAGCGTCTCGATCTCGCGCGTGGTCAGCGGACGCCCCAGCGGCCCCTCGGCCTTGCCGGTGGCGGCATACACATCCACGTAGGCCAGGTCGGCCGGACGGCTGCTATCTGCGTTGCCGGTGGGGACGGTGAACTGCACGGCGACGGTGTCGCCCAGGCGCGAGGCGCCCACGTCGGAGATGAGCGCGGGCGCCGGCCGGAGCGGCGCCAATGGCGGCCCCTTCTTCCCACACGCCGCGGCGATCGGGAGCATACTGGCGAGCAGGACGACGGTAAGGAGCGGACGCGCGACACTCACGGGCTCCCTATCCTACCCCGCGCGGCGACCGTCCTGTCCGGGCGACGGCCGGTGCCGCTCCACGAGGACAGTCGAGCGTGCAGCAAGAGGCGAGCCCCGCCGGTGACGCCATCAGGCATGGCAGGGTTGTTGCAAAATCACACGACGGACAGACGTCCGGAGTGCACCATGAAGAGAACAGTCATCACCAGCGCCCTGCTTGCGGCCTTCGTCCTGGCGGGCACGCCCTCGCTCGAAGCCCAGCGCCCGCGCAGCCCAGGCGGCGACTCGGGCGGTTCCTCCGGCAGATCCGGTGGTTCGAGCACGGGCAGCGTCGCCGTGCCCCGCGACGGCGGCAGCTCTCCCTGGGGCGGTGGTGGGTCGGTGTCCTCGCGCCCGAGTGAGCCCGCGCGCCCCTCGGGCGGTTCCGGTGGCAGTCGTACCAACCGGGGTGGCAATGGCAGCGGCCCGGTCTACGGTGGCGGCGGCGGTTCGGCCACGGGCTACTCGCGGCCGCGCAACGGCGCCCCGGTCACGGGCTATGGCGTGCCCCGAGGCTCGGTCGCGACGCTCCCGCCGATCATCTCGGGTCCGATCTACTGGGGCCCGGACGACTGGTACTTCTATCCGTGGGGATTCGGGGGCCTTGGCCTCGGCTATTTCTGGGATCCCTGGATGTGGAGCGGCATGGGCTTCGGCTGGGGCGGCGGTGGCTACCCGTATGCCGACCCGTTCTGGGGCGGCGGCGGCGTCGGGGGCGGTTTCGGGGGCGGCGGCATGGGCGGCAGTTCGTACATCCCGGCCGACAGCGGTCAGGGGCCCGATCAGGCCAATCCGCTCGACCCGACCGGGCCGACCGGCGGCGTGCGGTTGAAGGCGGACCCGCGCGACGCGACGGTCTATGTGGACGGCTTCTACGCAGGACGCGTCGACGACTTCGACGGCGCCACCCAGAAGCTGAAGATCACGCAGGGCACGCACCGCATCGAGTTGCGCGCCCCCGGCTACGAAACGGCCACGTTCACCGTGACGATCGTCGCCGGCGAGACGACCACGTACAAGACGTCGCTGAAGAAGCAGTGAGCGGACCGGGAGGCGAGATGTCGGCGCCTCCCGGCACCCCGTACCCCGTACCCGGTACCCGGCACCCCGTACCCCGTACCCCGTACCCGGTACCCGGTACCCGGTACCCGGTACCCGGATGTAGCATGCCGCCACGACTCCTGGTGCATCTCCTGGGCCTCTGCAACGTCGTTGCAGGGGCCCTCGTCACATTCGCCCTGCCGCAGTTGATGCCGGGCGCCGATGGCCTCGGCTCCACGGCGGCACGTGTGCTGGGCGGATCGCTGGCCGCGTTCCTCGTCGGCAGCGGACTCGGAGCGTGGCTGATACCCGCCGAGGGCCGCCGCCCCTACCTGTGGGTGTTCGGGGTCGCCATCAAGATCGCCGCCGGAGTGCTGTGGGGCAGCACGGCCGTGTCGAGCGGCATCGCTCAGTTGTGGATCGGCGCAGTCCTCGACCTCGGCATCGCCGCGCTGGTCGCAACCACGCTGCTCCGCGCGCCCTCGGGCAATACTCGGGGCGCCTAGCGCGAACGCTGGAACAGGTAGTAGACCGGCACGCCCGCGGCCAGGATGGCGACGCCGGCCAGCGACGGCAGCGGCTCACGCCAGATCGCATTGACCACCATCGCCGCGCTGGCCACCACGAAGAGCGCAGGAGCCACGGGATAGCCCAGGGCCTTGAAGGGACGCGGCGCATCGGGCTCGCGGCGGCGCAGCACGAACAGGGCGAGCACGGCCACGCCGGCAAACAGCACGACCGTGAACCCGGTGTAGTTCACCAGCTGCGCAAAGGTCCCGGTGAGGACGAGCAGCACGGTCCACACGGCCTGGGCGACGATCGCCGCCAGCGGCGTCTGCGTCCGCGGATTGACGCGCGCGGCCGCGGGCAGGAAGAACCCGTCGCGCGCCATTGCGTAGTACACCCGCGGCCCGGCGAAGACGTTGGCGCTGATCGTGCCCAGCGCGATGAAGATCCCGACGACCACGAGCATCGTCGCGGCGCCCTTGCCGAAGAGCACGTCGGCCGCGGCGTCGACGACGCGCACCTCGACGGCGGCCATGGCCCTCACGTCGAGTGCATACAGGTACACGACGTTCATCGCCACGAACAGCACCACCACGGCGATGGTGCCCATCGCCAGCGCCTTGGGCACGTTCCGCCCCGGGTCCTTCACTTCCTCGGCGATGTAGGCGGCGGCGTTCCATCCCGAGTAGCTGAACATCACCGGGATCAGCGCCAGCAGCAGGCCCGAGACGGTCCACGACGCGTCAGCGGCCGGCGAGAAGTGCTGCACCGATCCCTGACCAATCGAGAGGCCGGCAGCCACGAAGACGACGAGCGCCAGCACCTTGATCAGTGCGAGCGCGTTCTGGACGACACGCCCCGGGCCCAGGCCGAGGCCGTGCACGACCGACAGCGAGACGATGATGGTGATCGCGAGCAGTTGCTGCGGCGAGAGGCTCAGCGACACCACGCCCAGGGGCACGCTGACCCACGGCGTGGCGTTGGCGACGCCAGGAAAGAACCGATCCAGCAGGCCGACGAGCCCCATGGAGGTCGCGGCGATGGCGCCCGAGAAACCAGCGACGAAGGAGGCCCAGCCGGTGAGGAACGCCGCCAGCGGGCCGAAGGCTTCGCGCAGGTAGACGTACTCGCCTCCCGACCGTGGCCGCAACGCCGCCAGTTCGGCGTACGCCATGGCGCCCGCGAACGCGAGGACGCCGCCGGCGAGCCAGGCGCCGAGCATCGCGCCCGGGTGGGCCACCATGCCGGCCACGATCGCCGGCATGAACAGGATGCCGCTGCCGATGACGTTGGACACCACCACCGCAGCCGCGTCGTACGCCGAGAGTCGACGCTCGAGCTGCTGGGGCGGAGGCGGCGCGGCCGTGGGCGACGAAGACGCCGGGACTCGGCTCACTGGGCGGCCTTCGCGGGCGACGGCGCGATCGCCAGCAGCTGCCGTTCGATCACCTGCTCGGTGAGCTTGACCCACTGGTTGCCGCCCTGCTTGGCAAACACCTGCACGACCACGTCCTTGAAGCCCTCGTGCTGGAACATGTCCACGCGTGCCTGCTCGCCGGAGTAGCCGAAGCGCGAGCGCATCACGAACGGCCCCACGGTCTGGCCGCCAGGCAGGCCCTTGTAGTCGATCGCCCACACCGACTGCGACCCGAGTTCCTCGGGATCCTCGACGACGCGGAAGACCGCGTTGACCTGCACGCTGTTGATGGACCGTGCGTCCTTGTTGCGGAGCTTGAACGACACGGTCGGCAGCAACCGGTTCTGCCCCGCCTCCACGCCTCCATCGTCGTAGCCCGTCTGGAGTTCCTGCACCTCGAGCGCCTCCTCGACGGTCGGGACGCCGGCACAGGCCGCAGCAAGCAGGAGAACGGGAATCAACAGGAACTGGCGGCGAGACCCACGACGCATGGTCGGCATTCTAGCCTCTCGCCCGCCGGGATGGCTGATCAGAACTCCCGGACGACGACGCGGGCGCGCGCCTCGTCGCGGGTGAGCCGCTGGGCCCGGAACTCGGTCAGGTCCGACACGCGCACGCTGAGGGTGACGGTGACCATGTCGGAGACGGCATCCGGAAACGCGACATAGCCGGCGTCGCGCGCCGCCACGGTGACCCACTCGGTGCTCACGAGCGGCAGCGAACCGGCGTAGTCGAGCATCGCGTCCACGAGCGCCTGCTTCACTTCGGCCTCGTAGACGGCGCTCGGGTCGGGCAGGGGTTGTACCGCCTCGTCCTCGGCGGCCGATGCGATGGGCGTGGCCCCGGTATCGGTAGACGCGCGCGTGGCCGACGGGAGGCCGGGAGCGGCCGACGGCCTCGCGCCAGCGCTCGGGCGCGGAACGGCCACCAGTTGCAGCTGCACCGTGCGCATGGCGCGCTCGAGATCGGCACGCACGGCCGGATCCTGTTCAGCCGCGGCCAGCTTCTGGAGCGACGCGAGCACGCGCTCGTCGCGGTCCTGGCTGAGCACGCGCAGCGCCCAGTTCACCGACTCGCTCAGGCGCGGCACCTCGACCGAGAAGAACAATCCGTATCCGTCAATCCGGAACCCCTGCGCCCGCGGGGCTCCGGCGAGGGCGAGCACGTCGGGGGTGACCGTGGCGGAGGCGAGCCGACGCCGCATCAGATCGGCAGCGTGCTCGATGGCCCGCTCCAGCACGTGCTCCATCTGACGGACGTGGTACCGCGCCGTGAGGGCGGCGCCTCGCCCGCCGTCGGGCCGTGGCTGCACGGACGGGCTGGACGGGGGGACGGCACGGGCCTCGGGGGCGGGCGACTGCAGCTCGGCGGCAGAGGCCACCACGGGCAGGGCCGTGAGGAGGGCCATGAGGACGAGCACGGGGCCGCGAGGGCCCCGGACCCGTCGCAGCGAACGACGTGGCACGACTGACACGGGAGTAAAGACGCCCGGATCAGGGCCGTGGCTGTGTCGAGGTCACCCGACGCAGCAATTCGTTGCGCTGTTGCTCGAGTCGCTGGAAGGCCTGCTCCACCTGGACGATGTCGTTCTGGCGCTGCAGCTCGAACTGGCGACCGAGTTCGGTGACGCGCAGGGCGAGGTTCTGCTGCTGGCGCACCTCGCTCTGGTCGAGCATGTCCTGGAACCGCTTCAGCAACTCCGCCTGGGCCAGTTCGGGACGCACCGGCCCGGCCGGCGGCGGCTCGGCGGCCGCGCGCAACGCGAGCGATTGGGTGGACGACCGCGCGTCCTGGACGAGGCGCGTCATGTCGGCGCGGATCTGTGTGGCCAGCAGGTCGAGGTCGGCCCGCCACGGCGGCTCGCCATTGGCCGCCGCATTCAGCCAGGCCGAGGCCGGAGGCGCGCCACCGGACGCCGGACGCGCCGGCACGGGGACGGGCGACGCCACAGGCGGGGTGGCCGGGGCCGCAGTCGCCGCCAACGGGGCGGCGCTGGCGCCACCACCGGTCGTGATCCGCAGACCCTGCTGGTTGTAGGTGATGTCGAGGCGCGCCAAGGAGGCGGCCGCAGCCAGGACGAGCACGGCGGCGGCGGCGAGGCCGCCGGTCCAGGCCACGCGCTGGAGGCGCGAGGGCGGCGGCGTGCGGACGAGCGCGAACCCGAGGGGGAGGCGTGGAGCGTGCCAGGCGCCAAGCGCGCCCCTCGTGGTATCGAGGCTCGTGATGAGGGCGGCGCACCGGGGGCACCGATCCACGTGGGCCTGGAGGGTCGTCCGCTCGGCGGACGTCCCCTCGTCGTCATACAGCAGGACGAGCAGGGTTTCGGGGTCGGGACAGTGCGTCACATCGCTCATCTACGTCGCCATCAGCGTCGACGCGCCTCGGCGCCAGTTCCTGGTCGTGAATCCGGCAGGGCGTCGGCCGTGATGCCCTGCCGCTCCAGCTCTCGCCGGAGCACGACCAGCCCCTGGTACAGGCGGGTCTTCACCGTGCTCAAGGGGCAATCCAGCAGATCGGCGATCTCCTGGAACGTGAGCCCCTGGTATTCCTTGAGGATGATGGCCTTGCGCTGATCGTCGCTCAGCGAAGCCATCGCCCGGTTCACCGCAGCGCCCAGGTCACGGCGCGCCACGAGGTCCTCCACCGACTCGACCGGTCCATGCTCGCCGGCCAACTCGATGACATCCACACCCTCGGGGGTCTCCACGAAGGGCGCCCGCTTCTGCCGGCGAATCCAGTCGCGGCAGAGGTTCAGGGTGATGCGGTACAGCCAGGACGAGAACTTGGCGTCGCCCCGGAACCCGCCAAGCGAGCGATAGGCGCGGAGGAAGGCCTCCTGCACCAGGTCGCGCGCCTCTTCTTCGCGACCGATCACGCGGTACGCCAAGGCATAGATCGGCCGCTCCCAGCGAACCACGAGCTGGTTGAAGCTCTCCATGTCGCCGCCCGCCGAGCGGGTGACGAGTTCCTCGTCGCTGGTCATCGTCGCGGCAGGGCTCGGGTCATCGCCTCCCCGTGTCCTGTTCTTCTGACGCACGGGGGCTGAAATGGTCGGCTCGGACACCTCGAGGTGTCGGAGCTGGTCTCCGGTGAGGACAGAAACAGACATTGGCACGCTCCTGCCCGGCGATGGGTGCAAGCCGACGGCCAAAACCGCGGCTGGAACGTCCCCCGTCACACTCTTTCGCGGAATTGCCACACTTGCAGCCGTTTTCCGGGCCGGAGCGCGGCAGCGACTCCTCCGCGCGACGACGGCGGCGCCCTCACCGGGGCAGACGCCGGGCTCGGGCTTACGGCGCACGAAAGAGCGGGACGCGTTTCGAATGGCGGCGATACGGGCGACCGGCCGCGAAGAGGCGGTACGATCACACGCGATGCTGCAGTTGGTCGGACTCAGGAAAGCCTTCGCGGATCGGGTGCTGCTCGACGACGTCACGTGGCAGCTGAACGCGCGGGACCGGGTGGGACTGTGCGGCCCGAACGGCGCCGGCAAGACCACGCTCCTCAAGATCCTCGCCCGTCTCGACGAGCCGGACACGGGCCAGGTCGTGACCCCGGCCGACCTGACCATCGGCTACCTCCCGCAGGATGGCCTCGAGTACGGCGGGCGCACCCTCGTCGAGGAGGCCCGCCAGGCGTTCGGGCCGCTGCTCGCGCTGAAGGAAGAGCTGCACCACCTCGAAGAGCAACTGGCCGACACCTCGCTCGACGACGCCGTGCACGAGGCCGTGCTGGTGCGGTACAGCGAGGGCCAGGAGGAGTTCCGGCGCCTCGACGGCTACACCATGGACCTCCGCGTGGCCACGGTGCTGCACGGCCTGGGCTTCGAGGATGCCGACATGGACAAGCCGACCGAGACCTTCTCGGGCGGCTGGCAGATGCGCATCGCGCTCGCCAAGCTCCTGCTGCAACGCCCCGGGCTGCTGCTGCTCGACGAGCCGACCAATCACCTCGACCTGGACGCCCGCAACTGGCTGGAGGAGTACCTCCACGAGTACCCCGGCGCGGTCATGCTCACCTCGCACGACCGCTTCTTCCTCGACGCGGTCGTCACGCGCATCGCCGACCTGAGCCTGCGGACCATCACCGACTACCACGGCAACTACTCCTACTACCTGCGTGAGCACGAGGCACGCATGGAGCGGTTGCGCACGATGAAGCGCGAGCAGGACGAGGAGGTGGCCCGGATCAAGATGTTCGTCGACCGGTTCCGCTACCAGGCCACCAAGGCGGCCCAGGTGCAGAGCCGGATCAAGGCCCTCGAGAAGGTGGTGCCCATCGACGTACCGCCGGAACGCAAGAAGGTGCACTTCACGTTCCCGGAGTGCTCCAAGAGCGGGCGCACCGTGCTCGAGTTGTCGCACGTCGCGAAGCGCTACGACGAGAAGGTCATCTTCAAGGACCTGTCACTGCTCATCGAGCGCGGCGATCGCGTGGCGCTGGTCGGCCCCAACGGTGCAGGCAAGTCGACGCTGATGCGCATGCTCTCGGGGGCCGAGGCGCCCGACGCGGGGACGCGGACCGAGGGGCACCAGGTCGTGACCCAGTACTTCGCGCAGGACGAGGCCAACCGGCTCGAGCCGACGCGGACCGTGTACGAGACCCTCGCCGATGGGTCGCCGGTGAACATGGTGCCGGCCATCCGCAACATCCTCGGCGGGTTCCTGTTCGCCGGCGACGATGTGTACAAGAAGGCCGGCGTGCTGTCGGGCGGAGAACGCACCCGACTGGCGGTCGCGCGCATGCTGCTGCGGCCCGCCAACCTGCTCCTGCTCGACGAGCCGACCAACCACCTCGACCTCGACTCGAAGGACGTGCTGCTCGAGGCGCTCGAGAGCTTCACCGGCACCCTCATCCTCGTGTCGCACGACCGGTACTTCGTGGACCGGCTGGCGACGAAGATCATCGCGGTGGGCCACGGGGGCGCGCTGGTCTACCCCGGCACCTACGAGGAGTTCCGCTGGAGCCAGGCCCAGCGCGACGCTGCCGCGTCGGCCCCCCCGCCTGCCCCGAAACCGGCGCCCACGGCTCGCCAGGCAGCCCCTGCCACGCCCTCCGGCACGGGCGCAACCGCCCCGGCGCGTGGGGCAACGGCCGTGGCGCCCGCCCCCGTCGCCGCCAAGGCCGCCGCCGCACCGGTCGTCGACCGCGAGGAACGCAAGCGCCTCGAAGCCGAGCAGCGCCGCGTCCGGCGCGCCTGGGAGGCCCACCAGGAGCGGGTCGCGAGGGTCGAGAGCCGCATCGCCGAGTGCGAGCGCGAGATCAAGGCCCTCGAGGACACGATGGGCAAGCCCGGCTTCTACGACGATGCGGCGGCCTCCAAGCCGGTGATCGACCGGCACCAGGCCCTCATGTGGGAAGTCGGCGACCGCATGGCCGAGTGGGAAGCCCTGCTCGAGGCCGCCCCGCCTCAGGCGGAATAGCGCGCTCCGCTTCAGCCGGCCACAGGCCACGGGCTTCAGGCAGCCTGTCGCCTCCAGCCCGTGCCCTGCCTGGACGGACGAGGTGCGGCCGCTCCCATGCCCGGACTCGTACCCGGTACCCGGTACCCGGCACCCGGAACTGTACCTACAACCCTGTCGTGCCGATTCTCGTCAGTGGATTACAAGAATCGCCGGATCGCCCTATCCGAATGCGCGAATACGCCATCGAAAAGGGCCAAGAATTTCCAGGCCGCGCGCCAAACTGTAACCGGCACGCACATTGAATGTAATCTGCCGAGCGTGAGCATGCGGGCACACCAACCGAAATCGTCACTCGTTCTCGAAGGCGCCGGCTCGCCCCAGTCGGCCGTCGGGCACGCGCAGGTCGATCTCGTGCCTGAACGGTTCTACCGGGACCTGATCTCGGGCATGCGCAACGGCGTGATCGTGATCCGCCGCGACGGCACCCTGGTGGCCATCAACGACGCCGCCTATGCCTCGCTCGACATGCTTCCGGGGTCGGCAGACGTGGGTCGGGCCATCTCGGCCGTGCTGGCCGACGTCCCCGAGATGGTGCGGGTCCTCGAGGGCGCCTTCGGGAGCGACCCGCTGCCCAACCGGGCGGAGGTCAAGCTGGCGCGCACCGGGCGGTCGATCGGGTTCACGCTCTCGCTGGTCCGCGACGACCTGGGCATCGTGTCGGGTGCAGCGTTGTTCTTCCGCGACCTGACGCGGGTGGAGCAGCTCGAGGAGCGGGAACGCCTGCGGGACCGGCTGGCCGCTCTTGGCGAGATGGCGGCGGCCATCGCGCACGAGGTCAAGAACCCGCTGGCCGGCATCGAGGTGATGGCGGGCCTGCTGAAGCGGCGGATGTCGGACAACCCCGAGGCGCAGTCGATGCTGGCCGACATCATCGGCGAGGCCAAGATGGCCAACGCGATCGTGCTCGAGGTGCTGGACTTCGTCCGGCCGGTTCGCCTGCAGGTCGAGGACGTGTCGCTGGCCGGGATGGTGCAGGACTCGCTGCACATGGCCGACAGCCTCGTCACACGCGGGCACGTGGCGATCTCGGTGGACGTCGCCGAGGACCTGCCGCCGGTGCAGGGCGACGGTCACCAGTTGCGGCAGGTCTTCACCAACCTGCTGACCAATGCGCTCGAAGCCCTCGACGGGCAGGGACGGCTCATCATCCAGGCCACGGCACTGGACCGCCTCCCCATCCCGTCGACGCCGGATCATCCGCCCGGGCCAGGCGTCGAGATCACCGTGCTCGACGATGGGCCGGGGATTCCCGAGTCGATGCGGGAGCGGATCTTCAGCCCGTTCTTCACGACCAAGCCGCGCGGGTCCGGCCTCGGGCTGGCGATCGTACGCAAGGTCATGGACGCGCACGAGGGACGCATCGAGGTGGAGCCGGGCCCGAACGGCAGCGGCACCTGCTTCCGTCTGTTGTTGCCCCTGGCACCGGCGATCGAGCACCCGCCGTTCCAGCACAGCGACAACGGCGCCCCGGGCGGACCAAGGCCGCGGTGACGGCGCTGTTGGTGTAACCGAGCACTTGTACGTTCGACTTTCAAACTACCTGGAACCATCATGGGCCGCATCCTCGTCGCCGACGACCACGACTCGCTCCGCCGCGCCCTCGCCCGCGCCCTCACCGAGGCCGGCCACGAGCTCACGGAGGCCAACAACGGCAATGTCGCCATCGAGCGCCTGCACGAGACCAACTTCGACGTCGTACTCAGCGACCTGAAGATGGGCGGCAGCGACGGGCTCGACGTGCTGCGCACCGCCAAGGCGCTGCAGCCGCAGACCGCCGTCATCCTGATGACCGCGCTCGGCTCGGTACACACGGCCGTCGAGGCGATGAAGATCGGCGCCTTCGACTACGTGCCCAAGCCGTTCGAGATCGAGGAGATGGAGGTCAAGATCGACAAGGCGCTCGAGCACCGGCGCCTGCGCAACGAGGTCGACTACCTCCGCCACGAGCAGGGCGGCATCTACCAGTTCGACAACATCATCGGCGCCAGCGGCGCGTTGCAGCGCGTGCTCGACGTGGTGAAGAAGGTCGCCAAGAGCAACACCACCGTGCTGATCAACGGCGAGACCGGCACCGGCAAGGAGCTGATCGCCGGCGCCATCAACCACAACTCGCTGCGCTCGGCGCGCAACTTCGTCAAGGTGAACTGCGCGGCGCTGCAGGAGAACCTGCTGGAGTCCGAGCTCTTCGGGCACGAACGCGGCGCCTTCACCGGCGCCGACAAGCAGCGGATCGGCCGCTTCGAGCAGGCCGACGGCGGCACGCTGTTCCTCGACGAGATCGGCGACATGAGCGCCAACACGCAGGCCAAGATCCTGCGCGTGCTGCAGGAGCACGAGTTCGAGCGCCTCGGCGGCACCCGCACCATCCGCGTCGACGTCCGGCTCATCGCCGCGACCAACCGCAACCTGGCGGCGATGGTCGAGCAGGGCGGCTTCCGCGAGGACCTGTACTACCGGCTCAACGTCGTGCAGATCGAGATGCCGCCGGTGCGTGAGCGCAAGGACGACATCCCGGCCCTGGCCAACTTCTTCATCAAGCGCTTTGCCGTCGAGCTGAAGAAGCGGATCGAGGGCGTGACGCCGGAAGCCCTCAAGCTCCTGATGCGGTACAACTGGCCCGGCAACATCCGGGAGCTCGAGAACACCATCGAACGCGCGGCCCTGCTGTCCGAGGACCGGCTCCTCACCGCCGAGGACCTGCGCCTCGGCGGCACCAGCACCACCGAGGCGCACGACGCCACCCACAGCGTCGTCAAGATCCCGCCCCAGGGCATCCCGCTCGAGGAGATCGAGCGCCAGGCGGTGGTCGAGGCCCTCAAGATGGCCAACTGGGTACAGAAGGACGCGGCGGAACTGCTCTCGATCAGCCCGCGCGTCATGAACTACAAGATCAAGACCCTCGGCATCGACTTCCCGCGCAGCCGTCGCCCCGCCCTGGGCACGCCGATGGTCATGTAGCCAGGTATCGGGTACCGGGTACCGGGTACCGGGTACCGGGTGCCGGGTGCCGGGTGCCGGGTGCCGGGTGCCGGGTGCCGGGTGCCGGGTACGGCGGCTCAGAGCTCAGAAGACTCGCTGAGCCTCGAGCCCTGCCCATGAGCCTTTGCATGAGGCATGACGCCGATGGTCGCGTAGAACAGAAGTCGGCAGTCGGCAGTCGGCGGTCGGCAGTCAGTCCCTAGCGACGACGACGGAGACGGCGGGCGACTCCGGTCAGGCCCGCGCCCAGCAGAACCAGGGTGGTCGGCTCCGGCACGTGGCCGGCAGTCCCGATGTCGTCGATGCCCCAGCCGTCGCCCGTGCGGTTGTTGTTCCACTCCAGAGCGGTGATGCCCGTCGTGGACGAGAGCGTCACGAAGAACAGGTCGCCACTGGCCTGGGTCGGCACCACGGTCTGCTGCGTCCACGCGCCGTCGAACGCGCGGAGTGTCAACGTGCCGCCCTGGTCGCTGACGTCGCTCAGGAAGAAGAACAGCGTCGACCGCGGCTGGGTGAGGTCGAGGCGCATGCGGTTGATGTCGTTGGAATCGAGCCAGTTACCGGCGCGGGGCGCCAGCCCCGGCGTGGTGCTGAACCGGCCGTTGAACGGCGTCGTGGCCGCGTTGAGCACGTGGAGTTCCTTGCACGCCCCCGCATCCTTGATGCACGCGCCTCCGGTGCCGTTGGAGAACCCGGCCCCGACGCTGAAGGTCCCGGCACCGGTGACCAGGCTCGTCGCGCCATGGACCGGGTTGGCCGACGCCGTGAAGCCCTCGAAGTCCTCGAGGATGGTGTGGGGACCGTACCCGCTCAACGTCGTCGCCTTGGAGGCCAGGCGCGCGGCCTGGGTGGCGCCTGACAACTCGGTGATCGTCAGGATGGGTGCCGCGAAGGCAGAGGGGGCAATGAACAGGACAGCAACGACGAGCGAGCGGACGACAATGGCGTTCATGGGTCTCGAGCTGGGGAGCTCGGTCGCACGCCACGCGCGACGCCAGACTACGAGTGCAACTTCATTGCCATAGGCACGAAATGGGTCGACTCGCTCGAAACACGAGCATTTCGGCACAAGTGACCGTCCGCACGCCAACCAGCGGAAACAAAGTTCCTCGTCGCACTGACTTCTGTGCGTCGCTCCGCTGCCTTCGGACGGGTGGCGGGTAAGGGGCGGCTGAGGACATGAGGCATGACGCATGAGGCATGACAGCATCAAGCGTCAAGCGTTACTCGCTACGCGTTACCCTTCGCCTTCGGGTGTGCCGCGCGGTAGACCGCCAGCAGGTGCTGCACGTCGACCTGGGTGTACCGCTGCGTGGTCGTCAACTCGACGTGCCCGAGCAGTTCCTGGATGGCGCGCAGGTCGGCGCCGCGCTCGAGCAGGTGCGTGGCGAACGAGTGGCGTAACGCGTGAGGGCTGATGCCGTACCGCGTGGTGCACAGCGACACGTACCGCGTGACCAGGCGATGCACGCTGCGGGGCGTGAGGCGGCCGCCGCGGTAGTTCACGAACAGGGGATCGTCAGGGGCGCCGCGCCGCGGGCCACGGATCTCGCCCGCGTCGGCAGCCGCCTGCGCCACGAGCGGGCCGCGATCCCTCAGCCAGGCCCGCACCGCGTCGGCGGCCTTCTGGTGGCAGGGCACGAGCCGCTCCTTGCGGCCCTTGCCCATCACCCGCACCATCCGCGCCGAGAGGTTGACGTCTTCCACGTCGAGTCCCACCAGTTCCGACAGCCGCAGCCCCGAGGCGTAGAACAGCTCGAGGATCGCGCGATCGCGGCGGCCGAGCGGCGTGGTCGTGTCGGGCGACTCGATGAGCGCGGTGACCTCGTCGACCGAGAGCACCTGGGGCACGCGCTGCTCGCGACGCGGGCTCCCGATCAGCGCCGCCGGGTCGTCGTCGCGCACGCCCTCGCGCCGCAGGTAGCGCGCGAAGCTGCGGAGCGTGGAGATGCGGCGGGCCGCGGTCGATCGGCTGTTGCCGCGCGCGTGCAGTTCGCCGAGGAAGCCGTGGATGGCCTCGGGCGTGACATCAGCCGGCGTGAGCGCGTGCCGCGGCCTGCTGGTGAAGGCACCCAGGAAGTACAGGAACTGCACGAGGTCGGCCTCGTAGTTCCGGACCGTGTGCTCGGAGGCGTTGCGGTTGAGCGCCAGGTGATCGCCGAAGGCGCGGATGGCGTCGCGCAGCGGCGACGACGCCTCGACCTCGCGCGCGGCGGGCGCCTGCCGTCGGCGTGGCGCCGCAGCCAGGCCGCGCTTCACGCGCCGACGCCGACGGGCTCGATCTCGCCCAGCCAGCCGTCGAGGGCCGCAAGCGCCCGTTCGGACAGGGCCTTGTTGCGGAGTTCCTTCTTGCCCGGCCCGCCGTGCCGTCGGCCGCGCCCGCCACGGGGAGGCTGGGCCAGCGGCGGCATGATGCCGAACGTGATGTTGGATGGCTGGTAGTACTTCGCCTCGGCGTGCGACACGTAGTAGGCCAGCGCGCCCATGGCGGTCTCGCGCGGCGCCTGCAGGCAGGGCTGCCCGAGCGCGACGCGGGCGGCGTTGATGCCGGCCAGCAGTCCGGAGGCCGCCGATTCGACATACCCCTCGACACCGGACACCTGCCCGGCGAAGAACAGGTCGTCGCGCCCGCGCACCTGCCATGTCGGCTGCAACACCGTCGGGCCGTTGATGTACGTGTTGCGGTGCACCATCCCGAAGCGGACGAACTCTGCCTGCGCGAGCCCGGGAATCATCCGCAGCACACGCGCCTGCTCTCCCCACTTGAGCTGCGTCTGGAACCCGACGAGGCTGAAGTGGTCGCCGGCGAGCGTGTCCTGACGGAGTTGCACCACGGCGAACGGGATGCGCCCGGTGCGCGGGTGGGGCA
Organism: Luteitalea sp.; assembly: GCF_044337415.1. Lineage (GTDB taxonomy): Bacteria > Acidobacteriota > Vicinamibacteria > Vicinamibacterales > Vicinamibacteraceae > Luteitalea. The sequence goes on from NZ_JBIINP010000002.1 coordinate 48,979, forward strand.
GGCCCACCGGCTTCATCGGGCCGAACCGGAGCGTGTCGGGACCGCGATGCGCCATCACCTCGATGGGCAGGCAGCCCTCGAAGAACTGCGCCTTGTCGAAGTCGTGCACCGTCGCCGATTCGGCCGTGGTGAGCGCCGCGTAGAACGCGCGGTACTCCTCCTCGGTCATCGGGCAATTCAGGTAGTCCCCCTCGCCATCGTCCACACCGCAGGCGGGGCCGTCGGGGCTGCAGGCTACGGGCGGCGGGCTGCCTGCGAGGAGATCCGGCCGGGCTGGGACAGCCGGCCCTACCTCCCCAGTCGATGACCCCATCCCGGAACCGTCGCCGCGCAGGCTGCGACCCCAGCGGGAGCCGCGGTACACGACCGACATGTCGATGGACTCGGCGAGGACGATAGGGCTGATGGCGTCGTAGAACGACAGGTGGTCGGCGCCGACCAGGCGGACGATGTCCTGCGAGAGGGCGTCGGACGTGAGTGGACCCGTGGCGATGATCACGGGACCGCCCGTCGCGGCCGGATCCGGGATCGCGGGCACCTCCCCACGCACGACCTCGATCAGCGGATGCGCGGTGATGGCCTCGGTGACCGCCTTCGAGAACAGCACGCGATCGACGGCCAGCGCCGCGCCCGCGGGCACGCGGGTCGCCTCGGCGCACCGCATGATCAGCGAGCCCAGCGTCCGCATCTCGTGCTTGAGCAGGCCGACGGCGTTGTCGAGCTTGTCGCCGCGGAAGCTGTTGCTGCACACGAGTTCGGCCAGGCCGTCCGACTGGTGCACCTCGGTCGGGCGCACGGGTCGCATCTCGTGCACCCGCACGCGGATGCCGCGCGACGCGACCTGCCACGCGGCCTCGCTGCCCGCGAGGCCGCCGCCGATGATGGTGACCATCACGTGCGTGTCGTTCCTTGATGCTGCCGTTGACGATTGGGGACGAGGGGCAGCCGACCCCGCCGGTCCCGATCTAGGCCGAGCGCTTCGCGACGCGCTTGCGCGCGCCGGCGGCTGCCGCCGTGCGCTTGGCCGGGGCGCGTCCGCGGCCCTTCTTCGTGGGAGCGCCCTCGCGCGCCTTCAACAACCCCACGGCCTCCTCGAGCGTGAGGCTCTCCACCGCCACGTCCTTGGGCACCGACGCGTTGGTCGTGCCGTCGGTGACGTACGGGCCGTACCGCCCCTCGAGGATCTCCACCTTGGCCTGCGAGGCCGGATGCAGGCCCACCTCGCGCAGCACCGTGCGCGTGGCGGTGCGGCCGCGACCGCTCTTCTTCTCCTGCTTGAACAGCGCGATGGCCTGATCGAGCGTGACCGTGAAGACGTCGCTGTCGGCGCCGATCGAGCGGAACTCGTCGCCTCGCTTCACGTACGGCCCGAAGCGGCCGAAGTTGGCGATGATGTCCTGCCCGGTCTCGGCGTCGTGGCCCACCAGCCGCGGCAACGACAGCAGCTCGAGCGCCCGCGCGAGCGTCATCGTGTCGGGGCGGTCGTTCTTGGTGAGCGACGCGCGACGCGGCTTCTCCTTGCTGCCCTTCTCCGGCACCTCGCCCAGCTGAACGTACGGGCCGAAACGGCCGTTGAGCACGTACACGGGCAGTCCCGACTTCGGATCGGCGCCGAGCGACTGCGGCCCCTGCGTCTTCTCGCGCAGCAGCGTGAGCGCCTGTTCGAGCGTGAAGTCGGCCGGCGCCACATCGTCCGGGATCGACGCATTGGCGTCGCCCATCTGCACGTAGGCGCCGTAGCGGCCGATGCGGACGACGACCTTCTGCGCGCTGGCCGGATCGCTGCCGATGTCGATGACCGGGTAGTCGATGCGGTCCTCGTTGGTCACGAGGTGACGCAGCCCGGGCCAGCCCTCCTGCCCGTTGTAGAACTGCTCGAGGAACGCCGTGCGGTCGAGCTCGCCGTTGGAGACCTGGTCGAGATCCTCCTCGACCCGGCCCGTGAATCCGAGCTCGACGAGCTGCCCGAAGTGCTCCTTCAGCAGGTGCGTGACCGCGAAGGCCGTGTAGCTCGGCACCAGCGCCTTGCCCTGGCGCCACACGTAGCCGCGGCGCTCGATCGTCTGGATGATCGACGCGTAGGTCGACGGGCGACCGATGCCGTCTTCCTCGAGCCGCTTCACGAGCGAGGCGTCGGTGTAGCGCGGCGGCGGCACCGTCTCGTGCGCCTTGGGGTCGAGCCCCATCAGCGTGACGGGCCCCTGGCCAGGCGCCACGACGCGGTCGCCGACGGCGAGCTTGGGCAGGATGGTCTCCTGGTCGCCGAGTTCGCTGGCCGGGTCGTCGCTGCCCTCCACGTACGCCCGCAGGAAGCCGGCGAACTTGATCGCCTTGCCGGTCGCGCTGAACACGTGCGGCGTGCCGTCGGCCCCGGTGGCGGTGATCTCGAGGGTCGTGCGCAGCAGCTGCGCCTCGGCCATCTGCGACGCGACGGTGCGCTTCCAGATCAGGTCGTACAGGCGCGCTTCATCGGGCGGCAGCGAGAGCGACTGCGGCGTCTGCTCGAAGTCGGTCGGGCGGATCGCCTCGTGCGCTTCCTGCGCGTTCTTGACCTTGGTCTGGTACTGGCGCGGGCCGCCGTAGAAGGCGTCGCCGTACATGCCCTTGATGGCGCGGGCCGCCTCGCGCAGCGCCTTGTCGCTGAGCGTGGTCGAGTCGGTACGGTGATAGGAGATGACGCCGTCCTGGAACAGGCGCTGCGCGGCGCTCATCGTGCGGTCGGCGGAGAACCCGAGCTTGCGGTTGGCCTCCTGCTGCAGCGTCGACGTGGTGAACGGCGCCGACGGCCGCTGGGTGGTCGGCTTCTCCTCGACGCTGCTCACCGTCCAGGGGACGCGCTGCGCCAGCGCCTCGCGCATGGCGCGGGCAGCCGCCTCGTCGAGCAGGCGGACGTTCTTGCCGATCAGCGCCCCGGTGTTCGGGTCGAAGTCCTTGCCCGAGGCCACCCGCTCCTGGCCCACGCGCACCAGGCCCGCCGTGAACTGCGTGTCGCCGGCCTTCACCCGGGCGTCGAGGTCCCAGTAGGTGCTCCGGCGGAACGCCCGGCGCTCTTCCTCGCGCTCGACGATGAGGCGGACGGCGACGCTCTGCACGCGGCCGGCACTCAGGCCCGTCTGCACCTTCTTCCAGAGCACCGGCGACAGCATGTAGCCGTACAGGCGGTCGAGGATGCGGCGGCTCTCCTGGGCGTCGACGAGCTTGATATCGATCTCGCGGGCATGCGCGATGGCATCCCGGACGGCTTCCTCGGTGATCTCGTGGAAGACGATGCGCTTGACCGGCACCTTGGGCTTCAGCACCTCGCGCAGGTGCCAGCTGATCGACTCGCCTTCGCGGTCAGGGTCGGTGGCCAGCAGCACTTCCGGGGCATCGGCCACGGCCGCCTTCAGCTCCCGGATCCGCCCCTTCCGGTCCGACGACACGACGTAGTACGGCTTGAAGCCGTGATCCACGTCCACCCCCATGCGTCCCCAGCTCTCCTTCTTGATGGATTCGGGGACCTCGCTGGCGTTTTCCGGGAGGTCGCGCACATGCCCCACGCTCGCCTCGACGCGGAACTGGTTACCCAGGAACCGGGCGAGGGTCTTGGCCTTGGCGGGACTTTCGACGATGACGAGGGGCTTGGACATTGGCGTGCGAACTTTACGTTACCACTTCCGTTCCGGGGGCAAGAATCGTCCGGCGGCATCGCGCACCACCAGGCCCGCCAGCTCGAGATCGAGCAACTCTCCCAATAAATCCGCGGAGTTTCTGCCTGTGTGGGCCATGAGATCGTCGAGTGTCGCGCCCGCCTCGCGCGCGAGGACGGCAGGCAGGGACGCCTCGTCCCGAGGCGCCTCGGACCCGTCCGTGGCGCCCGAAGCGCTGGCGGCCGGCACGCGCAGGACCTGCCAGCCCAGCTGGTCGAGCACGTCCGCGGCCGTCTCCACAAGGCGGGCACCGTCGCGGATCAGGGCGTGCGCACCTGCGTGTGCCCCGGTGCGCACGTCGCCGGGCACGGCCATCACCTCGCGGCCCTGCTCCAGGGCCAGCCGGGCGGTGATGAGCGACCCGCTCCGCATCGCCGCCTGCACGACGACCACCCCGGCGGCCAGGCCGGCCAGCACGCGGTTGCGCAGGGGAAAGTGGTGGGCCAGCGGCGGCGTCCCTGGCGGGAACTCGCTCACCAGCACGCCGCACCGGGCCATCTGGTCGCCGAGGGGGCCGTGGTCCCGCGGATACGGCTGGTCCAGGCCGCACCCCAGCACGGCGGCCGAGCGCCCGGTGGTGAGGGCGCCACGATGGGCGGCCGCATCGATCCCCTGGGCGAAGCCACTGGCGACGATGGCCCCGGCGGCGGCCAGGTCGGCGGCCAATCGCCCCGCCACCTCGCGGCCCGAGGCTGTGGCGTGTCTCGATCCCACGACGGCCACGACCGAACCATGAAGCGTGGACGCATCGCCGCGCGTCCACAGGAGCAGGGGAGGATCGACGAGGCTCCCCAGGGCGGTCGGGTAGTCGGCGTGGGTGGGCCAGAGGCACCCATAGCCGAGGGCACGACACCGGTCGACCATGCGCCCGGCCTCGGCGCGCCAGTGGGCCACGGCGCCCGGTCCGTGCAGGCCGGCCGCCTCCAGGCTGTCGGCCAGGGGCAGGTCGGGCCAGAGGCCGGCGGCGTCCTTGAGCGCGCGGGCGACGCGGGCGGGGTGACTCCCGGCCGCAAGGCCGAGCGCGATCGAATCGAGGGCGGGCACGCCTGCCGCCCTTGCAAGTCGGTCGCCATGACGGCTGAAACACGGGCTGGCGCGTCAATTGAGAGGACGTGCACCGAGGTGGCAGGAACTGCGATCTGGTCCGTCGCAGCGGAGGTGTATAGTGGCAACCACTCCCATGACCAAGACTCGTTCGTGGATGCTCGCGCTGGCCGTCGTGCTGGGCGCGTCGGGCGTGGCGCATGCCGAGGACCGCGCGCGCGAGCAGGCCAAGGCCCAGGTGGAGTTCGGCATCACGGTCGCCCAGAAGGGGCTCTGGCAGGAAGCGGTCTTCCGCTGGGAACGCGCGACCGAGATCGACCCGACGTATGCCGCGGCCTTCAACAACCTCGGCATCGCGTTCGAGCAGCTCGGCAAGTTCGACCGGGCGGGCAAGGCCTACGAGAAGGCGCTGGAGCTCGAGCCCCAGAACCTCTCCATCCAGCAGAACTACGATCTGTTCAAGGAAATCAATGACCGCGCCAAGAGGAACTCGGGCACTTCGGGCAGCTAGCCTCGCGCTCGCGGGCGCGGTGCTGGCCACGGGCGTCGGCTGCACGTCTGTCTACGAGGTGCCGATCGACACCCCGATTCAGGCCAAGCTCGACGTGACGCCGTTCTCGCGCATCCACGTCGTGGGCTTCGTCTCGGGCGGCGCCGAGGACGTGGACGCCAACATGGAGACGGTGCGCCTGCTGCGCAGCCAGCTGCGGACCAAGAGCAAGCTGCGCGTGATCGAAGCCGATCCGCTGCCGCTCCAGCAGGTGGCGCGCGACCAGGCCAAGGGCCCGTCCACCCCGGGCGTCCCGCCCCCGGCCGATGCGCCGACCGCGATGGCCTTCCCCGAGAAGATCCTCGACGAGAAGGACCTGGAACCGTACGAGCCGCTGTTTGCCAACGCCGCCTACTGGAAGAAGATCGGCGAGGAATTCCAGCAGCCCCTCATCGTCACCGGCACCGTCATCTTCCGTCCCCACCAGGCCTCCGGCATCGTCACGCAGGAGCGCGAGGTGTACGACCAGTTCGGGCGGCGGACGGTGATGCCGACGCGCGTGTACATGGAGCGCAAGGGCTACATCCTGCGGCCGAAGCTGGTGTTCATCGATGGCCGGAGTGGGGCGGTCCTGTACCAGGAGAGCTACCGCGAGGAACGGCTCTACCCGAGCCAGCAGAACGTGCCCGCCCTGTCCTCGTTCTTCGAGCAGATGGACGCGGTGTTGCCGTCGTTCCTGAATACGCTGAGCACGACGCGCGTCCGCGGCTCGCGGATCATGCTCAGGTAGCCCGGGTATCGGGTATCGGGTATCGGGTAGGGTAGGCACTTAGAGGCGGCCGACCCGGGGTGAGTCCGTTCCGGGTTGGAAACGCATTCGGGGTTGGAAAGCCCCTATTCGAGGTTGGAAGGTTAGGTGCCGACCGTCCAGGTCGGCACGCCGCGTTCGTCATTCCCGGCATCGCGGCATTCCCGGCATTTCTTTTCCAGAACGGCCTGTGCTATGCTCGTCGTCTTTGCCGGGTCCGGACCTCGGACACCGTAGCAGTAGCACGCAGGAGCAACGACCGTGTTTGCCATCATTCAAAGCGGCGGCCGCCAGGTGAAGGTCACCCCCGGCGAGATCGTCACCGTCGACCGCGTCGACGTCGAGGCCGGCCAGGAAGTCACCGTCGAGCAGGTGCTGCTCGTCGGGAAGGACGGCGGCGACGTGCTCGTCGGCGCCCCGTTCGTCGCGGGTGCCCGCGTCGTGGGTACGGTGGCCGGCGAGTCGCGCGGCCCGAAGATTCGCGTGTTCAAGAAGAAGCGTCGCAAGGGGATGCGCCGGACCAAGGGGCATCGTGCGACCTACACGCGCATCCAGGTCAAGGACATCCTCGTCTAGCAGGGGCGTACGTCATGGCTACAAAAAAAGGGCAAGGCAGTTCGCGCAATGGGCGCGACAGCAACGCGCAGCGGCTGGGCGTGAAGCAGCACGACGGCAATCTCGTGAGCGGCGGGTCGATTCTCGTGCGCCAGCGCGGGCGTCGTTTCAATGCGGGCAGCAACGTCGGCCTCGGCAAGGACGACACGCTGTTTGCCAAGGTGACGGGCGTGGTCAAGTTCGAGGACCACGGCGCCCGCGGGCGCTTCATCAGCGTCCACCCGGTCGCCGAGTAACCCTGCTCGGGACAGGCCCCGGCCGTCCCGCATCCCCGCATGTTCGTTGACGAAGTCGATATCGACGTCAGCGCCGGGGACGGCGGACGGGGCGCCATCAGCTTCCGCCGGGAGAAGTTCATTCCCCGCGGCGGCCCCGATGGCGGCGATGGCGGTGCTGGCGGTTCGGTCTACCTGATCGCCAGCCCCCACCACAACACCCTCGTCAGCTACCGGTTCCATCCCGATTTCGCCGCCCCGCGCGGCGGGAACGGCGAAGGCTCGCTCCGCACCGGCAAGTCCGGCAAGGACCTCGAGCTGCCCGTGCCGCCCGGCACGGTCGCATACCGGATCGACGAATTCGGCCACGCCCACCAGTTCGCGGACCTCACGATGGTCGACGACCGCGTGCAGGCGGCCAAGGGCGGACGCGGCGGGCGCGGTAATGCCCGTTTCACCTCGTCCACCAACCGCACGCCGCGCCGCGCCGACTCCGGCCAACCCGGCGAGGTCTTCAAGATCAGGTTGCGGCTCAAGCTGCTGGCCGACGTCGGGATCGTCGGCTACCCCAACGTCGGCAAGTCCACGCTCATCGCGCGCGTGTCGGCCGCCAAGCCCAAGATCGCCGACTACCCCTTCACCACGCTCGTGCCCAACCTCGGCGTGGTGGCCCTGAGCGGCGACCGCAGCTTCGTGATGGCGGACGTGCCCGGCCTGATCGAGGGCGCGCACGAGGGCAAGGGGCTCGGCCACCGGTTCCTGGGGCACGTCGAGCGCACGAAGGTGCTGCTGCACGTGGTCGACGTGAGCGAGGCCTCCGGGCGCGACCCGGTCGACGACCTCGAGGTGATCAGGCGCGAACTCGAGCGGTACGTGCCCAATGCCGACACGCTCGACCCCGACGCGCTGCCGCTCGCCGCGCGGCCGCAGGTGGTCGCGGCCAACCGCATCGACATCCTCGAGGATCCCGCACGACTCGACGCGCTCCGGGCACACGCGGAGGGCCTCGGCCTGACGTTCCACGCGATCTCTGCCGTCACCGGCGAGGGCGTGCCGGCGTTGCTCGAGACCCTCTGGCCGTACGTGCAGCACGTCGGCGCCGAGCGCGCCGCCGAACGCGCCAGGCGGGCGGAGATCGACGCGGCTCGCGCCGAAGGCTTCCCGGAGCCGACGCCCGCCGAGCCTGCGGCCACCGACGACACGGTCATCGACGGGGACGCTCCGCCGCCGACACCGGCGCCGTCGTCATCGCTCGCGGCGCTGCGCCGTTCGCGGAGCAGCCCGGCCGCGCCCGACGACGACGCATGAGGGAGGCCCCCTTGCGCCTCGGGGTCCTCGGTGGCACCCTCGACCCAGTGCATCTCGGTCACCTGGCCGCGGCCCATGCCGCCGCCCGGGCTCTCGCGCTGGACGCCGTGTGGCTGATGCCCTCGCACGTGCCGGCACACAAGGCCGCGCCCACGGCGTCGCCCTGGCACCGCTTCGCCATGGCCGCCCTCGCCGCCGCCGACGACCCGCTGCTGGCGGCGAGCGACCTCGAACTGGCGCGCCCGGGCCCGACGTTCACCTGGGACACGCTCCAGGCCCTGGCGGCCCGCGGCCACGCCCCATCGCAGATTTTCTTCATCACCGGCGTCGACGCGTTTGCAGGAATCGAAACCTGGCGACGCTTTCCCGACGTGCTCGAGGCCGGGAACTTCGTGGTCGTGTCGCGCCCGGGGCACGCGCTGCCCGAGGCGGTGCGGCAGCACCCGGCGGTCGCGCCGCGCCTCAGGGCGGCGCCCGCCCACGGCGGGGCCGACCTGGCGATTTCCGAAGGATTCTGCGCCATCTGGCTGGTCGAGGCCGACACTCCCGACGTGTCGTCGACCGATATCCGTCAACGAGTCCTTACTGGACAGGAGGTCGGCGCCGTCGTGCCGGCCTCCGTGGCCGCGCACATCCGCCGGCACGGCCTGTACACCCCCACACCGGCGGCGAGACGCTTGCATGGCGAGAACTGACGCGCAGCGGGCCGAGCACGACTCGGGCCCGATCCCGGACGACGTCCGCGCCGCGGTGGACGCGGCGCTCGATCGCAAGGCCACCAGGGTCACCCTGATGGACCTGCGGGGCGTCGGCGCCTTCGCCGACTTCTTCCTGATCTGCACCGGCACGAACATCCGCCAGGTGCAGGCGATCGCCGATGCGATCGAGGAGAAGCTGAAGGCCGAGGGACATCGACCCGCGCACGTCGAGGGCTACGACCGTGCCGAGTGGATCCTCCTCGACTACTTCGACCTCATCGTCCACGTCTTCACGCCGGACACGCGCGAGTTCTACGCGCTCGACCGGCTCTGGGGCACCGCCCCCCGCACCGAACTGGCCGTCGACGCACGCTGACCCGGCGACGCCGGGCCTGCTCGATGCCGCGCTGGCGCTGCTGATCGCGCCGGCGTGCGTCGCGTGCAGCAGGCCACTCGCGTGTCCCACCGCGGGACCGGTGTGTGATGCGTGCTGGCAGGCCGTACCGTGGTACGCCCCGCCGCTGTGCCGCGGGTGCGGGTTGCCCCGGCCCGATTACGCGCGCTGCCGGTGCGCCGACCTCCCCCCGCACGTCTCCTCCGTGGCCTGTGCCGCACGGTACGACGGCCCGATGCGCGCCATCGTGCAGGCCTTCAAGTACGGTGGTCACCAGACGCTCGGCCCTCGCCTGGCGGCGCACCTGGCCACACATCCGCACCTCCACCTCGACAGCGTCGACATCGTCGTGCCCGTGCCGCTGCACCCGTGGCGACGCCTGACGCGCGGCTTCAACCAGGCCGAACGCGTGGCACGCGCCCTCGGGGCGCCCGTGGCGCACCCGCTCGCGCGCCTGCGCTGGCGGCCGGCGCAGGCCGGGCTGCCCGCCGAGGCGCGGCGGGGCAACGTGCACGGCACCGTGGGTCTCTGGCCATCGTTCACGGCGCGCGGAGCCGCGGCCGTCCGCGCCTCGGTCGCCGGCGCGCGCGTCCTGCTCGTGGACGACGTCATCACGACGGGCGGCACGCTCTCGGCGTGCGCGCAGGTGCTCAGAGAGGCCGGGGCGCGCGAGGTGCGCGCCGCCGTGATTGCTCGCGCCGAACGGTAGCGCTGCTCCGGGAATGACGCGGCTGCGGAACGCGCCCATGACGGACAACCCTCGCCGGCCCGCCGCGTCCGACGTCTACACTTGGCCGCAGGAGACTCTCACCGATGCGTCCACTCCGCTCGCTCGCGCTCACCCTCGCGTTCCTGTCCGCAGCCGCGCCGCTCGCCGTCGCGCAGGCCCAGACCGCCGGCGCCACCACGGCCGGCCCGTTCGTGGTCGAGTACTACTACAAGACCCGCTGGGGCGCCTTCGACGAGTTCAAGGTGCTGTTCAAGAAGAACCACTACCCGGTGCTCATGAAGGAGCAGGCGATCGGGCGCATCCTGAAGGTGACCATCGACTATCCCGTCTACCACGGCACCGAGGACGGCCGCTGGGACATGCGGGTGACGATCACCTTCAAGGACGCCGCCACGGCGTTCGCGCCATTCGACAACAGCGCGATCCTCAAGGAGTTGTACCCGGACCGGGCGCGCTTCAACGCGGAGGAGCAGCGCCGCTTCGAGTTGCTGGAGGCGCACTGGGACCTGCCGGTGAAGGCCGAGAACCTGTCCTCCTGGAAGTAGCCGCGCGCATGGTCGCGAAGGCCGCTGCGCGAGCGGCCTCGACCATCCTGCGTGTGCGAACTGACGAGCGCTGACGTTCTTCGACAGTGACCGGTCATCACGGCCGGACCGCTCTGGAGGTCACATGCGGCTGGACTCGGCTCGGAGCCTGAAGGCGGAGTTGCTCGGCGATGTCGTCGAACCGTTCGCGCGCGAGGCCAACAGGATGCGCAGCGCCGGCGCGCGGGCGGTCTCGACGGTGGAGGGGCTCGTCGGCCCAGACGCCACCTTCGGCGTGCGGGCGCGCCCGCTCGGCGCCGTGTCGGCGACACAGCGGTCGATTGCCCTGGGCGTCTCCAGGCACGACCGCCAGTTCCGCCTGGCCGTCCGGATCCAGCGGCCCTCCCTGAAGCACAGCGCCCTCGTCGAACGGATCGTCGCCCGTGCGCGCGGCGAGGCCGACGTCCGGATCGTGGGCCGCATCGACAAGCGCGACGCGACAGCCAGGGCCGCGACACCGTGGTACCAGTCGCGCCTGCGGCCGTTGCTGATCGGCGGCTCGATCGGCCACGTGGACGTCACCGCCGGGACCATCGGCGCGTTCGTGCGGGCCCGTGGCGCGGTCCACATCCTGTCGAACAACCACGTGCTCGCCAACGAGGACCTCGGCACGACCGGCGACACCATCGTCCAACCCGGCATGCTCGACGGTGGCCGTGTCACCAGGGACGGCGTCGCCACACTCGGGCGATGGGTGAAGTTCAGGACGCGAGGCGCCAATGCCGTCGACGCGGCCCTGGCGCGGGTGGGCGCGGGCGTCGAGTTCGAGCCCCTCCTCCTGCGCGGCCTGGTCCGTGGCCGGAATCGCATGCTGGCCGGGCTGGGGCCCGAGTTCATCGACGAGGGCGAGGTCGTCTACAAGGTCGGGCGCACCACGGGCGCCACGCGCGGCCGCGTCACGGCCTTCGATCTCGACAACATCGTCGTGGGCTACGAGATCGGCAACGTGCGCTTCGACGGACAGATCGAGGTCGAGGGCACCGGGCGTGGGCCGTTCAGCGACGGCGGCGACAGCGGCTCGCTCATCGTCGACCAGGACATGAAGGCCGTGGCGCTGCTCTTTGCCGGCAGCGACGATGGCGGGCGCAACGGCCAGGGGCTGACCTACGCCAATCCCATCCACCCCGTTCTGGCAGCGCTGGGCGCGTCGCTCTTGTCGTAGCGCGGCGCCGGCGTCAAGATGGGGCCATGGCGCACATCTCGCTCGAGCAGGCCCGGGTGGCCAAGCGCGCCACGCAGCAGCGCCTGGAAGCGGCCGGTCAGGATGCGGCGGTCGGCATCACGCGCGTCGATGGCGAGTACGCCGTCAAGGTGAACGTCGCCGCGGCGCCGCGCGCCGCGGGACGGTTGCCGGCCTCGATCGAGGGCGTCCCCGTGAAGGTCGAGGTGGTCGGCCCGATCACGCCCCGCGCACGATCCGGCGCACGGCGTCCGTGACATCGTCGCGGTCGCGCGCCGCATCCACCACGTGCCAGCCGGGCGTCGCCCCGGCCTGGCGCAGGTAGCTGGCCCGCACGCGGGCGAGGAGGCCGAGGTCCTGCTCGAACGCGTCGCGGTGCTGCTGCTTGCGGTTCGCCGCAACCTCGGGCGCGATGTCGAGCAGCACCGTCATGTCGGCCGGCGGGAGCACGCGCTGGATCAGGCCCAGCCACTCCGGGTCGAGACCCTGCGCCTCGCCGTAGGCCACCGACGACGCCACCCAGCGATCGCAGACCACCCACTGGCCGGCCGCCAGGGCCGCCTCGATCGCGGGGCGATGCTCGCAGCGGTTGGCGACGTACAGCAACTGCAGGCAATCGGGAGGAAAGGTGCGCTCCCCCCGCAGGCGGGCGCCGATCTCGGCGCCGATCGGCGTGGCGTAATCAGGGAAGTCGAAGCTGACGACCGTGAGGCCGTCGGCCTCGAGAGCCTGACGCAGGCGCAGGGCCTGTGTCTGCTTGCCGGACTGGTCGAGTCCTTCGAATGCGATGAGCTGCCCGCGGGTCATGCCTGCTCGAGCGCCAGCATGTCGTCGAACGTCTGGCGGCGGCGCAGCGTGCGCCATGTGCCGTCGGCTTCCACCAGCACCTCGGGCGGCAGCGGACGACGATTGTAGGTGTTGGACATCACGGCGCCGTAGGCACCGGCGTCCATGATGGCCATGAGGTCGCCGACCTGCGGATCGGGCAGCTCGCGCACGCGACCGAAGCTGTCGCTGCTCTCGCAGACGGGTCCGACGACGTCGCACGGCACGAGGGGCCTGTCGCTCGGCTCGACGGGCACGATGCGGTGGTAGGCGCCGTACAGCGCCGGCCGCATCAGCTCGGTCATGCCCGCGTCGAGCACCACGAAGCGCCCGCCGCCGGCGTGCGGCTTCACGTCGATCACCCGCGCCAGCAACACGCCCGCGGGCCCGACCACCGTCCGGCCCGGCTCGACGATGAGCGTGAGGCCGGTGGGTCTGGCCACCTCCACGAGGGCCTGCGCGAAGGCGTCGAAGGTGGGCACCTCGCCGCCGTCGTACACGATGCCGAGCCCGCCGCCGAGGTCGAGATGCGACAGCGGAAAGCCCTCGGCCCGCAGGGCGACGGCCAGGTCGGCCACCTTGCGCGCCGCGGCGCACAACGGCCCGAGCGACGTGATCTGGGAGCCGACGTGCACGTGCAGGCCGATGATCTCGAGCCCGGCGGCGTCGCGGCGCGCCCGCAGGATGCCGGCCGCATCGTCGATCGGCACGCCGAACTTGCTCGACTTGAGGCCAGTGGTGATGTGGGCGTGCGTCTGCGCGTCGACGTCGGGGTTCACGCGCAGGGCGACGCGCGCGCGGCGGCCCTGGCTGCGGGCGATCGCGTCGAGGCGGTCGAGCTCGCCTGCCGACTCCGCGTTGATGGCCTTGAGGTCGAGGGCGACGGCGTCGGCCAGTTCGGCGGGCGACTTGCCGACCCCCGTGAACACCACCTGATCCGGCCGGAATCCGGCTCGCAGCGCCAGGCGGATCTCGCCGATGGAGTTGGCGTCGGCGTCCACGCCGCTCTTCCGCACCAGCGTCGCGATGCCGAGCGACGAGTTGGCCTTGAGCGCGTAGTGGAGGGCCCAGGGATGGCCGCAGGCCGCGAAGGCGTCGCGCAACGCCGCCAGGCGGGCCGAGACGACCGGGCCGCTGTACACGTAGCAGGGCGTGCCCTCGGCCGCCGCGATGGCCGGGAGCGGGGTGGTGTCGAGGGCGAAGACGGGTGCGTGCGTGGTGTCGGATGCCGCCACGGCGAGGATCATACGCCGGAGGTGGACTCCCCTGATATCATGCGACCCGTCCCGGCCCGATGACTTCCGACACCACCCAACCCCCGTCCGGCATCGATGCGCTCATCGAGCAGTGCCTCGCGGGGGATCAGGATGCCTGGGCCCAGATCGTGCGCCAGCACTGGCGCAAGGTGTTCAACGTCGCGTACAAGTTCACCGGCAAGCACGACGAGGCCGAGGACCTGACGCAGGACATCTTCGTCAAGATCTTCAAGTCGCTGCACACGTTCGACCGCCGGGCGAACTTCCAGACGTGGCTGATCAGCATCAGCCGCAACCTGTGCATCGACCACTACCGCAGCATCCGCAAGGAACGCGAGACGATCTCGCGCGACGTGGACTCGCGCGAGATGGGCACGGCGACCAAGGCCGAGCCCGGGCCGCTGGCCGGCATCGAGCGGGAGGACCAGCGGGCGCTCCTGCGGCTCGCCCTCACCCACCTGGCGCCGACGCTGCGCTCGGCCGTGCTGCTGCGCGACATCAAGGAACTGTCGTACCAGGAGATCGCGGTCATGCTCGACCTGCCGGAAGGCACGGTCAAGTCCCGCATCAACCGGGGACGCACGGAACTTGCCCGGCAGATCCGCCGTCTGCAGGAATCGGGCCTCTCCACGCCGCGGCGCGCCATCGCCGGTCGCCGCGAGTAGCGCTGGAACGGAGCCAATCGACGATGAACCTCACGACCGAGCACCACGGCGACGTGGCCGTCGTCCGGGTCCAGGAGGCCCGGATGCTGTACCCGATCCTCCCGGACTTCGCCAGTACCGTCAGTGGGCTGGTGCAGCAGGGCCAGCGCAAGGTGCTGATCGACCTGACGCCCGTCACCTACCTCGACAGCGCGAGCATCGGCTGCCTCGTCGACCTGTATCGCCAGGTGACCGGCGCGGGGGGCACGCTGAAGCTGTCGGGCCTGCAGAAGCGCGTCGAGACGATGCTGACGATGACCAACACCCAGAAGATCATCGAGGTGCACCCCGACGCCGCGAGCGCGCTGGCGAGCTTCGGAGGCTAGCGACGATGAATGCCATCAAGACCAGCACCGGTGTCGAGATCCCGCTGGACGGCGACCTGCTCGCCGTGGTCGAGACCCTGTTCCAGGAGGTCACGGTGCGGCACGAGCTCGCGCGGACCTACGAGGACATGATGCGCGAGATCCAGCACCTGGCCGACCAGCTGTCGGCCGAGGAGCTGCGCGCGTACTTCATCGAGAGCCTCTTCCTCAACACGGTCACCTACGAGAACGAGCGCCTCGGCGCGCTCGTGAAGAAGCTGCCGGACGAGGAATAGCGCAGGAGAATTCCAGAATTTCGGAATTTCGGAATTTCACCACTGCTTCAGCGCCCCGGAGGTTGGCGGTGGTCCCGAAATCCTGAAACCGTGCAATTCTGCAATTGCCGATGTCTGAGAACTACCTCGCCACCCGTTATCGCTGCTCGTGGCCCTGGAACACCGCCGTCATGCTGTGCGACGGGCGCGTGGTCTGCGGTTGCGCCGACCCATACGGCAAGCGCGTGCTCGGCGACGCGCGCACCGAGACCATCACGCAGATCTGGACCGGCCCGACCGCCTCGAAGCTCCGCGAGGAGCTGAATGCGGGCGGCTCGTCGTTCTGCGGCGACTGCCCGCTGAAGCTGCCGCTGGCCGACGACGAGATGCCGCCGCAGCGCCCGCTCGACGTGTCGCCGCTGCCGTCGCGCATGTATTTCGAGAGCACCGCGGCGTGCAACGTGTCGTGCCTCGACTCGTGCTGCGCGCCCGAGACCGGCATCACCAAGACGCGCCAGGCCGGCATGCTCGACGTCGACCTGTTCCTGCGCGTCCTGGGCGAGGTCGGCCCGACGCTCGAGCGCGTCGACTTCTTCAACTACGGCGAGGCCTTCCTCCACAAGCGCGCCGTGGAGATGTGCGAGACCATCAAGCGCGACCACCCGCACATCTACCTCTACACGTCGACCAACGGCGGCGCCCTGAACGAGGAATCGGCGCGACGCCTGGTGCGCACGGGGATCGACGAGCTCACCTTCTCGGTGGATGGCGCGTCGCAGGACGTGTACGCCACGTACCGGCAGCGCGGGAAGTTCGAGCACGTGATGAAGAACCTCCGCGCCGTCATGGACGAGAAGCGGAAGCTCGGCACCGACGTGCCGTTCGTGAACTGGCGCTACATCCTGTTCAACTGGAACGACAACGACGCCGAGATGTCCCGCGCGCGCCGGCTCGCCGCCGAGATCGGCGTCGACCGCCTGTGCTGGGAGATCACCGATCACCCGGAGCACGCGTACTCGCGTCGCTTCGCGCCGGGCACCGACGACTGGCGGCGCATCCGTCACGAGGTGTGGGACGACAACCACCTCGGCAGCGCGATCCCCGGCACTACGCCGCGCGCCCGCATCGAAGTGCGCGGCCCGTCGCGCGACGAGACGATCGTGCACGCGGCGGGACAGCCCCTGGCGCTCGACCTGCGCGTGCGCAACCTGAGCCAACGCGCGTTCCCGCACACGGCGACGTACGGGCGTCGGCTGGTCCGCGTCGGCGCGCAGCTGCTCGACGCGGAGCGCGAGCTGCGCGACCGCGACTTCGTGCGCGCCTCGTTGCCCGCCACGGTCGACGCGGGCGCCTGGCAGGACCTCCGCCTGGAGATCCCGCCGATGGCGCCGGGCCACTACCACCTCAAGCTCGACCTCGTGAGCGAGGGCATCGACTGGTTCGAGTCGTGCGGCTCTGAGATCACGCTGCGCGCACTGCACGTCGAATAGGCGCTGGGGGCTGGGGGCTGGGGGCTAGGGGTTAGGGGCTGGGAGCTGGGGGCTGGGGGCTGGGCAGGGTCAGACAGGCCAGTTCCCGAGCCCCGAACCCGCGAGTTCCCGAGCCCCAGGCTCCAAGCCCCAGCCCCCGTCCCGGTCCGCGAGTTCCCGGGGTTCCGAGCCCCAAGCTCCGAGCGCCAACCCCTGTCACGGTCTCCGGGTTCCCGCGTTCCCGAGCTCCAGGCTCCGAGCCCCCGCCCCTGTCCCGATCCGCGAGTGGCCGCGTTCCGAGCTCCAAGCCCCGAGCCCCGAGTCCCCAGCCCCGGTCTCGGTTGCTCACGTCTCAGGCATCACGTCTCACGAGTGACGTCCAGCCTGAGACCTGTCGCCTGAGACCTGGCGCGCTCGCCCCGTCACTCCCGGGCCGGGTTGGGACAACCGGCCCTACCAGGCGCGCGGCTCACTCCCCCATGAAGTGCGTCGTGAGGTTGCGTGCGAGCAGGGCGTCGGCTGACGCGGCGGCGCGCGCCTTCGCGAGGTGCTGCTGATGCGCGGCCTTCTGGTCGGGCGTGGTCGTCATCAGCGCGGCGGCAAACTGCATGCTGGCGTCGGCAGGCACGACGGCCATGGCGGCGCGGACCATCGCGTAGCCATCCTTGCCCTCGATCGGCGCGCGCATGGCCACGCCACGGTGGCCGAGCTGCCGGTACGTCTCGACGAGGTAGCCCGCGTCGAACAGCGCGAGCGCCTCGGCCTTCGTGCGCGCTGCCTTCGGCGCGCGCCCCTCCACGGCACTCAGCAGCGCCACGGCCAGCGCGGGCGACTCGGACGCGTACGCGGAGGCGCGCCGCAGCGTCTCCATGCGGACGATGACGGGCGTGGTCGGCGTGAGCAGGGCAAGCGTGTCGGCAACGAGCCGCGCGCGGTCGTAGGACTTCAGCGTCGCGTTCCATCCGCGCCAGCCCTCGGCGTTGGAGCCGAACGGCAGCGAGGCCGCGGTGCCGATGTCGAACGGATGGCAGATGAGCGGTGGCCCCGCGAGCGACGGCGTGGGCGTGGTGAAGAGCAGCGCGGCGACGAGCGCCACAGAACCGAACGACGAGGCGACGGCCTTGATCATCAGATGTCCTCCTGCAAAGGGTGCGAACGTGCAGGAAGGACGACACGGATCGAGGAACGTTAACGGGGCTTGGGGCTTGGGGCTTGGGGCTTGGGGCTTGGGGCTTGGGGCTTGGGGCTTGGCGCTCAGGGCGTGCTGA
Organism: Luteitalea sp.; assembly: GCF_044337415.1. Classification (GTDB taxonomy): domain Bacteria; phylum Acidobacteriota; class Vicinamibacteria; order Vicinamibacterales; family Vicinamibacteraceae; genus Luteitalea. Next base: position 66,836 of record NZ_JBIINP010000002.1, read on the forward strand.
CGCTCTGCCTTCCGCCTTCTGCCTTCTGCCTTCGCATGAGAAATGAGTCATGAGACATGAGGCATGAGGCATGCCCCTGCCGTCCGTCAACGCCCTTCGTTCCACTGCTGCCGCCAGGTGCGCCACCAACTCGTCGTGCCGAGGCCGAGCGAGTCCCACCACAGATCGCGCATCGCGCGATCGCCGGCGATGACGCCGTCGCGCGTCACGCCAGGCGGCATGGCCACGAGCGCGTGCAGGCGATCGACCACCAGCGGCAGCAGCGTCGGGTCCACGCGCGTCAGGAGGTGCCACAGCGTCAGGGCATCCTCCGGGCGCGCCTCGCGCAGCACCACGGCGAGCGGCACCGCCTGAGCCGCCGCATCGCCAGCCAGGTCGAGTACGTCGACAGCCTCGCGAAGCGCCGCGCTGGCCTCGACATACGAGGGGATGCCGGGCCCACGACCGGGATAGGTCCGGCCCGTCGCGCCCGCCGGGATGAACGCCTCACGGCCGTCGTACTCGAAGCCGACCCAACCGCCCTGGACCGTGATCAGTCCGCGCCCCTGTGCGTCCACGGTGAGCGTGTAGGCGCACCCGAGGTCGATCGCCGTCGCCGACGGCGTGTCGATGACGAACTGCCCGGGCGGCGCCCAGATCTGGGCCTCGATGGTGCCGCGCACGAGTTCGGCGCGATGGTCCCCGGGCGCGGCAGTGCGCACGCGCAAGCGCGACCCGGGCGCGACCTCGATACGGCCGATCTTCCCCACGAACATGACCGCCGTGGATGTGGCGTCGGTGTCGAGCCATCGCCCGGCGGCCACCGCCGAGTGACGGGCGAGCGGAGCCGCCCCGATGGTCGGCGTGCCTTCCACCCGGGCGACGCGCCAGGGATCGCCGCCCCCGGTGCCGCGGGGCGCGAGCCACGCGGCCCCCAGCGAGACCACGGCGACCGCGGCCGCGGCCAGCCAGGACCGCCACGGCACGCGCGTCAAGGGAGCGGAGACGGGCAGGGACAGGCGCGGCAGGTCGTCGGGCGGCGGCGCCGCCAGCGGGGCCAGCAGGGCCTGGAGTTGCGCTACGTCGGCGTCGACAGGCCCCGTGCCGTCCCAGAGATACGACTCGTCGTCGAGCGGATCAGTGTTCACAGCGGCCTCCCGGCTGGCGCCGGCTCGAGCGCCTGCCGCAGCAGTTTCATCCCCCGGCACAGGTTGACGCGCACCGAGTCGGGCGTGAGGCCGGTCCGCGCTGCGATCTCCGGCCCCGTCAGGCCCTCGACGAGCCTGAGGACGAGCGACTCGCGATAGGCCTCGGGCAACTGGCGAATCGCCGCGAGGGCCCGCGCCGCCTCGAGGCGGGCGATGGCGGCCGTTTCGCTGTCGTCGGTGCGGTGGGCAGCGGTGGGCGGCTCCCGGTCCAGCGACTCGTCCGTGCGCGGCGCCCGGGCGAGGCGCCGTGCCTGGTCCACGCGCTGGTGCCGGGCAATGGTCATGACCCACCCGGCGAACGCCGCGGGGTCGCGCAGCGCGCCCAGTTGCCTCCACGCGGCGATGAAGACCTCCTGCACGAGGTCATCGACGACCTCGCGAGACACGCGGCCGAGGAGCACGCCGTGGACGACGCGCGCGTGGCGACGGTACAGGCTGTCGAAGGCGGCAACGTCACCCGCCTGCGCCGCCAGGACCAGGGGCACATCATCGGATGGCGTCCACGCAGCCGAGCGCGACGCCCCGCGGGAGGCGGGCGGAAGGGACACGTGTCTGAAGAGGGACGTCGGCCGGGGGTGGACCGTTAACGCGCGGACACCGTACCCGTGGCCGGACCAACGGCGCGGTGAGACACCGCGCCCTACCTCTGATGGCAGCAACGAAAAAGGCGGCTCCGCGGAGCCGCCTCGTCCGTCCTGACGGCCTCATGGCCGCCCGGGTGCTGTCTGCCTAGCTGACGACCGTCACGGGCACGCCCACGACGTCGGTGGCGGCCTGCGGGACCTCGACGTAGGTCCACGCATCGCGCTGCTCGAGGAGCGCGGTGCCGAGCGCCGTGTGGAGCGCATGGCCCCCGCGGTGCGCGACAACGTGGCCGATGATCGGCGCGCCCACGAGGGCGAGGTCGCCGATGGCGTCGAGAATCTTGTGGCGGACGAACTCGTCCTCGAAGCGCAGCGTGTTGTTGAGCACGCCGGTCTCGCCGAGCACGACCGCGTTGTCGAGGGACCCGCCGAGGGTCAGGCCCTGCTGGCGGAGCATCTCGAGGTCCTTCAGGAACCCGAAGGTGCGCGCCGGCGCGAGTTCCTCGGCGAACGAATCGGGGGTGATCACCATCGAGCGGCTCTGGTGACGGAGCAGCGGGTGATCGAAGCTGATGGTGTAGCTGATGCGGAAGTCGTCGGCCGGGTAGATGGCGATGTGCTTGTCGCCCTTGGCCAGGCTCACCGGACGCAGCACCTTCAGGTAGCGGCGGGGCGCGCTCAGCTTCTTGATGCCCGCTTCCTGCAGCAGGTAGACGAACGGCGCCGAGCTGCCGTCCATGATGGGCACCTCGGGGGTCGTCAGCTCGATGGCGACGTTGTCGATGCCCTGGCTCACGAGGGCGGCGAGCAGGTGCTCGACGGTCTCGACGCTGGCCCCGGCAAACGACAGGCCGGTGGCGTAGTTCAGGCTGGCGACGTGCTCGACGCGGGCCGGGATCTCGAGGCCCCCGAGATCGGCGCGACGGAACCGGATGCCGTAGTCGGCGGGAGCAGGTCGAAGCGTCAAGGTGACGCGATGACCCGAGTGCAGGCCAATCCCGGCGCAGGTGATGGAACGACGAAGAGTCCGCTGCGAAGTCATTCAGCTCTCAGATCTAGGGGCACCGCACTGCTGCCGGCCCTCTACAAGCAAGACTGATACCGCGACGGTCCGTTTCGAAAACAATTCCATAAACCAATACGTTGCAACGACTTGAGTGACGTATACGAGCGTCGACCCCATGCTCTCCCGATGTCACTGTTGCGCTCGTGACACGCTCAGCCGCGCCTGAGTGTGGCTATGCAACCACACTCTCGTCTCTGCTCCGGCGCCCGCGGCCTGTAGGGGCGGGTGTCCCCTCGGCCAGAAACGCCCCCGTGTGCGACCCCTTGACCCGTGCCACCTGCTCGGGTGTCCCCTGCGCCACGATGCGCCCCCCGCCGCTGCCGCCTTCCGGGCCGAGGTCGATCACGTGGTCGGCCGACCTGACGACGTCGAGGTTGTGCTCGATGACGACGATGGTGTTGCCCTGGTCCACCAGTTGGTGCAGCACGTCGAGCAGCTTGGCCACGTCCTCGAAGTGCAGGCCCGTGGTCGGCTCGTCGAGGATGTAGAGCGTGCGGCCCGTGCCGCGCCGCGACAGTTCCTTGGCCAACTTGACGCGCTGGGCCTCGCCGCCGCTCAGCGTGGTGGCCGACTGCCCGAGCTCGATGTACCCGAGCCCGACCTGCTGCAGCGTCCGCAGCTTGTTGGCGATCGACGGGAAGCTCTCGAGGAGCGGCAGCGCCTGGTCGACCGTCAGCTCGAGGAGGTCGGCAATCGACTTGCCGCGGTACCGTACCTCGAGCGTCTCCCGGTTGTAGCGTCGCCCCTTGCACTGCTCGCACGTGACGTAGACGTCGGGCAGGAAGTGCATCTCGATGGCCATCACGCCATCGCCCTGACAGGCCTCGCAGCGGCCGCCCTTGACGTTGAACGAGAAGCGGCCGGGCTTGTATCCCCGCTGGCGCGACTCGGGCAGCATCGCGAACAGGTCGCGCAGGAACGTGAACAGCCCGATGTAGGTCGCGGGATTGCTGCGCGGCGTGCGCCCGATGGGCGACTGGTCGATCTGGATGACCTTGTCGATGTGCTGCAGGCCATCGACGCGGTCGTGGGCCCCGGGGGTGTCCACGGCCCGGTACAGCTCCTTCGCGAGCCGCTTGTACAGGATCTCGTTGACGAGCGTGCTCTTGCCCGAGCCGCTGACGCCGGTGACGGCGATGAACGTGCCGAGCGGGAACGAGACGTCGAGGTCCTGCAGGTTGTGCTCGCGCGCGCCCGTGATGCGCAGCGCGGCCTTGCCGGCCGTACGACGCACGCGAGACCGCGCAATCGTCTTCTCGCCACGCAGGTACATGCCGGTGACGCTCGCATCCTGGCTCGCGAGCAGTTCGGCCGGCGTGCCCTGGAACAGCAGCTCGCCGCCGTGCTCGCCTGCGCCGGGGCCGAGGTCGACCAGGTAGTCCGCCGTGCGGATCGTCTCCTCGTCGTGCTCCACCACGAGCACGGTGTTGCCGAGGTCGCGCAGCCGCTCGAGCGTCTGCAGCAGGCGCCGGTTGTCGCGCTGGTGCAACCCGATCGAGGGCTCGTCGAGCACGTACAACACGCCGCTGAGGCTCGACCCGATCTGCGTCGCGAGCCTGATGCGCTGCCCTTCCCCACCCGACAGCGTCACGGCCGACCGCGCCAGCGTCAGGTACCCGACGCCCACGTCGTTGAGGAACCGCAGCCGTTCGCGGATCTCCTTCAGGATGCGGCCCGCCACCAGCTCCTCGCGCGGCGCCAGCTCGAGGCCGTCGAAGACCTGCGACGACTCGCTCACCGGCAGCGACGTGAGCTCGACGATCGTGTGTCCCTTGACGCGCACGGCGCGGCTCTCGGCCTTCAGGCGCGCGCCTTCGCACGACGGGCAGGTCGACAGCGCGCGGTACGGCTCCAGCGCCTCGCGCTCGCTCCACGTGCCCGCGTCGTAGCGGCGACGCAGGTTGGGGAGCAGGCCCTCGAAGTCGGCGCCGAACGGGTCGGCGGCCACCTTCTTCTTGCGCCCGGTCGGCGCCTGCGCGCCCGGGGCGCCGAGCAGGAGGATCTCGCGGGCCTTCTTCGACAGCTTGCGCACTGGCACCGTCGGGTCGATGCCGTGCACCTCGTGCAGGCGCGCCAGCGCATCGCCCACCAGCCGCACGTCGCCCTTGGCCCACGGCTCCACGGCCCCCTCGGCCAGCGATCGCCCGGCATCCGGGATCACGCGCTCGGGGTCGAAGTCGTACACGGCGCCCAGGCCCTGGCACTGCCCGCAGGCCCCGTGCGGCGAGTTGAACGAGAACGCGCGCGGCGTCAGCTCCGGCACGCTGATGCCGCAATCGGCGCAGGCGAGCCGGCGCGAGTACAGGCGGTCGCCACCATCCCACGTGTTGATGACGACGAGGTCGTTGGCCAGCGCCAGCGCCGTCTCGATCGACTCGCCCAGGCGCCGCTCCATCCCCGGCTTCACGATCAGCCGATCGACGACGACGTCGAGCGTGTGGTTGCGGCGCTTGTCGAGGACGATGTCGTCCTCGAGCGATCGGAGTTCGCCGTCGACGCGCACGCGCGTGAAGCCGCGCTGCCGCCAGGCCGCCAGTTCCTTCTTGAACTCGCCCTTGCGGCCGCGCACCACCGGCGCGAGCACGTTGATGCGCTCGTCGCCGGGGAACTGGCGCGCCAGGTCGAGGATGCGATCCACCGACTGGCTCGCGATCGGCAGCCCGCACTTCGGGCAATGCGGCTGGCCCAGGTTGGCAAACAGCAGGCGCAGGTAGTCGTGGATCTCGGTGACGGTCCCCACGGTCGACCGCGGGTTGGAGGCCGTGGTCTTCTGCTCGATGGAGATGGCCGGCGACAGCCCGTCGATCAGGTCGACGTCGGGCTTCTCCATCTGCTCGAGGAACTGTCGCGCGTACGCCGACATCGACTCGACGTAGCGCCGCTGGCCCTCGGCGTAGATCGTGTCGAAGGCGAGCGACGACTTGCCCGACCCGGACAGCCCCGTGATGACCACGAGGCGATCGCGCGGGAGATCGACGTCGATGTTCTTGAGGTTGTGGACGCGCGCGCCGCGCACCGAGATGCGCTCGTCGGAGGTCATGGGCAGTAGGTCTGGGCCGGTCTCACCGGACCCAAACGCCCATTATATCAGCGGCGATACGGTGTCCGGCCCACCACGCCCCGCCCCTCGACCACGTCATATCGGGCACCGGCCGCCAGCCGACCCAACCGTTCGGGGGGGCGCCCCGGCCACTCCACCACCACCTCGTCGAGCGCCGACGCGCCGCCCAACCCGACGCTCACCACGAGCTCGGACTGCGACAGGTAGCTCGACCCGGTGCGCACCATGCGGCTCACGCGTCGTCCGTTGGCCAGGCCGGTCACGCGCGCCCCGACCGCGTCGCGGTTGGCACGCGTCCCCTGCAGCCGCAGCCTGACCCCGGCCAGGACCGGGTTCGACTCGTTACGGAAGAGCTGGACCGGCCCGCCGTTGGCGGTAATCACGACGTCGGGATCGCCGTCGCCGTCCACGTCGCCGAACGCCGCCCCCCGCCCGACACGCGCGGCGGCGAAGGCGTCGCCCGCGCGAGGCGCCACGTCCTCGAACTCACCCGCACGGTTGACGAACAGGTGGGGCGGCGAGGCCTGCCCCGGCCCGCGGCCGAGCGCGGGGTCGAGCTGCCCGTTCACCACGAGCAGGTCCTGCCACCCGTCGAGGTTCACGTCGAAGAAGAAGCATCCCCAGCCCAGGGTCTGCCGGGTGGCGCGGCCGACGGCGGACTGGGGCGCGGCATCGACGTACACGCCGGCATCCTGAGGCACGAAGAGACCGAGCATCTCGCCGGAGAAGTTGGTCACCGCCACCGAGGACCGCCCCGAGTTGTCCACGTCCGCGGCATCCACGCCCATGCCGGCGCGCGCGCGCCCATCCGTGCTGAAGGCCACGCCGCTCTGGAGCCCGAGTTCCGAGAAGGTGCCGTCGTGGTTGTTGCGGTAGAGGCGGTTGGGCACCGTGTCGTTGGCGACGAACAGGTCGGGCCAGCCGTCGCCATCGTGGTCGAGCACCGTGGCGCCGAGCGCCTTGCCCGTGACGTCGAACAGCCCGGCCCGGGCCGTGACGTCGGCGAACCGTCCCTGCCCGAGGTTGCGGAAGAGCCACGACGTGCTGCCGCGGTACGCCTGCGGCGTGCAGTAGGTCTTCTGCTTGCCGTCGGCGCTGCAGTACAGGTCGGTCTGCGGCGTCCACTGCACGTAGTTGCACACCAGCAGGTCGACCAGCCCGTCGCGATCGACGTCGACCCACACGGCGCAGGTGCTGAACGCGCGATGCCCCGCGAGGCCGGCGCGCGTGGTCACGTCGGCGAAGCGCTGGCCGCGCTCGTTGCGCAGCAGCGTGATGCCGCCGACCGACGTGAGCACGACGTCGGTCCAGCCGTCGTTGTCCATGTCGGCTGCGGCCACGCCCATGCCGTAGCGCAACGGGACGTCGGCCGGCGGCATCTGGCGGTCCGGAGAAGCGGCGCCTGCGGAGGTTGTCTGAGCCCTGAGCCCTGAGCCCTGAGCCTGTGCTGAAGCGGTCTGAGCCCTGAGCCCTGAGCCTTGAGCCTGTGCCGAGGCTGCCTGCGCCTTGAGCCCTGTGCCCTGAGCCGTATTCGGTTGCAGCCCTGTCGCCAGCGACACGTCCGTGAATCGCCCCGTGCCGTCGTTGCGATAGAGCGTGGCCCACCGGTTGCCGCCGCCCCCGGGCAACAGCCCGTGGACGAGCAGCAGGTCCTGGTCGCCGTCGTTGTCGTAGTCGAGGAACGCCGCGCCCGCGCCCATCGTCTCGGGCAGGAACTTGCGGCCCGCCGCCCCGTTCTGGTGGGTCGTGGCGATGCCCGACGCACGCGTGACGTCGGTGAGCGCGACGCGCGGCTGCGGCGCCTGCGCCGAGATCAACGCGCCGAGCACGACCACGAGCACGAGCGCCCATGCGCGCCCGCCGGCCTTCGTCAGTCGACCTTCGGCCTTCGTCCTTGCGCCCTTCACCCTTTCGCCTTCTGCCCTTTCCTTCTCATGAGTCATGCGGCATGAGGCATGACGAATGAGGCATGACGAATGGCCCTACTCAGGAAGCACCAGCCCCTTGCGTACGGCATACAGCACCAGTTCCGCCGCCTTGTGCACGCCGAGCGTGCTCATCAGGTTGGCCCGGTGCACGGCCACGGTGTTCACCGAGAGGTTGAGCAGCGCGGCGATCTCCTTGTTCGACTTGCCGTGCGCGATGAGCTGCAGGACCTGCTTCTCGCGCTGCGTCAGCTTGTCGAACGCGTCGTCTTCGCCCTGGTGATCCTGCTTCTCGCGCAGGGCCCTGATGAGGACGTGCGAGAGCTCCGGGCTGAGGTACTGCTGGCCGGCGGCCACCGAGCGCACCGCGCGGGTGAGGTCGGTCTCGAGCGCGCTCTTGAGGATGTACCCCGACACGCCGGCATCGAGGGCGCTGCGCACGTACTGCGCGTCGGAGTACATGCTGAGCACGAGGACACGCGTCTCGGGCCGCTCACGCAGGATCTCGCGCGCCGCGTGGATGCCGTTGGCGTCGGGCATCGACATGTCCATCAGCACGACGTCTGGCCGGGTCTGCCGCGCCAGCGCGACGCCGTCCTGCGCCGTGCCGGCTTCGCCCACCACCGTGAACCCGGGCTCCTCCTCGAGGATGCGCCGGAATCCCTGGCGGACGAGCGCGTGGTCATCGACGAGGATCACGCGGATCACGGGCGCACTCCCGGAATTGCAGAATCGCGGAATTTCATAAGTTCAGGGACAGGGTCAGCCCTTCGAGTGATCGAGATGGTAATGAAATTCTGCAATTGCCGAACTTCTGAAATTTCCGTCACCCCGCAGCGGCCGGCACATGGACCGTCACCCGCGTGCCACCGAGCGGCCCTTCCCCCATCGTGAAGGTGCCGCCCATGAGCGCGGCGCGCTCACGCATGCTGGTCAGCCCCAGGCCCGGCGAGGCCGGTCCGCCCACCTCGACGCCTCGGCCATCATCGTCGATGGTCAGGGTGATGCCGCCCTCGTCACGCACCGCGGAGACGGCCACGTCGGAGGCCCCCGCGTGACGGACCACGTTGGTCAGCGCTTCCTGCAGGATGCGATAGAGGTGCGTGGCCGTCTCGCCCGGCAGCCCGGCGAGATCCCCGGCGGTCTCCACGGCGATCGGCAGGCCGGTCTGGCGCGCCACGAGTTCGACGTGCGAGCGCAGGGCGTGCTCGAGGCCGAAGTCGTCGAGCACCACGGGATGGAGGGCTCTCGAGCGCTGGCGGATGCCGTCGAGCACCTGCTTGGCCAGGTCCTGCAGTTCCCCGAGTTCGGCGGCCAGGGTCGCCGCCGGGGCGGCGCCCTGCTCGACGCGGCGGCGCGTCCGCGCCAGCCCGAACCCGAGGGCGGTGAGCACCTGCCCGAACTCGTCGTGCAGTTCACGGGCGAGGCCGGCCTGCACGTCCTCCTGCAGCCGGATCATCCGCCACGAGAGGGCCCGGCGCTCCGCCGACACCTGTTGCAGCGCCAGGATGCTGCGGCGCACGGCCTGGATGATGGTCGCGCCGGCCAGCAGCAGCGCCGCCACGAGCCCGACGCTGAGCCACAGCATCTGGCGATCGGCGGCGTCGTACACGGCCCGCGCCCGCGCGGTGCCCTCGTCGTCGGCGCGCGTGTTGGCGATGAGCAGCTGCGAGACCTGGTGCGAGAGTTCGGCCTGCCGCGCGGAGGCGTCGGTCGTGAACACCCGGATGGCGGCCTCGTCGTCGCCGGCCCGGGCGGCGACGAACCCCGTGTCGATGGCCTGCCACAGGCGCGACGCCGCCGCGTCGAGCTGCCGGGCCTGCGCGGCGGGCCTGGCCACGGGCGCGAGGTCGCGCTCGCGGGTCAGGGCCTGATCGAGGTCGACCTTGAGGCGCGCGAAGGTCTGCTCCCAGGCCGCGAGCGGGTACGGCTCGCTACGGTCGGTCATGTCGCGCAGCGTGTCCTCGATCGTGCCGACGTTGCTGGCGATGCGGATCAGCTGGAGGGTGTCGAGGCGGTGCCGCTCGGTGAGGGCGACCTGCTCGTCGCGCAGGCGCCGCACCTCGAGCCGCGCATACCACGAGGCGCCCACGACCATGAGGGCAGAGAGGAGCACGCCGGCCACCAGCCAGGCCACGGGGCGACGGGGGGCGGCAGGCTCGGGCATCGCGGCAGGCATGGAGGAGGCTAGACTGGCAGACATGCACCCTGCACGGTCCGGGGGCGCCGCTCCTGCGCTGCGCCGATTCCTCGCCCTGACCGCGCTCGCGGGTATGGCGGCAGTCTATCCGAGCGCCCGCCCGGCGGCGACCGTGGCTGCCGCCCTGCCGGCCGACCTGCCGGTGGCCACCGAGGCCGAGGTCCAGCAGCGCTGCGGGACGGTGTGCCACAAGATGCCGCCGCCCGACATCCTGCCGCGCGCCGCCTGGCGCGACGAACTGGTGCGCATGCAGCTGATCATGGACGGCGTGCCGGAGCCCGCCGGCATGATGGGCGGGGCCACGGCGATGATCCCGCTGCCGCCCGACATGCTGCGGATCCAGCGCTTCTACGAAAAGGGCGCCCCCGAGGCCCTGCCCGCCCACGAGCCGTGGCCGGTGACGCCCGCGTCCACGACGTTCGACCGGCAGGCCGTCGGCCTGGCCGGCCGGCCAGGGCCGTCGCACCCCGCCGTGGCGAACGTCCGCCTGCTCGACCTCGACGGCGACGGCGCCTCCGAGATCGTGGCCACCGACATGCGCGCCGGGCTCGTGATGGCCGGCCCGACCACGAAGGGGGCCGCGCTGAAGGTGATCGCCGAGGTGCCGCACCCGTCGCACATCGAGCGCGTCGACCTCGACAAGGATGGCCTGCAGGACCTGCTCCTCGGCGACCTCGGCTCGTTCCAGCCGGCCGACCACACCAACGGCGGGATCGTGTGGCTGCGGCGCGCCAAGGACGGGACCTACACCCCCGTGACGCTGGCGCGCCAGCTCGGGCGCGTCGCCGACGTGCGCGCGGCCGACTTCGACGGCGACGGGGACCTCGACCTGGTGGCCGCCGTGTTCGGCTGGCGCAAGACGGGCAGCCTCCTGCTCCTCCAGAACCAGACGACCGACTGGACATCGCCGCAGTTCGTCATCGCCGAGCTCGATCGCCGGCATGGCGCGATCCACGTGCCCGTCACCGACCTCAATGGCGACGGCAAGCCCGACATCGTGGTGCTGTTCGCGCAGGAGCACGAGACGGTCGCGGCGCTGATCAACGCGGGCAACGGCACCTTCCGCACCGAGACGATCTTCGCGGCGCCGCACCCGAACTGGGGCTCATCGGGCATCGAGCTCGTCGACATGGACAAGGACGGCGACCTCGACGTGCTGCACACGCACGGCGACACGTTCGACGACTTCATCCTGAAGCCGTACCACGGCGTGACCCTGCTCGAGAACCGCGGCAGCTTCCCGTACACGCCCAGGCCGATCGCCGCGCTCCCGGGCGCACACCGGGCGATGGCCGCCGACTTCGACGGCGACGGCGACCTCGACATCGCCGCCGCGGCGATGGTGGCGGGCGGGGGTGGCCCGGCCGAGGCCACGCTTCCGGGCGTGGTGTGGCTCGAGCAGACGGCGCCGGGGACCTGGGCGCGGCACCCGATCAGGATCGGCACGCCCTCGTACGCCACGCTCGACGTCGGCGACATCGACCGCGACGGGCGCCCGGATCTCGTCGTCGGCGCCTTTGCGTTCGGCCCCACGATGGACAGCGTGGTCGACGTGTGGCGGAACAAGAAGGCGCGCTGAGCGCCATTCCGGAATTGCAGACGTTCAGACGTTCAGAATTTCAGCACCGCCACTGGCCTACCACCAGCCTGATTCGAGCTGCCGATGCAGATGATGAAATTCTGCGATTCTGAACGTCTGTAATTCCCTACTGTCCTTCGACCCTGAACGTCGCCGTCTTGCTGTCGCTGCCGCGGGCATCCTCGACCATCACGCGCAGCTGGTACACGCCCCCGGGCAGGGCGTCGATGGGAATGCGCTGCAGCTGCGGCACCCGCCCCGTCGCGTCGAACGCGGCCAGCGTGATGGGCAGCGCGCTGACCACGTGCCCCTGGGACAACAGCTCGAGGCGTGCGGCCGTTGTGGTGCCGGGCCGCCCATACGCCGTGAAGAAGAACGCGAGCTCTCCGTCGGCCTTCGTGCGCACCGGCACGCCGACGTCCGGGTACAACAACAGGTCGCCGACATAGAGCGGGTTCTTGTCGTCGCGGTCGCCTGCCGCCACCTGCTCGGCGCGGCGGACGATCACGACGCTGCTCACTCGCGCATGCGTCGACTCTGGCGACGGCACGGTGACCGTCGAGATGCGGGCACTGCTGCGCTTCGCCTTCGCGTCGTACACCATCGCCTCGACGCTGTACGCACCGGGGAGCAACTCCGGCTGCCGGTAGAACAGGATCTCGCCCGTGCGTGCCGACTCGAGTTCATCGAGCCGGCCCGAGAGCAGGTACTGCTGGCTGGTCTTGTAGGCGACGCGCCCGCGCGTGTCGCGCACGCGCACCACGACGACCGCCTCGGCGGCGTAGGTGCCCTGGCCCGCGTCGCGGTCGTACGTGAGGGCGTTGGTCTGGACTGCCACCAGGATCGGCGTCAGGCCCGGACGCGCGGCCTCGGGAAACGACATGCCGCCGGCGCGAATCGGGAAGGCGTTGGGCAGCGGCGTCTGGTCGAGGGCGGCCAGCGGCACGCTCTCGTAGCCGAGGATCGGCATCGGGCTGAGCGAGCGGACGGCGAAATAACCGCGCCGCGCGAACACGCGCAGGCCCGGCCGCTTCACCTTGACGTCGATTTCGCGGAACTGCCCGTCGAACTGCTGGTTGGACGGCGCATACGTCAGCACGTAGTGGAAGCGCATGTCCTCGTCGATGCGCTTGAAGGCCGACTGCAGGTTGTTGGTGTCGCGCACCAGGAAGCCGCCGGTGTCGCGCGCGAGGTCGCCGAGCCCGGTGTGCGGGTCCATCCGCAGCATGTCCTCGTTGCGCTCGAGCACGCGCAACAACGACCCGGTGATCGGCAACGATCCCGACTCGTTCTGCACGATGCGGTCGATGCCGGCGGCCGTCATCTCGCGCTGCACGTCGCCGACGGTGCTCTCGGCGCGCAGCCCGGAGGCGTCCACCGTGTAGATCGTCACGTTGGCCCGGTTGGCCGTGTCGACCACCGAGCGGAATGCCGCCTGGGCCGCCGGCGGCACGGCCAGGCCTTCCGAGAAGAACACGATGGTCTTGCGGCCGGGTGTGTCCTGCAGGCTGGCCACCACCGACAGCAACGCGTTGGTGGTGCTGTAGCCCTGCTGCTCGCGCTCGAGCGTGTCGAACATCTCGAGCATCCGGCTCTCCATCCGGTTCTGCGCGAGCTCGACCTCGATGCTGCCGATGGCCTGCGTGCCGGTCGGGCCCGGGTTGCCCCGGTTGGCCGTCACGGTGGCGGTGAGCTGCGGCCCGAGCACCTGCCTCCGTTCCTGCAGCTCGACGATGCGCCGGTCGCGACGCTGGAACTGCGACGCGTTCAGCCCGCCGATGCGCTGCAGGCCGGCACGCACGGCGGCCGGGTCGCGCGTGAAGGGCTGCACCAGGTTCACCTGCAGGTCGATGGCGAAGATGCCCATGGCGTCCGGCAGCACCCGCGCGTTCATCGGGATGCCGTTCAGCGCCGCCTGCTGAGCGAGGGTGCGGTTGTCCGACGACAGGCGGTCGAACACGAGCGCCGTGAGGCCGGCCTCGGCCGACACCTCCGGCGTGGCGCCGCCCGGCCCCGTCGCGGCCAGGTCGATGCGGGTCGTGCCGTCGCGCTTCCGCGCGGCCACGGCAATGCCCTCGCCCCGGTTCGCCACCGAGAACGAGCCGATCGACTGCCGCAGCCTGTCTTCGTACAGGTCGAAGTCTTCAGGGCCGAGGTCGGTGACCGGCTGGCCCTTGCCGTCGCGCACGACGACGTCGACCACGATGGCCGTGGAGGTGGTCTCGAAACGGGAGGACTTGTCGCTGGCGCCGTCCGGGCCGCCCGGATAGCCGGGGTTGGGGCGCGTCTGCGCCCACACCCCGGCCGACAGGAGGACCGCGAAGGCCGCGACCAGGGTCCGTCGACGAAGGGGGGTGGGTGGCATGAACTCCTCACCAGAAGGCGCGCCAACGGCGCGGTGGGACACCGCGCCCTACCTGTTCGACGCGTGAACCTACGCCAGGGCCGCAGCGACCCCGCGCATGTACGAGAGCGACTCCATCATGCCCGGGACCGGGTCGTCGGCCTTGATCTCGTACTCGAGCGACACGTGGCCGGCAAACCTCGTCCGCACCAGTTCCTTGAACACGCCGACGACCGGCAGGATCCCCCGGCCGACTTCGACCTGGCTGTCCTTGTTGGTCCCGTCGGTCAGGTCCTTGATGTGCAGGTCGAGCAGGCGCGGGCCCGCCGCCGCCACGGCCTTCACCACATCGGCGCCGGCGCGCGTCGCGTGCCCGATGTCCATGCACACGCCCATGCGCGGATCGCGCGTGTCGATCTTCTTCAGCACGTCGGAGGGCGCCGGCCACCAGGGATCCTCGGTGCCGTGATTGTGGATGGCGGCCTTGATGTCGAACTCCTTGACCATCTTCTCGAGGAGGTCGAGCGTGTCGGGCGCCGGCGAGCACACCACGAGCGGCATGCCGGCCGCCTTGGCGTACTCGAAGTCCTTGCGCATCGCGACCTCGTCGGCCGTCTTCCACGTCAGCGTGCCGCCGCCCATGATCGCGATGCCGGCGTCCTCGAACTCCTTGCGCGCGGTGCGGATCTGCTCGGGCGAGTCGGTGCGCGCCAGGTGCACGTCCTTGATGGTGACGTACTTCACGTTGAGCTGCTTCAGCGCCGCGATGGCCTTGTCGCGCGGGAACTTGCGCAGGGAGTACGACGCGACGCCGATCTTCAGGGGCAGCGGCTTCGGGGTCGTCGACTGCGCGAGGGCCGTGCCGCTCGCGGCCAGCGACCCGAGGGGTGCGGCAGCGGCAAGACCGGCGAGTTGGAGCATCGAGCGACGGGAGAGGACGGAGGACGACGAGGACACGGGCACTCCTTGATGAGCAACGACGAGCCGACAGGGCTCAGGACAAATCAGGCAATCTGCCGGGAACAGTGGCCGAGGCCTGCGCCTTGAACTCCCGCAGGAGCTCCAGCGCGACCGCATTGGCCAGCACCGGCCCGGAACCACGCGGTAACGACGCCACGATGCGATCGAACCTGTCGCGGGCGAGGTCGCCGGCCTGGTCGACGTTCAGCAGCCCCATCGCCCAGCCGTCGAACAGGCGCTGCGCAATGGGCCCGTCGAGCAGCAGGTCGATGTCGGTGTGCCGCGCGTCGTGCACGATCCGGTCGAACGTCAGCACCAGCGGCTGCCGCCGGCCCTCGAGCAGTTGCAGGAAGTGGCCGCGACCGTACAACAACAAGCCCGTCAGCCCGTCCGGCGCGTTGCGTCGGCGCGAGACCTCGGCCAGGCGGTCGAGCTCCTCCGGCGTCCAGTCCAGACGCGACCGGCTGACGTACAGCATGTGCGACAGCGCCATCGGGGTATGTCCGGAGGATACCCCAGCCGAATGCCGTGCGACAGGCGCCCTCCAGGGTCACCCGCTGGCGGTCGGGCCAGCGGGACGGGTCGGGGCGATTGGCTACGGCACCACCGTGACGCGCGCCGAGCGGTTGACCGCGACGCTCCCGGCCTGCACGGCGACGCGGATCTCGTAGCTCCCGGGGTCGAGCGCGTCGATGGGCAGGCGGCCGATCTGCCGGATCACGCCGTCGGCGCCGGCGGCATCGAGCGTCAGGGGCGCCTGGCCCATCACCTGCCCGCTCTTCACCAACGCCATCGTCGCGCCGGTCACGGCGGCCTTGCCGGGCACGACCGTGAAGGCGAACGCCACTTCCCTGGTCGCCGCCTTCGAGAGCGACTCGCCGATGTTCGGGTACAGCAGCGTGTCGCCGAAGTACAGCGGGTTGGTGGCATCGCGCTCGGCCTGCGGCACCTTCTCGGCGCGCTGCACGATGAGGAGGCTGCTCACGCGCACCGGGGAGGCCGTCGCGGCGGGGACCTCGAGGCTGCTGATGCGCACGCTCGACTTCGCCGTGTGCGTGTCGTACATGGGTCGGCCTGTCGCTGCAGGGCGTGACCTGCAACCGCGACGCGATCGGTGCCCGCATCAGCTGGTCGGTCGGCGGCAAGGTGACGCGCCGCTTCAAGACCGGTGGCGGCAGCTACCTCTCCGCGCACGACCCCCGCGAGATCCTCGGCCTCGGCACCGCCACGCAGGTCGATTGGGTGGAGATCGCCTGGCCCGCCCCGAGCACCCGGGTCGACCGCCTCACCACCGTCAAGGTCGACGCGTACCAGAAGGTCGTCGAGGGCCAGGGGATCGTCTAGCCTTCGGCCTTCGGCCTTGGGGCTTGGGCCTTCGGCCTTGGGGCTTGGGGCTTGGGGCTTGGGCATGAGTCATGAGTCATGAGTCATGAATGTGCCTTTGAATGCGCCCACTAGTGCATTCAGGTGACCCGGCCGTCGCTCGACCGCCGGTACTCTGACGGTTCCGGCGTTTCTCGCCACTCCAGAGTTCCTGATGACTGCACAGATCGCGTCTGGGCGGCGAGCGTGGTGGCTCGCCGGCTTCTTCCTCCTGCTGCTCAACAGCGCCTACCTGGGCGCCTTCGCCACCGCATCAGGCTTCTACTACGCGCAGGTCGTGGCGCACGTGATCGGCGGTGTGGTGCTCGGCGCGACCGCCGTGCGCCATGTCGCGCGGCACCGTGCGATCCCGGAAGGCTGGGGCGTCGCCGCCGGCCCGCTGGCCGTGGCGCTCGCGACCGGCCTCGCGCTCTCCTGGACCGGCGCCACGCGCCCGTATCGCGGGCTGCTGTACACGCACGTCGCCGCCTCGGTGCTCGGCGCGTTGCCCATCCTGTTCTGGCTGCTCGCGCGGGCGGGACGTGCCGGGGCGCCGTCGTTGCCGGGCGCCGCGCCCGGCCGCAGCGCCCTGCTGATGCGCGCCGCCGTCCTCGTCACGCTGCTCGCGATGGTCGGATCCATCGTGTACGTGAGCCGCTACGGCGCCGTGCGACGCCAGGCGTTCCGCATCACCAATCCGTCGGTGGTTCCCACCTCGATGCAGGAAGAAGGCGCCGGGCCCTCCAGCCCGTTCTTCCCCTCCTCGTCCAACACCAGCCGCAACGGGATCATCCCGGCCAACTTCTTCATGACCAGCGACACCTGCGCACGCTGCCACAAGGAGATCGCCGAGGAGTGGAACGAGTCGGCCCATCACTTCAGCTCGTTCAACAACCAGTGGTACCGCAAGTCGATCGAGTACATGCAGGACGTGGTCGGCACCAAGCCGTCCAAGTGGTGCGCCGGCTGCCACGACCACGCGGTCTTCTTCAACGGCCGCTTCGACACGCCGATCAAGCAGCAGATCAACACGCCGGAAGCGCAGAACGGCCTCGGCTGCACGTCGTGCCACGCCATCACGCATGTCGGCAGCACGATGGGCAACGGCGACTTCCTGATCGAGTACCCGCCGCTGCACGACCTGGCCGTGAGCAAGCAGCCGCTGCTGCAGTGGGCCCACGACAAGCTGCTCGAGCTCGATCCGCAGCCGCATCGCGAGACCTTCATCAAGCCGTTCATGACCGAGCAGACGCCGGAGTTCTGCAGCAGCTGCCACAAGGTGCACCTGGACACGCCGGTGAACGGCTACCGCTGGATCCGCGGCTTCAACGACTACGACAACTGGCAGGCCTCGGGCGTGTCGGGGATGGGCGCGCGCGCCTTCTACTACCCGGCCAAGTCGCAGGGCTGCGGCGACTGCCACATGCCGCGCGTCGCCTCGACCGATCCGGCGGCCAAGGACGGCCAGCACAAGAGCCACCGCTTCGCCGCCGCCAACACCGCCCTGCCCTTCGTGAACGGGCACGGCAAGCAGTTGCAGGCCGTGCAGACGTTCCTGAAGGACGGCGCCGTGACGATCGACGTCTTCGGCCTCGTGCGCACGCCGGCGGCCGAGGCGAGCGAGGAACGCCAGATCGCCGGCGGTGAGCCGCGCCTGAACAGCACGTTCGCGGTCGGCGAGGAGTCGGCGAGCTTCGGCGCGAGCACGGCCGTCACCACCGCGCCGGTCACCGTGGTCGCCCCGATCGACGCCGTGAAGCCGGCCGTGAAGCGAGGCGAGTCGGTGCGCCTCGAGGTGGTGGTCCGCACGCGCAAGGTCGGGCACTTCTTCCCGGGCGGCACGGTCGACGCCTTCGATGTCTGGGTGGAGCTCGAGGCCGTCGACAGCAAGGGCCGCACGATCCTGCACAGCGGCAAGGTGGCCGATGGCGGGAAGGGCCCCGTGGAGCCGGGCGCGCACTTCTATCGCAGCCTGCAGCTCGACGGCGAGGGCAACCCGATCAACAAGCGCAACGCGTGGGCGACGCGCTCGGTGGCGTACGTGCGCCTGATCCCGCCTGGCGCGGCCGACACGATCCACTACCGCCTGAACGTCCCGGCCGATGCCGGCGACACGATCACGCTCAAGGCGAAGGTGAACTACCGCAAGTTCCAGTGGTGGGGCACGCAGTGGTCGTTCCGCGGCATGCGCGATCCGGCGCACAAGGACTTCCGCCTCGGCCCGGCCGTCGACAACGGGCGATGGCTGCTCACCGGCGACCCGTCCACCGTGTCGGGCCCCATGAAGCAGACCCCCGACCTGCCGATCACGGTGATGGCCGAGGCCACCACGACGCTGCGCGTCGTGGACGCGACGGCGGTGCTGCCGGCCGATGCGCCCGTCGTGAGCAAGGCCGTGCGCGAGCGCTGGAACGACTACGGCATCGGGCTGCTGCTGCAGGGCGACCTGAAGGGCGCCGAGGCCGCCTTCCTGAAGGTGACGCAGGCCGAGCCGGGCTACGCCGACGGCTGGGTGAACGTCGCACGTGCCCGCATCAACGAGGGCAACATCGACGGCGCCGCGGAGATGCTGGGCCAGGCGCTCAAGATCAACCCGACGCTGGCCAAGACACACTTCTTCCTCGGCCAGGCGGCCAAGACGCTCGGGCGCTACGACGAGGCCCTCACCCACCTGCGCGAGGCCGCACGGCAGTACCCGCGCGATCGCGTCGTGCGCAACCAGCTCGGGCGCGTGCTGTTCCTGAAGCGGCAGTATCCCGAGGCCGTCGCCGAGTTCAAGGCGGCCCTCGACGTCGACCCCGAGGACCTGCAGGCGCACTACAACCTGATGCTCTGCTACCAGGGCATGGGCAAGCCCGACCTCGCGGCGCGCGAGCGCACGCTCTACGAGCGCTTCAAGGCCGACGAGTCCGCGCAGGCGATCACCGGGCCGTTCCGCCAGCTGCACCCCGACGACAACAACGAGCGCCAGAGCGTGCACGAGCACCGCGATGCGTCACCGTTCGATTACGGTGTGCCAGCACCGCCGACCGTGCCGGCCGCCGCCGTGGCACGCGCGGGCCAGCCCGCGACGTCCGCGACACGCGTCGCCCGCGTCCCGGCCGGCCGTCCCGCCGGGTCGACCGCTCCAGTTCCTGCCCGCGCGGCCGGCGAACCTGCCACGCCAGGGCCGGTCCGGCGCCCCGCGCCCGCTGCCGACCGTCGCTCCACGACCGCCGAGATCTCGCCCCGATGACGCGCACGCACGTTCTCGCCCTCACGCTGGCGGCCACCGTGGCCGCCGGCCTCGCTCCCACCCTGCTCGCCCAGGCGGGCAAGGCCGCGCCGACGCCGGCCGCGAAGGCCGGGCCGATCGCCTTCACCGACGTCACGGCCTCGTCCGGTATCGCGTTCCGGCACACCAGCGGCGCCTTCGGCAAGAAGTACCTGCCCGAGACCATGGGCGCCGGCGTCGTCGTGATCGACGTCGACAACGACGGCCGACAGGACCTGTACTTCGCCAACGGCAAGGCCTGGCCGGGACGTCCGCCGGCCCGCGCACTCCCGGCCCTGTACCGGAATGCGGGTGGCGGGAAGTTCACCGACGTCACGCGCGCCGCCGGCCTCGCCGTGGAGATGTACGGCATGGGCGCGGCGGCGGGCGACTACGACAACGACGGCTTCACCGACCTGTTCGTGACGGCGCTCGGCGGGAACCGGCTCTACCGCAACACGGGCAAGGGCACCTTCGAGGACGTGACGGCACGGGCGGGTGTCGGCCGTGCCGGCTTCTCCACCAGCGCCGCCTGGGTCGACTACGACAAGGACGGACGCGTCGACCTCATCGTCGCCAACTACGTGCAGTGGCAGATCGAGAAGGACCTCTACTGCACGCTGGACGGCAAGACGAAGTCGTACTGCACGCCCGAGAGCTACAAGGGCGACACGCCGTTCCTGTTCCGCAACAACGGCAACGGCACCTTCGAGGACGTGACGAAGAAGGCCGGCCTGCACGACCCGACCAGCAAGGGCCTCGGCATCGGTCTCATCGACTTCAACGCCGACGGCTGGCTCGACGTCTTCATCGCCAACGACACGCAGCCGAACCGGCTGTACCGCAACACCGGCAAGGGCGGCTTCGTGGACGAGGCCGTGACGGCCGGCGTCGCCTTCAACGAGGCGGGCATGGCGCGCGCGGGCATGGGCGTCGACGCCGCCGACTTCGACGGGTCGGGCCGCTTCGGGCTGCTGGTCGGCAACTTCTCGAACGAGATGCTGTCGCTCTACCGCAACGAGGGCAACGGCCTGTTCATCGACGATGCGCCGACGTCGAGCCTGGGCCGCGAGTCGCTGCTCTCGCTCACCTTCGCGTGCTTCTTCTTCGACGCCGACAACGACGGCTGGGTGGACATCTTCACCGCCAACGGCCACGTCGCCGACGACATCAGCCGCGTCCAGCCGAAGGTGACCTACGCGCAGCCGGCGCACCTGTATCGCAACGCCGGCAAGGGCCGGTTCTCCAACGTGGCGGCGGGGATCCCGGCGCTCGCGCAGCCGGTGGTGGCGCGGGGCGCCGCAACGCTGGACATGGACAACGACGGCGACCAGGACCTCGTCGTGACGGTCAACAACGGGCCGGCGCGCGTGCTGCGCAACGACTCGAAGGGCGGCCGGGCCCTGCGCCTGGCGCTGACCGGCGCGCGCACCAACCGCTCCGCCATCGGCGCGCAGGTGCGCGTCACGGTGGGGGGCGCCACGCGCCTCGCCATGGTCAAGTCCGGCTCCAGCTATCTCTCGCAGAGCGAGCTGCCGCTCACCTTCGGCCTCGGATCGGCGTCCAAGGTGGAGCAGGTGGAGATCCGGTGGCCCGGAGGCCAGGTGGATCGGCTCGGCCCGCAGGATGGCGGCCAGACGCTGTATGTGACCGAGGCGAAGGGCGTCACGCGCAAGGTGCCGTTCACACGCCCGTAGGCGCCGGACTTGTCCGGCGCGCTCACTCAGAGAAGGACCACTGACCGTCGCGCAAGCGCGACGGCCACGAACCACCGCCGACGGCTACACACACATGACGCGCATACTCACGGTTCTCGCCAGCCTGGTCACTCTCGGCGTCGTCATCACGGCGCAGACGCCCGCACCGCCGTCGCGCGAGGTGCGCGAGCGCGCGTGGCAGGCCAACAACATCGGCGTCGCGTATCTCGAGCAGTTCAACCACGCCAAGGCGGCGACGCAGTTCGAGGCCGCGCTGGGCATCGACCCGACCCTCGTGCCGGCCCGCGTGAACCTGGCCATCGCGCGCCTGTACGAACCCGACCTGGCGGCGGCCCTCAAGGAGGGCACGGCGGCAGCCACGTCCCCGGGCGCGCCACCGCATGCCGACTTCGTGCTCGGCCTCATCGCCCGCCAGGAGAACCGCGAAGACGACGCGCTTGCCGCGTTCCGTCGCGTGTTGCAGGTCGATCCAGACGATGTCGCATCGCTCGTGAACGTCGGCCAGTTGTTGGTGCAGCGTCGCGCGTATGCCGAGGCGGTGCCGGTGTTCACGAAGGCCGTCGAACTCGAGCCGTACAACGTGTCGGCCCTGTACAACCTCGCGGTGGCGCAGACGCGCGCCGGACAGCGGGAGCTTGGCGCCGAGACGACCAAGAAGTTCCAGGCCCTGCGCGAGACCGGGTACGGCACCACATATTCCAACGCCTATCTGGAGCAGGGCCGCTACGCCGAGGCCATCCTGTCGACCGGCGCCGAGGCGGAGTTCGCAGCCCCCGCGCCCGCACTCGCCTATGCACCCAGGCCGCTCTCGTTCGGCCAGGCGTCGCCATCGGCACTGGCGGCGGGCGATCTCGACCGCGACGGCAGGCCTGACCTGGTCGCGGTCACCGACACGGCCTTCGAGGTGTACGCGGCCCCGGGCTCGACCGCGCCCACACGGTCGTTCACGGCGGCGTGGTCGACACCGGGCCTTGGGGCGCGCGGCGCGGTGATTGCCGACGTCGACAACGACGGCAAGGCCGATGTGCTCGTGCACGGGCGTGGGGGCGTCGCGCTGTGGCGCCAGACCGCCGGGCAGGGCGGGGCGCCGTTCGGCTTCGAGGACGTCACGAAGGCCGCTGGCATCGCCACGAGCCTCGACGTCCGCACGGCTGCGCTCGTGGATCTGGACCACGACGGCGATGCCGACGCACTGCTCGGCGGCGCGACGCGCGACGGCGGCGGTCCGGCCCCGCTGGCGGCGTGGCGCAACAACGGCGACGGCACGTTCACGGACATCAGCGCGAGCGCGCTGCCCGGCCAGGTGCCGCTCGTGGCGCGCGCACTTGTGCCGACCGACGTCGATCTCCGCCGCGACATCGACGTGCTCGTGCTGGGCGAGGACGGCGCCATCCGGCTCTGGCGCAACATGCGCGACGCCTCCTTCCGCGAGATGTCGGCCGCCGTCGGGCTCGACGCGCTGCCACCGGCCTCGGCGATCGCTGTGGGCGACGCCACCAAGGACGGCTTCCCCGACATCGCCGTGAGCGCGAAGACCGCCACGAGCGTGCTCGCAGTGGGCGCGTCGAACAACCGCTTCACGGCGCGGCCGCTCGCCGCGCTGCCGGGCGGCGCCGCCGCGGCGCAGATGGTCGACGCCGACAACGACGGCCTGCTCGACATCGTGTCGGTCCTGGCCGACGGCGTGCACGTCGCCCGACAGGCGGCCGGCGGGGCCTTCGAGGACGCCTCGGCCCGGGCTGGACTGCCACGGTCTGCTGCTGGCGACGCGCAGGCCGGCCTCCTGCTGCTCGATGCCGATCGCTCGGGGTCGATGGACATCCTGGTGACGCGCGGCGGCGCCGCGACCCTGATGGTGGCCTCCGGCACGGCGCCGGCGTTCCGCGTGACGCTGCAGGGGCAGGTGAGCAACCGCAGCGGGCTCGGCGCCAAGGTCGAGATGCGCGCCGGCAGCCTGTCGCAGAAGCTCGAGACCTCCGCGTCTTCCCCGGCCGCAGCCCCGGCCGACCTGCTGTTCGGCCTCGGCACGCGCCCGGCGCCCGATGTGGTGCGCGTGTTGTGGCCAGCCGGCATCGTGCAAGCCGAGGCACTCGCGGCCGACGTGCAGAAGGCGGCAAGCCTCGAGGTCGTCGAACTCGACCGCAAGCCATCGTCGTGCCCGTATCTGTACACGTGGACGGGCGATCGCTTCGAGTTCGTCACCGACTTCCTCGGCGGCGGCGAGATGGGCTACCAGCTCGCGCCCGGCGTGTTCAACACGCCCGATCCGGAGGAGTTCGTGCGCATCCGCGGCGACCAGCTGAAGCCGCGCGACGGCCGGTACGAGCTGCGCGTGACCAACGAGCTCGAGGAAACCCTGTTCATCGATCACCTGTCGCTGATGGCGGTCGATCACCCGGCGGGCACGGACGTCTTCCCGCTGGAGGGCATGGTGTCGACGCCGCAGGCGGGCCTTCGCTACGCCGTCGTGCGAGATCGTCGGGCGCCGGCGCGCGTCCTCGATGCTGCCGGACACGAGGCCACGCCAGCCGCGGCGCGCGTCGATCGACGGTTCGTCGATGGTCTGCCGCTCCTGCCGATCCGCGGCTACGCGAAGCCCCACGCCATGACGGTGGACCTCGGCGCCGGAACACCTGCGACGGGCACCGTGCTGCTGCTCACCGGCTGGACCGACTATGCGTTCTCCAGCGACAACATCGCGGCGCACCAGGCAGGCCACCAGCTCCATCCGCCGTCGTTGCAGGTGAAGGACGCGCGCGGCCAGTGGCAGACCGTCGTCGCGGAGATCGGCATCCCGGTCGGTCGCCCGCAGACGGTGGTCGTGGATCTCTCGGGCACGTTCCTGTCGGCCAGCCGCGAGGTGCGCATCGCGACGACGATGCGCGTGTACTGGGATCAGGTCGAGGTCGCGACGCGTGTGGACGACGTGTCGCCGGTGGTCACGCGGGCGCCGGCTGCCGCCGCCGACCTGCGCTGGCGCGGCTTCTCGGAGGCCGTGACGCCTGACGAACCGCTGGCGTTCGATTACGCGAAGGTGACACCGCACTCCCCGTGGAAGCAGATGCCTGGCCGCTACACGCGCGAGGGCGATGTGCGTGGGCTGCTCGACGGCGTGGACGACCGCTTCGTCGTGTCGCGCCCGGGCGACGAGGTGGCGCTGTCCTTCGAGGCCGGGCGGATGCCGGCGCTGCGGTCGGGCTGGACGCGGACGTTCCTGCTGCACGGCGACGGCTACAGCAAGGAGATGGACATCAACTCCGCCAGCCCTGATCAGGCGTGGCCGCTGCCCTCGCACTCGATGACGCAGTACCCGGCGCCGGCCTCGCCGCTCGACGAGCCGGCGTGGTTCACGCAGTACAACACGCGCGTGGTGGGCCGACAGGTGCCGCGCCTCGCTGGCCTGCCGCGGTGAGTGTGTCGCGCCTGCGGTACGCGGTGGCCGCGTGCCAGACCGACCTGCCGTGCCCACGCACGCGCGCCGACATGCGCCACAACACCGATCGCATCGTCGAGATGATCGACGCGGCGGTGGTGGGCAGCCAGCCGTTCCTGCCGGTGCGGCTGGTGGTGTTCCCGGAGTTCGCGCATGCCGCGCCGGCGTATCCCGGCGTCGAGGCGTTGATCGAGCACCTGGCGGTCGAGATCCCGAACGAGCACACCGAGCGGCTGCAGGCGCGGGCGCGGCGACACGACATCTACATCCAGAGCGGGTCGATGCTGGAGGTCGATCCACGGTGGCCCGGCGTGGTGTTCAACACCACCTGCCTGATCGGCCCCGACGGCATCCTGTCGAAGTACCGCAAGGTGAACCCCTGGATTCCGTTCGAGGTGCACGCCAGTCCGCACGACCTCGAGGGCTACGACGAGCCGCTGTTCCCGGTCGTCGACACCCCCATCGGCAAGCTCGGGTGCGCCATCTGC
>NZ_JBIINP010000378.1:0-2784 GCF_044337415.1 Luteitalea sp.
GCGGCATTCCCGGCTACGGCGCCTCGCTCAAGGAGGAGATCCACAGCCGGTTCGGCAGCACGCTCTCGCTGCGCGGCTACGGCGAAAGCCTCTCGCGCTACGACAACCGGTTCGAGATCGACCCCGACCGCAACGACGCCTACGGCATCCCGCAGGTGCGCTTCACGTGCGGCCACGGCGACAACGAGCGGCGGATGATGGAGGACATGTACGGCTGGATGGAACGCATCCTTCGCGCCTGCGGCGCCGAGATCCTGCCGTACCAGAAGCGCCTCGAGCCGCTCGGCGACGCCACGCACGAATGCGGCACCGCACGCATGGGGCTCGATGCGAAGACCAGCGTGCTGAACCGGTGGGGACAGGCGCACGACGTGCCGAACCTGTTCGTCACCGACGCCAGCGGGTTCGTGACCAGCCCCGGCACCCACGGCATCACCACCTGGATCATGGCCCTGGCCTGGCGTGCCAGCGAGTACCTGGCCGAGGGGCTGCGCACGGGAGACATCGGATGAGCACGATCAGCCGGAGAACGGTCCTCGCGCTGCTGAGTGCAGGCATCGCGCACGCGCAGTTGGAGGCCGCGACAGCCGCCGTGCTGGCCTGGCGCCAGGCCGGTACCGCGTACGTGCCCGTCTTCTTCACGGCCGCCGAGCATGACCTGCTCGACGTGCTCACCGAGATGATCCTCCCGGAGACGCCGCGCTCCCCCGGTGCGAGGGCCGCGAAAGTGGCCGACTTCGTGGACCTCGTCGTGGCGCACAGCACGCCCGAGACCCAGCAGGCCTGGCGCCGGGAATTGCAGGCGCTCGACGCGGAGGCGCAGCGGATGGCCGGCGGGCCGTTCGCCGCACTGCCTGGCGCGGCCAGGACGCGGGTGCTCGACGACCTGAGCGCGCGCGAGCGACAGCCCGACAGCGACGCCGTCCGCGCCTTCGTGCGCGTGAAGCAGGCCACCATCGACGGCTACTACAGCAGCGAGATCGGCCTGCGCCGCGAACTCGGCTACCTCGGCCCGCAGATGCTGGCCGAGTTCAAGGGCTGCGACGGCTGACGGCCGCCCTACGGCGTGGTGGGCGCCTCGCCCTCGCTCCGTGACAAGATGTGGCGCATCAGCCCCCCTCTTCCTTCCGGAGTCGTGCCCATGCCCGTGAATTCCCGTCCCGATCGACGCACTTTCCTCACCACCGCCGGCGCCACCGCCGCGGCGCTCGCCGTCGGCGCCAGGCCGGGCCGTGCCCAGTCGCCCGACAAGCTGCGCGTCGCCCTGATCGGCGTCGGCGGTCGCGGAGGCGCCCAGTTGAAGGGACTCGGCGGCGAGCAGGTCGTCGCGCTGTGCGACGTCAACCAGGACGCGCTCGACAAGGCCAAGGCGCTCTTCCCGCAGGCGCGCACCTTCAAGGACTTCCGGCGCGTGTTCGATCACGCCAACGAGTTCGACGCCGTGGCCGTGAGCACCGCGGAGCACACGCATGCGTTCGCCACGCTGCCGGCGCTGCAACTCAAGAAGCACGTCTACTGCGAGAAGCCGCTCACCTACAACGTGCACGAGGCCCGCGTCATCCGCGAGACCGCCGCGCGCATGGGCGTCGTCACGCAGATGGGCACGCAGATCCACGCCGGCGACAACTACCGCCGCGTCGTCGAGCACATCCAGGCGGGCGTCATCGGCAAGGTGACCGAGTGCCACGTGTGGGTGGGGCGCGCCTGGGGCTGGCACGCCAGCGAGGCCGAGGCGACGGCCGCCAAGGACATCGTGTTCGTGCAGGACCGGCCCGCCACCATCGACCCGGTGCCGGCCGGCCTCGACTGGGACCTGTGGATCGGCCCCGCACCGGCGCGTCCCTTCAGCAACGTGTATGTGCCCGGTCCGAAGTGGTACCGCTGGTGGGACTTCGGCAACGGCACCATGAGCGACCTCGGCAGCCACTGGATCGACCTGCCGTTCTGGGCGCTGAAGCTGAAGCACCCGAAGACGATCGAGGCCTCCGGACCGCCCGTGCATCCCGAGCTCGCGCCGGCCTCCATGCAGGCGCGCTACACGTACGAATCCGACGGCGAGCAGCCGGCGCTGACGCTCACGTGGTACCAGGGCACGCGCAAGCCCGAGATCTGGACGAAGAAGGGCATCCCGCAGTGGGACAGTGGCGTGCTGTTCATCGGCGAGAAGGGCATGCTGCTGGCCGACTACTCGAAGTTCGCGCTGCTGCCCGAGGACAAGTGGGTCGGCTACACGCCGCCGGCCCAGTCGATCCCGAAGTCGCTCGGGCACCACCAGGAGTTCATCCACGCCTGCAAGACCGGCGCGCCGACGACCTGCAACTTCGCCTACTCGGGCCTGCTGACCGAAGCCAATCACCTCGGCAACGTCGCCTACCGCGTCGGCCACGCCATCACGTGGGACCACAAGGCGATGCGCATCACCAACGCGCCCGACGCCGAACGCTTCATCAAGCGCCCGAAGTACCGCGACGGCTGGAAGCTGGCGTAGCAGGACCGCATCGACCTTGCGCTGGCTGCCCGCGTGTGAGCCGAGCGGGCGCTGGCGCCGTATGGAGGTACGGCGGAGTCTCCCCACCACGCCCCCCTCCGATACAGCGTGGCCCGGCTGCGCTGTCCGGCCCCGGGGGTCCGCTGTTGCGTCTGTGGGCCGGCCTTGTCCCGCGTGTCCTGGTGGCAGGGGCCGCAGCGGCGCGAGGCCGCCCGTCAGCGGGCGCTGCGGGGTTTGCGCCTCGCGGCGGCTACCCCGGCGAGGCCGAGGCCGAACAGCGTGAGCGCCATCGGCTC
>NZ_JBIINP010000379.1:0-2770 GCF_044337415.1 Luteitalea sp.
CGACCGCGTGGGCACGGTGATGCTGGAGTACGACGTGGTGCGTCCCGAGCGCATCGACGGCCTCTGATCAGCGCTTCTTCGCGGCCCGCCGCTGCAGGGGCCTGGCCACGATGGGGACATATGATGCAGGGCCATGACGCACGCCAGCGGGATTGCGACGCTCGCCCTCGGACTCATCGTCGCGATGGCCGCGCCGAGGGCCGGGCACGCGCAGGCCGGTCAATCCCTCGGCACGCAGGGGGCACTCGACGGCGCGCGCCACCGCGTGATCGTGTCCACCGACATCGGCGGCACCGATCCCGACGACTTCCAGTCGATGGTGCACCTGCTGCTGTATGCCGACGTGCTCGACATCGAGGGCCTGGTGTCGTCGCCGTACGGGCCCGGCCGCGCCACGCACATCCACGAGGTGATCGACAGGTACGCGCGCGACTACCCGAACCTGCGCAGTCACTCGCCACGCTATCCCACGCCCGATGCGCTGCGCGCCATCACGAAGCAGGGCGAGACCGACGTCGCGCCGAGAGCCGGCATTCGTCGCACCACCGAGGGCTCGGCGTGGATCGTGGCGCGCGCGCGCGCCGATGACCCGCGGCCGCTGCACGTGCTCGTGTGGGGCGGACTCGAGGACCTCGCGCAAGCCCTGCACGATGCGCCCGACATCCTGCCGCGCCTGCGCGTGCACTTCATCGGCGGCCCCAACAAGAAGTGGAGCCCCGACGCCTACCAGTACATCGCCACGCACCATCCGGACCTGTGGTTCATCGAGAACAACTCGACCTATCGCGGGTGGTTTTCCGGTGGCGATCAGGGCGCGGACCTGGGCAACGAGTCGTTCGTGCTGCGCCATGTCGCCGGGCACGGCGCGCTCGGCGACTACTTCGCAACCATGCTGGAAGGGTTCATCAAGATGGGCGACACGCCGACGCTGGCGTGGCTGCTGAAGGGCACGCCCGCTGACCCCACGCAGCCGAGCTGGGGCGGGCGTTACCTGCGGGCCTGGGTGCGCCCGCAGGCGTCATTCACTCGACTCACCACGGCCACCGATCGGCTGGAGCAGTTCGGCATCCTCGACCTGGCGCTGCCGGTTCCGGCAGGCACGCCAGCGTCGGCAATGGCGACGATGGTGATCGAGAACCAGTCGCTGGTCGGCGAGGTCGGCGACGGGATGATGCGCTTCCGGTTCTCGCCGAAGGAAGCCAAGACGTACAGCTACACGATTCGGAGCGCGGTAGCGGAACTCGATGGTCTCCGAGGCCAGCTCACGTCCGTGGCCGCGCCACCTGATGCAGCCACGCGGCCCGATCGCCGGCTGCCGCACTGGTGGACCGACGACCCGGCGCTCGACGTTGCGGAGGGCGACCTGCAGGGCGCGCGCACGGTGAACGCCTGGCGCCGCGCCTGGCTCGACGACTTCGCCGTGCGCCTGCGTCGGGCGAAGGCTCCGCTGCCGTAGCGCCGGCCAGCCCGTTCGGGGACCAGAACTGAAGCGGCGACTGCCAAGATGCCCGATGTCGATTCCAGAACCTCGACATTCCGGCATCGCGGCATCGCAGCATTACACGCGGCCGCAGCCGGCCGCGCTCCACGGCCGCGGCCGTGAGCTAGAAGAACACGCGCGTGCCGAAGTCGAAACGGCGGGCAGCCGCGGCGGCTGTCGGTTGCAGGAAGTACGGCGACGTCATCACGCCGGAGAAGCGCGTGAAGTTGGTCTCGTTGAGCACGTTCCACGCCTGGGCGTAGAACTCGACGCCGCGTGGCGTGGACGAGGGCGCGGGCGCACTGCCCTGGCCGGTCGCGGCCGGCGGCGCCGACTGCCAGAAGTCGGGCTTCCAGCCGATGCGGAGATTGAGCGTGCGCTGCCACGTGGCGCGTTCGGTGTTCCGGCCGAGACCCGACGGGCGATCGCTGAACACCGTGTCGCCGTTGTCGTCGAAGCCGGTGCGGATCGTGTACGGAGCGCCTGACGCGATGTCGCCCCACGCGTTGGCCCTGACACCATTGGGCAACTCCATCCGCACGAAGCCGAACACGCGGTGGCGCACATCCCACGAGGCCGGTCCCCACTCCGCGTCGAGATCACGGCTGTCAGCCGGCAGCGTCGTGGGGCCATCCGAGTCGTTCCACGACTGGCCGTACTGATAGCGGAGCAGCCCGGAGGCCTTGCCGTCCTGGCGCGAGAGCCTGACGCTCGAGTCGAAGCCGGCCGAGCGGGCGCGGCCCGACGCCTCGATCTGCGTGATGCGCTCGTAGTCGGGATCGGGGAACACGCCGCCCAGTGGCGCGTTGGCGTTGAAGGCGCGAAGGCGATCCTCCACGGCCTGCCCGTACACGTTGAGCTGCAGCCGGAGCTGCTGTGAGAACCGGTGCTCGAGGCCGACCGATCCGCGCGTCGCGTACTGCAGGGCCAGGTCGTCGTCGTAGGCGCGGATGATGCTGGGCGGTGGCAGCCCGGCAAGACCCTGGCCGCCGAGCGGGTCGGGATAGCCGGGATCGCGCACGATGAAGTCGCGCTGGCGGATGCCGTCGAGCAGCAGCGTCTGCTCGTACACCCAGGGCTGGTACCACTCGTTGAACACGCCAACGCCAGCAGTCACGGTCGTCTTCGGCTGCTCCTTCGGCGTCCACGACAGGCTGGCGCGCGGCGCGAAGTTGTTGCCGTCCTCCACGAGCGACTGCCAGTCGTGGCGGAAGCCGAAGCCGACGCGCAGGCCGTCGCGCATCTCGACCTCGTCGTAGGCGAACCAGCTGAACTCCTGCCGGTCGTACT
>NZ_JBIINP010000157.1:0-10147 GCF_044337415.1 Luteitalea sp.
GGCGAGGCGAACGAGGGAGCGGCGTTCCGGACGCATGGTGCCCGGAAGACTACCAGCGTCTGCTCAGCCGATCACCGCCAGGTGCCGCGCGTCGGCCGACGGCACCGCCCGCACGGGGACGTGCCGGTCGAATGTCACGAAGCGACCGCCGTGCGCGGCCGCGAGCGCGAGCAGGTACGCGTCGGTCGCGTGGCGCGAGGTCAACAGGTCGCCCCAGCGGACGGTGTCGGGCGCGAGCAGGTCGGCGTCGGCGCTCCAGAACTCATGGTGGCGGGCTGCGGCCGCCGACTGCAGGCGCTCGGCGACCCGTGCCGCCGGCTGCATGTTCGGGTAGGCCGACTGCGACATGACCCGGATGCAGCCGAGCTGGGTGAGCGGGCACGATGCCCAGCCGTGCTCGATGTGGTCAGCCAACCACCGGCTCGCCAGGTGGTGGTGGACGTGCGCCGCGTCGAGCAACGCAATCAGCACGTTCACGTCGAGCAGGGCCCGCATCACAGCCCGTCGCGGTCGCGCAGGTCGTCGATGAGCTCGTTGGTGACGAGTCGCTCACCCGCAGGGAATGGCCGGAACCCATGGCTCGCCGCAGGTTCGGGGGCCTCGCCGGCGGCACGCGGAGGGTTGGTGAGCGCCCGGCGGGCGAGCCGCGACAGCATCTCGCCAGCGGTCATCCCTTCCAGCCGCGCCAGCTCCTTCACGGCGGCCAGCACATCGTCTTCGATGTCGAGCGTTGTGCGCATCTGATGCACTGATGCTACTGCATCATCATCCCTCCGGACAACGAGAGGTCGACGCCGGCCGTCATGCTCCAATGGCCGCCAATGCTCCGACACAATGGCCAGACGCTCGGCGGCCACCCGCTCGGCACCCCGGTTTCGCGCACGCGCCTCGCGCTGGCGTGCGGTCTGCTCCTCGCGGCCGCCTTCGCCTCGGCACAGACCTCGCAGCGGCCGGACCGCCGGCCGAACATCGTCCTCATCCTCGCCGACGACCTCGGCTGGCGCGACGTCGGCTACCAGGGCTCGGACTTCCACGAGACGCCCAATATCGACCGGCTGGCGAAGGCCGGGATGGTGTTCACGCAGGCGTACGCCGGTGCGGGCAACTGCGCGCCCAGTCGCGCGGTGCTGCTCTCGGGCCAGTACGGTCCCCGGCATGGGGTGTATGCCGTTGACAGCACGGAGCGCGGCCCGAAGGCGTCCATGCGCCTGACGCCGATCCCGAACAGGAGCGGCCTCACACCCGCGACCGTGACGATGGCCGAGGCGCTGAAGGCGGCGGGCTACACGACAGGCATCTTCGGCAAGTGGCACCTCGGCGGTCCCGAGGGGGCGTCACCGGGCATGCAGGGCTTCGACACCGTGTTCGACTCGCGGCCCAATCCCAATGTGCGTCGCGACGAACCCGACGACCCCAAGGGCGTCGCGTCCCTGACCCGCGCGGCCGTCGAGTTCATCGAGACGAACAAGGACCGGCCCTTCTTCGCCTTCGTCTCGCATCACGCCATCCACACGGCGCTCGAGGCGCGCCCCGCCTCGCTGGCGAAGTTCACGGCGAAGGCGCGGGGCGCCCGGCACGGCGACGCGCTGTACGCCGCCTGCCTGTACGACCTCGACGACGCGGTGGGGGTCTTGCGGGCGAAACTGGAGGCGCTCGGCATCGAGAAAGACACGCTCCTGATCTTCACGTCAGACAACGGCGGCACGCAGCAGTCGTCGCAGGAGCCCTTGCGTGGCAGCAAGGGCGGGTACTACGAGGGCGGCATCCGCGAGCCGTTCATCGCGTGGTGGCCGGGCGTCGTCAAGCCCGGCGCAAGCAGCACGGCGCCGATTCATTTCGTGGATCTCTACCCGACGTTCCTGGACGTGGCGCGGACCGCGCGGCCGACCGACACAGCCCTCGACGGCGAGACCCTGCTCCCGCTGCTGACGAATCGCGAGAGGCGGTTGAAGCGGGAGGCCATCTTCTGGCACTTCCCGGGCTACCTCGACACGCCGGTCATTCGCGGCCGCGACCCGGTGTTCCGCACGCGGCCCGTCAGCGTCGTCCGCGTGGGTGACTGGAAGCTGCACCTCTACCACGAGGAGTGGCGGCTCGACGGCGGCCGCGGCGCGCTGGCCACGAACAACGCCGTCGAGCTCTACGACATGCGCACCGACATCGGCGAGCGGCGGAACCTGGTGGCGACCCACCCGAAGGAACGCGACAGACTGCTCGACACCCTGCTCGCCTGGATCGACAGGACGCAGGCGCCCTGGCCGACGCCGCGGTAGCTGTCGTGTCGCGCCCGTCGGGCACGCGGCCGACGCGGCTCGTGTCGCGGTGTCAGCGCGGGACCGGAGTCGAGTCGCACGCCTTGGTGAAGCCAGCGGCGCAGGCCTGGGCCTTCAGGGTGCGCGCCCGCGTGGCATCGCGTGGCACGCCGCGGCCCTCGTTCAGCCGGAGGGAGAGTTCGTAGCAACTCTCCGCATCGCCTGCGGTGCATCCGTTGTCGAAGTACACGGCCGCCCGGCCCTCGTCCACGGGCCCGCCGAGACCCGCTGCGTGCGCCGTCGCCGCGTTGAAGCAGCCGAAGTCGTCGCCACCGTCGCAGGCCTGCTCCGACAGGGCGCGTCCCCGCGCCTCACTCGACGCCGGAGCCGTGCCCGCCAGGTGCATGCCGCCGAGGAGCGCGCAGGCCTTGACCTGCTGCGATGCCGCCGGGACGGCATTGTCGAGGCCGTTCTCGCAGACCGCCGCGAACAGCTCGACCGCCCTGGCCGGGTCGGCCGGCCCACCGATGCCATCCCGGTGCGCGCGCGCCAGGTTGACGCAGCCCAGGAGGTTGGCGCCCTGGCATACCGACCCCGCGCAGCCGAGCGCCCACGAGGCCACGGCCCGGGCCGGATCGGGAGTGCCGAGCGCGCCGTCCTGCAGGAGTCCGCCGAGGTTCGTGCACGCCATCGGACTGCCGCCCTTGCAGCCGGCGTCGTAGGCGGCGACCCCACGGGCGAGGTCCTTGGCGACGCCACGGCCGCTCTCGTAGTTGAGGCCGACGTTGTAGCAGCCCTCCGGGTCACCGAGGCTGCACGATTGCTCGTAGAGCGACGTCGCCTTCGCGTGGTCGCGCGGCACGCCATCACCACCGGCATACAGATAGGCCAGATGGGCGCAGCCTGGTCCATCGCGAAGCGCGCAGGCGCGCTCGAACGCCGCCCGCTGTTCCTCGGCGCGACCCGGCGTGTCGCCGAGTGCCACGCCGAAGTAGGCGCATCCCTTGGCGGATCCCCCACGGCAACTGCGGTCGTACAGGGTCAGCGCCGTCGCGCGATCGGCATCGGTGGCGCGCGCCGTCCGCAGCCGCCAGGCCTGGCGGAAGCAGGCCTCCGCATCGCCGGCCTCGCAGCGCTCGGCCAGCAGCGGAAGCGGGTCGACTGGCTTGAGCACGAGCGTGCTCGACTGGCCCGCGCGCCACACGACCACAAGGGCGTCGTCGCAGTCGCGTCCCCAGGCGACGTCGACGATCGCGCAGTCGGTCGCCACCGGCACCCCATCCACGGCCACGATCACGTCGTCTACCCGAAGGCCTGCGTCCGCAGCCGGGCCTCCCGACAGCACGTGCGTCACGACCGCGCCGGTCACGTCCGGAGGCACGGCCAGCCGCGCCCGGACGGCCGATGTGATCGGGCCGGCGTCGACGCCCAGCATGGCGTCTGCCGAGCACGACGATCCGCGTGTTGGAACGGGCGGTCCTGCCGGTGCCTGAGGTCCCGCACTTGCGCTCAGCACCGCGGAAAGGATGACGACGGTGATCGGCATGACGGCGAGTGTACGACCGCTCTGCGCAGACGCAGCCTCTGAGGTAGGGCGCGGTGTCCCCACCGCGCCGTCAACCCGGTGTCCCCACCGCGCCGTCATCCCGAAACGGCGGCGTGGGACACGCCGCCC
Organism: Luteitalea sp.; assembly: GCF_044337415.1. Taxonomy (GTDB): domain Bacteria; phylum Acidobacteriota; class Vicinamibacteria; order Vicinamibacterales; family Vicinamibacteraceae; genus Luteitalea. Next base: position 3,928 of record NZ_JBIINP010000157.1, read on the forward strand.
TACCTGAGTACCATTACGCCCATGCACATCCAGGCTGCTCCGAAGGTCTACCCGGTGATCGTGGTCGGCTCCGGCGCTTCCGGCGGGATGGCGGCGTGGAACCTCACGCGACAGGGCGTCGATGTCCTGATGCTCGATGCCGGTGAGAAGTTCGACCGCGCGACGTTCTGGACGCACACGACACCGTGGCAGGAGCGTGAGCGACGAGCGCGAGGGGAGCGGCCGCCCGAGTTCTTCCTCGACACGAAGGAACAGCCCTACGTGACGCCCGAGGGCCGCCCCTTCCAGCTCAATCGCGTGTGGGGCCTCGGCGGCAAGACGAACATCTGGGGGCGCGTCTCGCTGCGCTACAGCGAGATGGACTTCCACTCCGGCGAGCGCGACGGCTGGGACATCCCATGGCCGATCCACTACAGCGACCTCGCGCCGTACTACGACAAGGTCGATCAGCTGATTGGCGTGTACGGGGGCGACGACGACTCGGAGGTGCTGCCGGGGAGCAAGTACTTCCTGCCGCCGCCGAAGATGCGCTGCGCCGAGGTCGCCATGTGGCGCGCCGGCGAGAAGATCGGCATGCCGTTCGTGCGCGGCCGCCGCGCCAACATGACCCGCCCGGTCCGCGGCTTCCCGGCCTGCCACTACTGCGGCCAGTGCGGGCGTGGGTGCGACACGGCGTCCTTCTTCTGCTCGGCGGACCATCTCATCCCGGACGCCCTCAAGACCGGCAAGCTCGAGATTCGTTCGAACGCCGTCGTCGCGCGCATCCTCGTCGACGACAACGGCCTGGCGAAGGGCGTGCAGTACTTCGACCGCAAGACCGGCGCCGAACGGCAGGTGCTCGGCAAGGTCGTGGTGATGGGCGCGAGCTGCGTCGATTCAACGCGTATCCTGCTCAACTCGACCTCGGCGCGTCACCCCAACGGCATCGGCAACGGCAGCGACGTGATCGGCCGTTACCTCTGTGAGCAGATCCGGCTGAACGCCCGCGGGTTCATGCCATCGCTCTACGGCAAGGAGGCGACCGACGACAAGGGCATCAGCGGCGAGCACGTCTACATGCCCCGCTTCAACCATCGACCGGAGCGCAAGCGCGACTACCTGCGTGGCTTCGGCATGCAGTTCTGGAACACCGGCACCAGCGATCAGGGCGCGGGCCACTACGCGCGCGGTATCACCGGCTTCGGCAGCGCGTTCAAGGACGATGTGCGCAAGCGCTTTCCGGCGTACGTCGAGCTGCACCCGTTCGGCGAGGTGCTGCCGTATGCCGACAACCGCATCACCGTCGACAAGGACCGCACGGACAAGTACGGCGTGCCGCTGCCGCGCATCGACTACACGACGCGCGAGAACGAGCGGAAGATGCTCGCCCACATGGCCGACGCCATCGAGGAACTCGCGCACGCCTCGGGCATCGAGCTGTTCGACTACCGCCGGATGGAAGCCGACCGCAACGGCTCGGCGATCCACGAGCACGGCACGTGCCGCATGGGCGAGGATCCGCGCAAGTCAGCCCTCAACAGGTTCAACCAGATGCACGAGGTGAAGAACGTGTTCGTGGTCGACGGCTCGTCGTTCACCGCGGCCTCGGAGAAGAACCCCACCATCACGATCCTCTCGCTCGCCTGGCGCGCGACGGATTACCTGGTCGAGGAGATGCGCAGACGCAACCTCTGAGGTAGGGCGCGGTGTCCCCACCGCGCCGTCATCACGAAACGGCGGCGTGGGACACGCCGCCCTACCTCCGTGGGTACCATTACGCCCATGCACATCCAGGCTGCCCCGCGCGTGTACCCCGTGATCGTCGTCGGCTCCGGCGCCTCCGGGGGCATGGCGGCGTGGAACCTCACGCAGCAGGGCATCGACGTGCTGATGCTCGACGCCGGCGAGAAGTTCGATCGCGCCACGTATTGGACGCACGTGTCGCCCTGGGAAGCGCGCGCCAGGCGTGCGCGTGGCGAGGGGCCGCCGCCCTTTCAGCTCGACACGAAGGAACAGCCGTACCTGAACGCCGACGGGCAGGACTTCGAGCTGATTCGCGTGTGGGGCCTGGGCGGCAAGACGAACATCTGGGGACGCGTCTCGCTGCGCTACAGCGAGATGGACTTCCGCGCCGGCGAGCGTGACGGCTGGGACATTCCCTGGCCGATCCACTACAGCGATGTGGCGCCGTACTACGACAAGGTCGACCAACTGATCGGCGTGTGCGGCGGCGACGACGACTACGACTCGCTGCCAGGCAGCAAGTACTTCCTGCCGCCGCCGGCCATGCGCTGCGCGGAGGTGGCGATTTCCCGCGCGGGCCAGCGGCTGCACATGCCGTTCGTGCGCATCAGGCGTGCCGTCAAGACGGTGGCGCACAACGGATTTCCTGCCTGCCATCACTGCGGCCAGTGCGGACGTGGGTGCGACACGGCATCGTTCTTCTGCTCGGCCGACCACCTCATCCCCGCGGCGCTGAAGACCGGCAAGCTCGAGATCCGGTCCAACGCCGTCGTCGCGCGCATCCTGGTCGACGACAACGGGCTGGCGAAGGGCGTGCAGTACTTCGACCGGAAGACCGGCGCCGAGCGCGAGGTGCTCGGCAAGGTCGTCGTCATGGGTGCGAGCTGCGTCGACACGACGCGCATCCTGCTCAACTCGACGTCGCGCCAGCACCCGAACGGCATCGGCAACGGCCAGGACGTGATCGGCCGGTACCTGTGCGAGCAGGTGCGGTTCCATGCGCGCGGGTTCATGCCGTCGCTGTACGGGTCGGCCACGCGCGACGACCGGGGCATCGGCGGCGAACACACCTACATGCCGCGGTTCAACCACCGCGACGGGCATCGCCGCACGGGCTACATCCGCGGCTTCGGCATGCAGATGTGGAACACGGGCTGCAGTTCCGAGGGCGCGGGCCACGTGGCGACCCGGCTTCCCGGCTTCGGCGCGGACTTCAAGAAGGATGTGCGTCGGCGCTATCCGGCGTGGGTCGAGATGCATCCCTACGGCGAGGTGCTGCCGTACCGGGACAACCGCATCACCGTTGACCCGTCACGCACGGATCGCTACGGCGTGCCGCTGCTCAAGATCGACTACCGCATCCGCGAGAACGAGCGCGCGATGCTCGAGCACATGTGCGACAGCGTCGAGGCGCTGGCGAAGGAGGCGGGTGTCGAGCTCGTCGACTACAAGCGCGGCGCCGTGGACCGCAACGGCTCGGCGATCCACGAGCACGGCACCTGCCGCATGGGCGACGACCCGAAGCGATCGGCGCTCACGGCGTTCAACCAGATGCACGAGGTGAAGAACGTCTTCGTCGTCGACGGCTCGTCCTTCACCAGTGCGTCCGAGAAGAACCCCACCATCACCATCCTCGCCATCGCGTGGCGAGCGACGGATTACCTGGTGGGGGAGATGAAGCGCGGCAACATCTAGAGCAATTCAGAATTCAGAATTCACAGTTCTCGGCCTCAGCGCGAGGCAATCTGCACGGGCTCGGCGGCGACGCGGCGGCCGTTGAGCGGCTGCGGCGGACGGTTGTTGTCGTGGATGATCGCCGAGAAGGCGCTGATCTGCTCGGCGGAGAGCTGGATCGGCGTCGCCATCACCACCCACTTCACGCCCTCGGAGCACGGCGGCGTGGTGAGCGACCCGTCGTAGCGGTACGACCGGCGGTTGGTCGGCAGCAGGGCGTCGACGTCGACGGCGACGTGCTCGTAGTGCGTCTCCACGCCCTTCTTCGACGGCAGGTTGCTCCAGATCGGGTCGAACGCCTTGTTGTGCGCGCCCTGCTCGATGAACACGCCGACCACCGCCAGCGTGCCGCTCGCCGACTTGTGCACCAGGTGCATCTCCATCGGGTAGTGCTTGCCCTTGACCGTGTGCTCGCTCTGGTTGTGGAAGTGGTACTGCACCAGCGCGAACGACTCGTCGGCGATGGTCATCGTGTCGCCGCCCGCGTAGTTGATCTGGATGGTGTGCCCGTTGTTGATGCCGTCGGCGACGTGCTCGTGGTGGGCGATCTTGAGCGCCGCGGGCGGGAACTTCAGCCTCAGCAGGGGCGAGCCCTTGACCGTCCTGGCAGTGCCGAGGTCGATGGGCGACTGCCTGCGACCTTCGCCGCACGCGGCGAAGGCCGGGCTCAGGGCTCCCCAGCGCTCCGGACCCTCAGCGCCTTCGTAATGCCACACCGGGTCGGCGCTGGCAGGGGCGACTGATGGCTTGTTGACGGGCTGGGGCGCAGGAGCCGCAGCGGGTGCGGCGGCGGGCGCGGCCGCTTGCTCGCCGGGGGCGCCGCAGGCCAGCGTCGAGGCGAGGACGGCAACGGGGAGAACGAAGGTCGCGAGGCGCGGCGGCATGGCGGGGCTCCTGAGGCAGCGGAACGTCAAGTGACTCGATCGATGGAGGGGAAGTGCCGGGACACGCGGTGAGGGTGCCGAGAGCAAGAGGGCGCGGAAGGAGGAAGACGCCGCGCCATGGACTGCGGTAGCAGAGCAGCCCCTCGTCAGCAGGTCAAGCCAGAAGCGGCGCTTATGTCATCAGAACCAGAGGGGATGGCCGGAGACAGACAACACCCGGGCCGCTCGATTCGTGGTCGGCATCGGTATGCTGACAGCATGTGCGCGCCCTCCCCGTCCCTGCCGCAACGCCTGGTCCGACGCATCGCGATGACCGCGGTCCTGTGTGTCGGCATGCTCGCCGCGGGCAACGGCGCCGCCCTCGCGCAGGCGCAGCCGCCCACGTCCGAGAACGAGCCGGCGCGCGAAGCCCTCGGCCACCTCCTCGTCATCGTGAAGGATGCGCAGGGCGGACGCCTTCCCGGAGCCACGATCGTCTTCTCCAGTCCGGGCGCCGATCCCGTGAGCGGCAACCCGCGGGTGCTGGTCACCGATGCCTCGGGCGAGGCGTCCCTCGACATCGCGCCGGGCGACTACCGACTGATCGTGGAGCTGCCCGGGTTCGAGCCGGCCACCGTGGAAGCCCTGGTGCGCCCGGGGGAGACGGCCGAGGCGGTCGCCACGCTGTCGCTCGGGGGGTACGCCGAACAGGTGTCGGTGAAGGCCCAGCCCGAGGTGTTCACGCCGCCGACCACGGACGGGCAGGTCGAGACGCTGAGCCCGAAGGAAATCGAGCAGTTACCCGACGATCCCGAGGAGCTCGCGCTGGCCATCGAGGCGCTCGCCGGGGCAGGCGCCGAGATCCGCGTCAACGGCTTCCAGGGCGGCGCCCTCCCCCCGAAGAACCAGATCCAGGTCGTGCGCATCCGCAAGGACCCGTACAGCACCGACAGCATGGGCGCGGGACAGGTGCGCGTCGAGATCATCACCCGCCCCGGCGGCGCCTCGTGGACGCACGAGGTGAACGCGGGCTACCGCGACCAGTCGATCGACGCTCGCCCGGCTTTCTCGACGGTCCAGCCGGAGGGCCAGACGCGACGCCTCAGCTGGAGCTTCAACGGGCCGGTCGTGAAGGGCACGTCCTCGCTCTCGGGCCGCCTCTCGATGCGCGACGCCTACGATGCGCAGGCCATCATCGCCACCGGCGCGCCCACCACGTTCCCGTCGCTGGTGAACTCCGAGTACCGCCGCGTGGAAGGCGAGGCCCGCTACGAGCATGCCCTCACGCGCACGCAGACCCTGCGCGCCGAGTACCAGGGCTGGGACGCCGCCGGCGACAACCTCGGCGTCGGCGAGTTCGAGCTGCCCGAGCGCGCGTTCGGCGACGACAGCCGCGGCCACATCGCGCGCCTCTCGGCCATTGGCACGATCGGCACGCACTTCCTGAACGACCTCCGCTTCGAGTACGTGGACACCGCGAGCGAGGTCACGTCGCTGAGCGATGCGGTGGGCTTGAACGTGCCCAACGCGTTCCGCTCGGGCGGGGCGCAGCGACGGGGCGGGCGACGGGACCGCGAGCTCGAGATCGCCCAGACCGTCGATCTCATCAGCAACGCGAAGCACAAGGTGCGTTTCGGCTTCGAGACCGAGCTGGGCTGGACGCGCTCCGATCGCATCGACAACTACGTCGGCACCTTCACGTTCGCCAGCCTGGCCGACTACGACGCCGGGCGGCCCCGCCAGTTCACGCAGCGTGTCGGCAACCCGCTGGTGGAGTACGACCGGCAGGAGTTCAGCTGGTTCGCCTACGACGAGGTCGAGATGCGCGACGGCCTGCGCGTCGGCTTCGGCTTCCGCCACGACTGGCAGTCGCTCGTGGAGGACGGCAACAACTTCGCGCC
>NZ_JBIINP010000158.1:0-10074 GCF_044337415.1 Luteitalea sp.
GATACCGAAGACACGCTCAACGCGGCGCACGCCGCCATCATCTGCAGGGTTCGCTTCATCGTTCTTCCCTCCTCTGGTTCAGGGCGATCGGGCCCTCGCACGGCCCGCTGCGCATCGCCCCCTTGAAAGTGGGACTCCGCTGCCGAACGACAGGTCCCGGCCGGCAATGGGCTGGCACCAATCGTCGGGGCGGATCGTCAAAGAGGGCGACGTGCTGCGTCTCCACCCGCGACTTCCCCGCATTTCGGCAGGCGACCTGGTCCTCCGACAGACGCCACAGGGGTGGCATGTCGAGGATGCCGGGGGCCGTGAGATCTGCGAGCCGCTGACCACCATGGCGGAGGCACGTCTCATCGGCCGCACCTTCGTGATGGGCCAGGGACGTGTCTGGGTGCGCACGACCGACGGGTGGTCGGTCCTCGACGGGGACTGACGTGGATCAGGGGGCGTCGGGCGAAGACCTGCTGGCGACGATGGAGGGCCTCGGCCGCATCGAGGTGGCCGGCGACGCGCCCGTCCAGGTGGGCTACACCATCATGCTCGTCGTGCCCGGCGCTGACGCGCCATCCCCTCCTGGAGGTGGCCCCGTGCTGACACGCGTGGCCATTCGCGCCCGGCTCGCCGACCTCTTCCACTGGTACACCGAGCACCATGCCGACGCGACGCTCGTGCTGGAAGACGGCCGACGCTTGGCGCTCGTGATCATGTCGCCCGACGGCGACGCCATCGGACAGCATGCCCTCGCCTGAGGGCACGGGACGCGGCGGGACGATCAGCGAAAGAGGTCGCGGACCCGGCGCGCCAACTCGGCGGTCCAGCCCTCGATCGTGCGGGCGATGCGCTGGCGCAGCGTCCCGCGATGGAGGGGGCAGCGATCGCCCGGCGTCTCGTCACCGCGCTTGAGGTACTCGGTGTAGACGGGACACCCCTGGACCGGGCGCTTGTACGAGATCCGGCAGAACACCTCTTCGCGCAGGCCGGAGGGACGCTCGAAGGCCTCCGGTCGCCGGACGCGGGCGGCACGACGCATGAAGTCGGCCCAGATGGGCAGCGCGTAGCGCGACCCGTAGGCGTCGCGGCCGATGGTCGCCGGCTGATCGAAGCCCACCCAGACCCCCACCACCAACGAGGACGAGAAGCCCACGAACCAGGCATCCTTGAAGTCGTCGGTGGTGCCGGTCTTGCCGCCCGCCGGAAATCGCACGCCCATGCCACGCACCGACGACGCCGTGCCGCGATCGACGACATCCTGGAGCATGGACACCATCTGGAAGGCGACCTCTGGCGCGATGACGTTCTCGCGCACGACGGGGGTGGCGAACGCCAGGCTGCGGTCATCGTCGAGGATCCGCAGGATGGCGCGCGGCCGCACCGAGTGGCCGCCGTTGGGGAACATCGCGAAGGCCGTCGTGAGCTCGAGCGGCGTCACCAGCCCGGTGCCGAGGGCAAGGGAGGGCACGTTGGGCAGGTCGCGCAGGCCCGCGTCGCCGGCCACGCGCATCACCCGTCGCGTGCCGACGCGCTGCTGCAGGAACGTGGCGGCGCGGTTGTCCGACACGACCAGGGCGGCACGCAGCGTCAGCTCGGGACGCACCTCGCCCGAGGCATTCTCCGGTGCCCATTCGTCCGGCCCCTGGGGGGTGATGCGGTCGAGGCCGGCCAGGACGCTCAGCGGCGAGTACCCCTGCTCGAGGGCCGCCGCGAAGACGAAGGGCTTGAACGCCGAGCCCGGTTGCCGATGACTGCGTGTCGCCCTGTTGAACGGGAACGCGGCCGGATCACGGCCCCCGACGAGTGCGAGGACGTCGCCGGTCGCCGGGTCCATGGCGACCAGGGCGGCCTGCAGGTCCCGCTTCCCGAACCGACCGAGTCCCTCGCGCACGACACGGTCGGCCATCTCCTGGAGCGTGGAGTCGACCGTGGTGTCGACGCGCCAGTCCGGCGGGTGATCGCCGCCGAGCGAGTCGCGGAAGAGCTGGCGCACGTAGGACCGGGCATACGCATCCGATGCGGTGCTGGTGGCCTGGTAGGGCCGCACGCGCAGCCGCTGGCGGCGAGCGGCACGCTCCTCCGCCTCGGTGATGAAGCCCGCGTCCCGCATGCGCGCGAGGACGACGTGGCTGCGCGCGATGGCGCCCTCCAGGTTGGACCAGGGCGAGAGGGCCGCCGGAGCCCGGGCCAGCCCGGCGATGAAGGCGCTCTCGGCGAGCGACAGATCGCGAGCCGGCTTGCCGAAGACCCGACGGGCCATCGGCTCCACGCCGTACACGCCGGCGCTGAGGTAGATGCGGTTGAGGTACAGCTCGAGGATCTGCGCCTTGCTGAGCTGCAGTTCCATCTGCACCGAGAGCACGGCCTCGCGCAGCTTGCGCGTGTAGCTCTTGCGGTTGGAGAGGAAGAGCGTGCGCGCGAGTTGCTGCGTGATGGTGCTGGCGCCTTCGCTGCGGCCCGTCAGCGTGTTCCGGTAGACGGCCCGCCCGAGCCCGATGGGGTCGAGTCCGGGATGGCGGTAGAACCGGTGGTCCTCGACGGCGACGAATGCCTGCTGGAGCGTGGGCGCGATCTCCGACAGCGACACGTCCTGCCGCTGCTCGTCGAGCCGGAACCAGCGCTTGCCGTCGGCCGTGTGGAACCAGGTGTCGCCGACCCCACGCGTGAGCCGATGCACGGCCCGGGTCTGCTTCCAGATCCACGCCGTGCCGATTGCCCCGGCCACCAACGCCAGCACCACCAGCACCTGGATGAAGCGTCCCTGTACGGCCAGCCACGTGCGCGCCTGAGCGATCACCGCGCTAGTGTCTCACTCGTCGCCCCTGGCCGGGCCGCCCGAGCCAGCACGCCGGGCCCTGCCGATGAGTCGTACCATGGTCGGTCGAAGGAGATTTGAATCCCATGATCCGGGTCCACTCGTGCCCCGCCGCGCTCGTCGCGGCCAGCCTGCTCGCCCTGCCGCTCGCGGCGCAGGCGCAGTCCCACGGCCACCGCTGCCTCGACGACGACTGCCACCTCGTCGCGCTGTTGGACGAAGCCCCGCAGGCCGGCAGTGCGGCCGCCCCGACGGTCGTCCCGCGCGCCGGCGCCTGGGGCATCGATCTGGCCGGGATGGACCGCACGGTGAAGCCGGGCCACGACTTCTTTTCCTACGTGAACGGCGCCTGGGCGACCCGCACGTCGATTCCCGCCGACCGCTCGACGTACGGCACCGGAGGGGTCCTTCGCGACGTCGCCGAGCAGCAGGTGCGCGGCGTGATCGAGGAGTGGGCGGCAGCGCCACCGCCCTCGGCGCAGACCGATGAGGCGAAGGTGGCGCTGCTCTATCGGAGTTTTCTCGACGAGGCCGCCGCGGAGCGACTCGACGCCGCGCCGATTGGCCCGAAGCTGCAGGCCATCCGCGCCGCGACGACGCGTGAGGCGCTGGCGGCCCTGATGGGCGAGTCGTCCCGCGGCGCCGGCGGGGCGTTCGTCGGCGCATCGGTGTTCGACGACCAGAAGGCCCCGGATCGGTACGCCCTCTACCTGGGCCAGAGCGGCCTCGGCCTGCAGGACCGCGAGTTCTATCTGCGGGACAACTTCGCGCCCCAGAAGCAGGCGTATCAGGCCTACGTCGCGCGTCTGCTGTCGTTGGTGGCATGGCCCGCGCCCGACGACGCGGCAGCCGCCGTGGTGGCACTGGAGACCCGCATCGCCGAGGCACACTGGACGCGCGCCGAGAGCCGCAATCGCGACAGGACGTACAACCCGACGACCTGGGCCGACCTCGGCCGGACAGCCCCGGGCTTTCCGTGGCAGGCCTACGCGAAGGCGGCCGGGCTCGCCGGCGCGGCCAAGGTGATCGTGCGGCAGGACACGGCCCTGCCGAAGCTGGCGACCATCTTCGCCGAGGCGCCGGTCGAGACGCTGCAGGCGTGGCAGGCCTTCCACACCACGGACCAGGCGGCCCCCTACCTGTCGGCACGGTTTGTCACGGCCCACTGGGAGTTCCGCTCGAAGTTCCTGCAGGGCGCACAGGAGCCGCGGGCGCGCTGGAAACGTGGCGTCGCCTTCGCCGAGGGCGCGATGGGCGAGGCGATCGGCCGGACCTACGTGGCGCGCTTCTTCCCGCCGGCGTCCAAGGCCAAGATGGAGCAGTTGGTCGCCGACCTGCGCGTGGCGATGCGCCGCCGCATCGAGGCGCTCACCTGGATGGAGCCGGCGACCAAGGCGGCGGCGCTCGAGAAACTCGCCAGCTTCGGCGTCAAGATCGGCTACCCCACCCGTTGGCAGGACTACGGCGCGCTGCAGGTGAAGGCCGACGACCTGTTCGGCAACTGGGAGCGGGTCGCGGCCTTCGAGTGGGCCCGGCAGGTGTCGCGGATCGGTGGCCCCATCGACAACGACGAGTGGGGCATGACCCCGCAGACCGTCAACGCGTACTACTCGCCGGTGAAGAACGAGATCGTCTTCCCGGCCGCCATCCTGCAGCCGCCTTACTTCGACCCGCTGGCCGATCCCGCGGTCAACTACGGCGCGATCGGCGGCGTGATCGGTCACGAACTGACGCACGGCTTCGACGACCAGGGCCGCAAGTCCGATGGCAAGGGCGTGCTGCGCGACTGGTGGACCGCCGACGACGCAAAGCGCTTCGAGGCCCAGGCCGACAGACTTGGCGCCCAGTACGAGGCCTACGCGTTTCCGGCGCTGCCCGGCCTGAAACTGACGGCCCGCATCGGCATGGGTGAGAACATCGCCGACCTCGGTGGCGTGCTGCTCGGGCTCGAGGCATACGGCCTGTCGCTGAAGGGCGCGCCCTCCCCCGTCCTCGACGGCGTCACCGGCACCCAGCGCGTGTTCCTCGGCTGGGCACAGGTCTGGCGCATCAAGTATCGCGACGACGCGCTGCGGCAGCAGATCGTCAATGGACCGCACTCCCCCGGATTCATCCGCGCGTATGCCCCGCTCCGCAACGTCGACGCCTGGTACGAGGCGTTCGATGTGAAGCCCGGCGATGCGCTGTACATCGCCCCGGACCAGCGCGTCAGGATCTGGTAGGCGCGCCTAGCGCAGGCGGGTGGCGAGTGCGTTGGTGCCCGCGGCCCAGCGCTCTCCCCCGCCGTCGGCATACATCGCCCGCTCCACCACGATGGGGGCGGGCGTGGCGCCCAGGCTCTCGATGAGGGCACCGAACCGCTTGCCGATGGCCGACGGGAACTCGTCGCGCACGCTGACCCCGAAGCGGCTGTGCGCCGCGACGGGGAATGTGCGCGTGGCCACCGGCGTGCCGTCCGCGAACAGGAGCGTCACCTTCACCTGCGCCGTTGCGGCGCCCGGGTTGGCCACCAGGTAGTACGTCGCGCGCTGCGCGGCGTCGTCGGAGACCTCGCCGTCGGCAACGGCCCAGGCAAGGCCGGTGACGGTGGTGCCCGGTGCGTTGTGGGCCTCGGTCCAGGCGCGGCTGTCGCCCGGCCACCACATCGAGCGCTCCACCACGATGGGCGTGCCATTGGTCGACTCGACGACCATCGACACGGCCGTGTCGGCCAGGGCCGGCGCTTCCTGGTCGACCCAGATCGTGTAGCGCTGGAGCGGCCCGACCCGATGCGTGTGCCGCAGGGTGCCGCCGCCCGGCAACAGGTACGTCACGGCCACCTCGGCCGCCTGGTCCGACGGATTGGCCACCAGCAGGAAGAGGTCGAAGAAGGGCCCCGTCGCGCCCTCTGCCAGGTACCACGACGTCGCCGCGCTGGTGACGCCGGCGCTCTCGTGGCCGGCACGGAACAGCAGCGGGCCAGGCGTGTAGTACATCGCCCGCTCGACGATCACCCCGGCTGACGCGTCGATGATTGCCGACACGTCCGTGTCGGCAAGCCACCGGGCGTTAGCGGTGCCGAACGTTTCCTGGTCGACCCAGATGTTCATCCGTGTGCGCGCGGGAACGGTGTAGCGCTTCTCGAGAGGCGGCCCCGAGGGCCGCAGATAGCGGACCTGCACGTCGACGGGGATCGTCGACGGGTTCTGCAGGAGGTAGAAGAGGTCGAAGCCGCTGTGCGTCGCGCCCTCGGCGAGGTACCAGCGGGTGGCGGGCCCGGGCAGGCTCGTCTCGGCGTGCGCGCCGTAGGTCAGGCCCGACCGGTCGTGCCACGACACGGTGCGATCGACGGCGAGCGGAACGTCGGCCGTGACGACGGTGCCGAACGCGTGCCCTGCGAGACCGACGACGCTCGCGGTGTCGACGGTGCGCGAGCCCAGCGCTGGCACCACCACGGAGTGCGACACGGTGACGCCGTCCTCGCGCAGGAACTCCAGCGTCGCGGCGGCGGGCGTCGCCCCCGGGTTGGCCAGCACGACGCGCGTGTCGAAGAACTCGCTGGCCACGCCCTCGGCGAGGTAGCGCGTGAAGCTGGTCGGTGTCGCGGCGTCTGGCACGAACGTGGCCGTCACCGTCGTCGCGGCAGTGACCGTCAGCGTGCAGGTCGCCTGCCCGGTACACGCCACGGCCGACCACCCCTCGAAGCGACTGCCGGCCGTGGGCGTGGCCGTCAGCGTCACGACCGAGCCGGCGGCGACCGAGGCCGTGCACGTCGTGCCGCACGCGATGCTCCCCGGCGAGCTGGCGACGACGCCGGCACCGCTGCCAGCGCGCGTGACGGAGAGCGTGACCGGCGGGGCCGTCCCACCGCCCTCGAGTTGTGTCGCCCAGTACGTGAGGAGTTGCCGCAGGGCTTGCGGCACGTGCGTCGGTGGTCCCTGCCCGGCCTGGTCGGTGGTGTTCACGCCGTGGCACGACTTGCACACGCGCACCTCCCCGGGCCGCATCGTCAGCCACAGGCGCTCACGGACCACGGGCACGCCCGCGGCATCGGTCAACTGCCACGACAAGGCGCGGCGCGCCGGCACGAAGGCGGCCACCGACCCGTCGGCGGCAATCGCCACGCTTCCCGGGGGCGCGCCTGGCACCACCGGGTTGGCCGCGCGCGGGTCGTGCAGGAACTGCCCGAGCACACGACGTCCCGGCCGCGGCGCCGACGTGCCGCCGATGCCGCGGAGCTGATCAGCCTGGACGATCTGGAGGAACGCGACGTCGTAGATCTTTCCGGGCGCGCCGAGGGTCTGCGTGCCGCCGCCCGCCACCCGCAGGTTGAACGGCTGCTGCCGATCGCTGTGATCGCGGGACGTGACGTCGTGACTGACGATCAGCGCCAGGTCGTTGGCGGCGAGCCAGGCCTCGAGCCGCGCCGGCGTGATGCCCTGCTCGGCCAGCACCTGCTGCTCCTCGGCCGGCAACGGCGTCGTGTGCCGCGCTGGTCGCGTACGCGGCCGGACCTCGACGGGGTCCAGTTCCCAGAGCTGTCCGGAGTAGCTGACCAGCACGTCGGGACTCCAGTAGGTGATCGTCTTGCTGATGCCTGACGTGAGGCGAACGTCCGGCACGAACACACCACCCGCCTGCTTCAGCAGCGTGAGACGGAAGTCGTAGCGGGATCCCGGCGCCGCCGTCGTCCCCGTGTTCTGGTCCCGCCGCGTCTCGGGCGTGTGGACCGCCAGCAGTCGCCCGTCCGACAGGGGCAACGGGTTGCGGTAGAGGCCCGAATGATTGGGCGACGGCGTGTCCGTGTAGGAACTGGTGTCGCGATGCGTCACGTAGGTGATCGTCATCGCATCCGGGTTCAGTGCCGGTGGACCGTACGTGCTGATGATCTGGCCACTGGCGTGCGTGGAGAACTCCGGCGCGTCGATGCCGTAGTAGGTGCCCGGCGCCGCCTGCGACTCCTTGATCTGGATGAACCCGTTGATCGTGTTGGGGTTGAGCCGCGGTGACTGCGAGTGGTGATACACCAGGTTCGGGTCGTCGTCGAAGCTCACGTCGAAGTAGCCCAGGAACTCGTGCCGCCCGACGTGGTTGAGCGTTTCCTCTTCGCTCCCGTCTTCCCCGACCATCCACGGGAAGAAGTCGTTGAAGGTGTGGCCGACGACATTGGTGCCCGCGAGCAGGTCGGTGCGCGAGGCGCGGGGCTCGGGGAACACCTCAGCCCTCGACGACAACCGGGCCGCGCCGGCTGATTCGTCGGCGTAGTTGAACGTGCCATAGGTACCGTAGGCCGTGGAGGCTCGCGAGTCCGCATCGGCCTGCTGGTCGCGCTGCAGATGATCCCAGCGGATGTAGACGAGCCGCCCGAAGCTGTCGATCTGCGGCGAGAACGACCCCGACGGGGAATGCTGCACGAGGAACAGATCGCCGCTCGCAGGGTCGAGGCTCCAGATCCCGCTGACGACCGGTGCTTCCTCGTACTCGTCGAGTTGCGGGTACAGGTGCGCCTCTCCCCCGCGTGGCCGATCCGAGGTGAAGAGGATGCGGTCGTCGGTGCCGTAGATCGGGCTCACGTTGTTGTAGGCCGCCGGCTGTCGCGGCACCTTCGTGATGACGGGCGAGTCGGTGGGGCCGAGGCCGGAGATCTCGTAGAGTTGCCAGCGCCAGTCGGCGCTGGACATGTAGCGCTGCTCGCTCCCACCGACGACCATGCTGAACACGGCCTTCGTGCCGCTCCAGTGGACGCTCGGCTCGCGCACGGCAATCGACGTCGCGCCCTGGAAGCCCGCCGTGCCGTAGCCTGCGGCGGCGGTGAGGTTCCTGAGCGCGCCGTCCGGGTAGCGGATCCAGAGGTCGCCCCCACGAGCGACGGCGTCGAGGGAGGCGCGGTGGTTACCGAAGACGGCCCCGATCGTCGTGAAGTCCTGCGGCACGGGCACCTGCGTCACGAACAGGATGGGGTACGGCGTCGCCGGCGGCGGGCCCTGGGCGACCACCGTCAGTCCCAGCGCCGTCGCCAGGCCCACCACTGCGGCTCCCCACTGCCGGTGCCTGCGTCCCATCGCCGCTTCCTCCAACTCTGGTCTCCGGGTGACACAACTGTCACCGGGCCGTGCGCGTGCACCGGGGCGCCTCATGCGTAAGCAGAAACCGTACCGCCGTCGATCGGCCTATGGCAGCGGCGTTGCCAGCAGCGCCGTGCCGGTGCCCCACTGCTGCCCAGGCGCATCGGCATACATCGCGCGCTCGACGATGATCGGCGTCGGCGTGGGGCCGACACTCTCGATGAGCGTGCCACAGGCGAGGCCCTGAGCTTCCGGGAACAGGTCGCCGACGCTGAACCCGGCCCGCGAGGACGGTCCGACGTGGACGGTCCGTGTGGCCGGTGGCAGCCCTCCGCCGAACAGAACGGTGAGGCGCACCAGCGCGGGCGATGTCGTCGGATTGGCGACCAGCAGGTACGTGGCGCCGCCGTCGACCAGGCTGCGGCCGTGCCCGTCGCCCACCGCCCAGCGCAAGGCGGACGCGGTGGCGCCTGCCGTGTTGTGCGCCTCGCGCCAGGTCGCGCTCGTACCCGGCCACCACATGGACCGCTCGACCACGACTGGCGCCGAGGCCTCGACGACCGTCGACACTGCGGTGTCGGCCAGCGCCTCCCCCTCCTGGTCCACCCAGATGGTGTACCGCGAGCGTCCCTGGACCCGGTGCCGCCGCTCCTGGCGCGAGCCGTCGGGGAGCAGGTAGGTCACCTGCAGGTCGACCGCGGCATCGTTCGGGTTGGCGACCAGCAGGAACTGGTCGAAGAAGGCGCCCGTCGCTCCCTCGGCGAAGTACCAGCGGCGCGCCGGCGCCGTCACGCCGGCGCTCTCGTGCCCGGCCTCGAACGTCACGCCATTGCGCGTGTCGTACATCGCGCGCTCGACGACGATGCCCGGCCCGTCGAGGGACTCGATCACGGCAGAGAGTTCGGTCGACGCCAGCAATCGTGCGGCATCCGGGCCGAATGCCTCCTGATCCACCCAGATGCTGATCCGGCTGCGCGGCGGCAGCACCACGACGCGTTCGAGGGGCGGCGCCGCGGCGCGCAGGTAGGTGACGCGCGTGCGAACGGGCACGTCGTGCGGGTTCTGCAGCAGGTAGAACAGGTCGAAGCCTGCGTGCGTCGCACCCTCGGCCAGGAACCACCGTGGTGCGGGCGACGCGATGGACGTCTCGGCATGCGCGCCGTACGCGCGGCCGTCACGCCCCTTCCATGCCATCGTGCGGTCGGCGACCAGCGGCACGTCGCT
>NZ_JBIINP010000039.1:0-31001 GCF_044337415.1 Luteitalea sp.
CGGGCAGCGTCTCGGCCAGGCGCGGCACGAGCCCGTGGGCCAGCGCGACGCCGATCTGCGAGTTCAGCTCGTCGACGGTGCCATAGGTGGCCACGCGCAAGGCATCCTTCGATACCCGCTGGCCCCCGCCCAGCCCCGTCGTCCCATCGTCTCCCTTGCGTGTGTAGATCCGGGTCAGGCGAGGCATCTCACCATCATAGCGGGTACCGGGTACCGGGTACGGGGTACGTTCCCCGCACGCTCCTGAACCCGGTACCCGGCACCCGGTACCCGGCCTCCTTCCGCGTGTGGTGCATCCTGTTCCCGTGACGACCGTCGGCCGCCTTGCCCCCACGCCCTCCGGGTTGCTGCACCTGGGGAATGTGTGCGCGTTTGCGGCGGCGTGGCTGTCGGCGCGGGCCGACGATGGCAGGCTGCTCCTGCGGATCGAGGACATCGACGTCACCCGCGCCCGTCGCGACGTCGAGCAGGCGCTGCGTGACGACCTGGTGTGGCTGGGGCTGACCGTTGACGGGGAAGTGCCGCACCAGTCGTCTCGCGACTACGGGCCCGCGCTGGCGCAGCTGGCGCCGCGGCTCTATCGCTGCCAGTGCACGCGGGCCCAGCGCGAGCAGGCCCTGCCCGACGGGGCAGGCTGCCAGGGCCGTTGCCTGGAGCGCGACTACCAGGAGGGCGCCGTCCGCTTTCGCCTCGACACCGGTGCCATGACGTTCGTCGACCGACGCTGGGGAGCGCAGATGACCGACCCCAGAGCCTTCGGCGACCCCATCCTCGTGCGCCGCGACGGGCTCGTCTCCTACAACCTCGCCGTCGTCGCCGACGACATCACCGACGGTGTGACCGACGTTGTGCGAGGGAGCGACCTGCTGGAGTACACGGCCGTGCAGATCCAGCTGTGGGAGGCGTTGGGCGCGCCGCCGCCGCGCTGGCTGCATGCCCCGCTGATCCTCGGCGCCGACGGGAAGAAGCTGTCCAAGTCGCACGGGTCGGCGCACGTGGGCGCGATGCGCGAGGCGGGCGCCACGCCCGCCGACGTGTGGCGCGTCGTGCTGCCCTGGCTCGGGATCGACGGCGCGTCGTCGCTCGACGAGGCGCTGCCGCAATGGGATCCCACGGCGGGCCCCCGCGGCCCGGTCGCGCTGGCGCAGGAGTAGCAACGCGGTCTCCCTTCGACGTCGCTCAGGACAGGCGACCGTGCCGCTGATGCATGACGGCCGGGTCGGAGACCCGGCCCTACCCTCGAACGCCGAGCACCTCACGCACGACCGGCGCGAGTGCGTCGGCCATCGCGCGGTACACGGCAGGCGACGGGTGCAGGCCGTCGGGCGACTCGCGCAGGCGGTCGGGCGCCTCAGGATGCGCGGTCGCCGCGCGCGTGTCGCAGAACGCCATGTGCGGCGTGCGCGTGCATGTCTCGCGGATCCAGGCGTTCACGGCACGCATGCACGCGTTGTGCTCCGCAGTGGCCGTGTCGAACGGGATGATGCTGCAGGCGACCACCGGCATGTCGGCGGCGAGGGCGCGCGTGTACATCGCCTCGAGCCGGTGCTGGATGGCGTCCGGCGCGTCGCCGTCGTACACGTCGTTGACGCCGGCAAGCAGCACCAGCACGTCGGGCGCGTGCGCGAAGACGTCGCGGTCCATGCGTGCGGCGATCGCTTCCGTGCGCTCACGATTGATGCCGCGATTGAGGACGCGCCAGCTCGGCTCGGCCTGCTTGAGCCACCAGGCGTACTGACTCGTCACGTCGCCACTGCCGTCGGGCTGCGCCTCGACGGGCGACAGGAACCCCGGCGTGCCAGCCGTGGTGGAGTCGCCGAGCGCGACGATCGTGAGGGCCGGGCCGGGACAGCCGGCCCTACCGTGATGCGTCAACGTGCGGGGGCCGCGACGGGCTGGCCGCGCTTGGTCACGCGATCGACCTGTTCGATGGTCTTGATGGACGGCGGCACGCCCTTCATCGACGCGGCGACGGCCTCGGCGGCGCGCATCACGCGCAGGATGTTCCGGCTCGTGATCTTTGCCAGGTCACCTTCGGAGTAGCCACGACGGGCCAGCTCGGTCAGCAGCGCCGGGTACGTGCCGACGTGCTCGAGGCCCTGCACCACCGACGTGATGCCGTCGAAGTCGCCACCGAGCCCGATGTGGTCGATGCCCGCCACCGTGCGGATGTGATCGATGTGGTCGGCCACCTGCGCGATCGTCGCGCGCGGCTCGGGATGACCTGCCTTCCACGCGTCCACCGCGGCCTTCAGCCCGGCGGCGTCGGCGCCGAACTTCGACTGCAGCGCCCTGGTCTCCGCGGTGAGCGTCCGGTTGTACGCGGCTACTTCCGGCGACACGAACCCCGGCACGAACGTGGCCATCACGATGCCGCCGGTGCGCTTCACCTCGCGCAGGATGTCGTCGGGCACGTTGCGCGGCACGTCGCACACCCCACGGGCGTTCGAGTGCGAGAAGATCACCGGCGCCTTCGACACCCGGATGGCGTCGGCCATCGTCGCGGCCGAGGTGTGGCTCAGGTCGACGAGCATGCCGAGCCGGTTCATCTCGCGCACGACCTCCTCGCCGAATGCCGACAGGCCGT
Source organism: Luteitalea sp. (assembly GCF_044337415.1). Taxonomy (GTDB): domain Bacteria; phylum Acidobacteriota; class Vicinamibacteria; order Vicinamibacterales; family Vicinamibacteraceae; genus Luteitalea. The sequence continues at coordinate 2,588 of NZ_JBIINP010000039.1, forward strand.
CCGACCGCGCGTCGTCGGTGGTCGAGTCGGCCCACGGCACGTTCGTGCTGTGCGTCAGCGTCATGTAGCCGGCGCCGACGCGGTGCAGCATGCGCAGGGTCGCGAGCGAACTGTCGATGGAGTGGCCGCCCTCGACGCCCATCAGCGACGCCACCGTGCCGGCCTTCATGGCGCGCTCGACCTCGTCGGCCGTCCGCACGATGGTGAAGGTCGACGGGTACCGCCGCGCCATCTGGTACACGGCGTCCATCTGCTCGAGCGTGGCGCTGACGGCCGCGTCGCCCTGCAGGTCCACCGGCACGTACACCGACCAGAACTGCCCACCGACGCGCCCCGCACGCAGGCGCGGCACATCGGTCATGAGCTGCGGCTGCGGCTTCGACACGTCGATGCGGTCGAAGTCGTAGTCGACGCGCTCCCGCATCTCCCAGGGCAGGTCGTTGTGGCCGTCGATGACGGGCGCCGCCTTCAGCGCCCGCTCGACCACGGCCGCGGGCGACGCGACCTGCGCGTGCGCGCTCGACGCGACCGCGCTCGCACAGAGCAGCACTCCCGTCCCGAGGTGGAGCCGCCGGACACGCCCGGCGGTCAACGCGATGAACCCCTGACGCATGTCCGACCTCACGCGCGAGCAGGAGCTGACAACCCCCGCCGCGCGATTCGCAGAAGACCTTGACCTTCGACCTTCCGACTTTGAACTTCGAATTCCGAATTCCGAACTCTGAATTCTGAATTCTGAATTCCTGTTGTGGTGCCCTCCCGCAACCGGCCTACACGTGCCGGATGTCGGCGAGCTGCTTGCGCAGCTCCGCGCGGAAATCCGGGTGCGCGATGCTGATCAGCATCTCCCCGCGCTGGCGGATCGACGCCCCGTGGAGGTTCACCGCGCCGTACTCGGTGACGATCCAGTGCACGTGCCCGCGCGTGGTCACCACGCCGGCGCCTGGCTTGAGCGACGCCACGATGCGCGACATGGTGCCCTTGGCGGCCGTCGAGGGCAGCGCGATGATCGGCTTGCCGCCAGGCGACAGCGCCGCGCCGCGGATGAAGTCCATCTGGCCGCCGATGCCCGAGAAGATGCGGTAGCCGATCGAGTCGGCGCACACCTGGCCGGTGAGGTCGATCTCGAGCGCCGAGTTGATGGCGACCACGCGGGGGTTGCGCCGGATCTGCGCCGTGTCGTTGGTGCGGTCGCACGGGTGGAACTCGACCTGCGGGTTGTCGTCCACGAAGTCGAACAGGCGGCGCGTGCCGTTGACGAACGACGTCACCGTGCGGTTCGGGTGCACGACCTTGTGGCGGTTGGTGATCACGCCATTCAACTGCAGGTCGATCAGGCCGTCCGAGAACATCTCGGTGTGGACGCCGAGCTCGAGCTTGTTGCCCAGGCGGCGCAGCACCGCGTCGGGGATGCCGCCGATGCCCATCTGGAGCGTCGAGCCATCCTCCACCAACTCGGCGATCAACTCGCCGATGGACGCCTCGATCTCGGTCTCCGGAGCCGGTTCGTGCTCGTGCAGCGGGCGGTCGTTGGCGATGAACGCGTCGAGGCGGTTCACCGGCACCACGACGTTGCCGCGCGTGCGCGGCATCTGCGCGTTGACCTCGGCGATCACCAGCGTCGCCGTGTCGGCGGCGGCGCGCGCCGCGTCCACCGAGGTGCCAAGCGTGCAGAACCCGTGACGGTCGGGCGTCGACAGCGTGAGCAGCGCCGCGTCGAGCTTGACCTGCCCCGACAGGAACAGGCCCGGGATGTCCGACAGGAAGATCGGGACGAAGTCGGCGCGTCCCTCGTTGATGGCACCGCGCAACGGCGCGCCGGTGAACAGCGACACCGAGCGGAACTGTCCCTCCTTGTCGGGCTCGGCAAAGGGCGCCGGGCCGGCCGTGTGGAGGTGGTAGATGGTGACGCCCTCGAGGTCGGTGCGGCGGGCGAGGGCCTCGAGCAGGGCGGTTGGCGTGGCGGCCGCGCCGTGCAGGAAGATCTTCATGCCGCTGCGGATGCCGGCCACCGCCTCGTCGGGCGAGACCGCGCGGGAGGTCCAGTCGGAATTCATGGGTCGTATTGTGGATCGGGGAGCGGGTATCGGGGATCGGGTAGCGGGTAACGGGCGGGCAACGGAGGGAGCCGGACCGGGTACCATCGCCGGATGCGCCTTGCTCTCGTCCTCGCATCCGGACTCGTAGTGGGCCTCCCCATGGCGGCCGCCGCCCAGGAGATCAGCCTTCCCGCCCCACTCCGCCAGCGGATTGCCGCCGAGTCGACGGCGATGGCGCCGGCCCTCGTCGCCACGCGGCGCGACATCCACGCGCACCCGGAACTCGGGTTCCGCGAGACCCGCACGGCGAAGCTGATTGCCGACCGCCTGCGCACCCTGGGCTTCGACTCCGTCCGCGAAGGCGTCGGCGTCACTGGCGTCGTCGGAGTGCTGAAGGGCGGACGGCCGGGGAAGGTGGTGGCGGTGCGTGCCGACATGGACGCCCTGCCCATCCCGGAACTGATCGACGTGCCCTACAAGTCGACCGTGGCCAACGTGAAGCACGCGTGCGGCCACGACGGGCACGTGTCCATCGCGCTGGGCGTGGCCGAGATCGTCAGCCGGATGCGTGCCGACATCCCGGGCACCGTGGTGTTCCTGTTCCAACCGGCGGAGGAGGGCGATCCCGACGGCGGCCTCACCGGCGCCCAGCGGGTGCTCGACGACAACGGCCTGTCCACCCCGGCGCCCTCGGCCATCTTCGGGCTGCACGTGCTGCCGACGCTGCAGGCGGGCACGATCGGCGTGAACCTCGGCGCGGCCATGGCCAGCAGCAACCGGTTCACCATCACGATCACCGGCAAGAAGACCCACGCCGCCTATCCGCACACCGGCGTGGATCCGATCCCGGTGGCGGCGCAGGTGGTCTCGGCGCTGCAGACCATCCCCAGCCGCCTGAACAACGCGGCCGAGCCCATCGTGCTCTCGGTGGCGACGATCGCCGGCGGCAACCGCTACAACATCATCGCCGACAGCGTGACGATGACGGGCACGCTCCGCACCCTGAGCAAGGACGGTCCCGTTCGCGTGCGCGGCTTCATGGATCGCATGCTGAAGGGCATCACGGAGGCGACCGGCACCACCTACGCGCTCGACTGGCCCGTGGGCAACCCCGTGACCTTCAACGAGGAATCGCTCGCGGCCGCCAGCGTGCCGGTGCTGGCCGAGGCGGTAGGGGATCGCGCCCGCGTCCTTGCGCCCCCGCCGCAGATGGGCGCCGAGGACTTTGCGCTCTACCAGCAGCGCATCCCGGGACTCTTCTTCTTCCTCGGTGTCGGCAACACCGAAAAGAAGATCACCGCGATGATCCACACCGAGTACTTCGACATGGACGAGACCGCGCTGCCGATCGGCGTCCGCGCCCTCGCCGGTGCGACGCTGGATTACCTGTTCAGGAAGTGACGCGCAAGGGACAAGGGCTGAGGGCCGGGTTCGGACGACCGGTCCTACCGTCGCGTAGGTGACGAGTGCTGTGGCGTGGTGTTGGCCGCACAGTGGCTGCAGGACGGGCCACTTGCGTGAGGCGTGCCGGCGCTGCCCGGCGCCGCGGCGGGGCGCGACTCGAACACCCCGAGCACGCGACGCAGCACCACGGCGAGTGCGCCGAGGGCGACGACCGACACCGCGGCATGCTGCACGAGTTCGCCGAGGGGCGCCGCGCCGCCCATCACGCGATGCCTCCGGCCCGCAGCCCCTGGTACACCACGAGTGCCGCCACGTACGCCAGCGCCGACATGTAGGCGAACTGCATCAGCGCATAGCGGGCCGACCCGGTTTCGCGGCGCGTCACCGTGAGGGTCGGCAGGCACTGCATCGCCAGCACGAAGAACACGAGCACGCTGGCCGAGGTGGCCGTGGTGAACAGCGGTGTCCCGTCCTCGCGTGTCGCTCCCCGGATGCGCTCGATCACGCCCGCATCGACGTCGGCCTCGCCCGATCCCCCGACCAGCACCGACATGGTCGACACGAACACCTCGCGCGCCAGGAAGCTGGTGAGGATGCCCACGGTGAGCTGCGCGTCGTAGCCGAGCGGCGCGAACACCGGCTGGGCGAGTCGTCCCATGCGCCCGGCAATCGAGCCGCGCTGTTGTGCCCGCGCCTCGAGCTGCGTGGCCTCCTCGACCAGCACGGCCTGCTGCGCCGCATCGGTCGTCTGCTCCGCCTGCGCGCGCAGCGCCACCGCGCGCTCGGGCGCCGGCGTGCGCGGGTACGCACTGAGCCACCACATGACGATGCAGATCGCCATGATGACGGTGCCGGCCGTCTGCAGGAACGACAGGCCCTGATCCTTGGCCGTGATCACGGCGTTGGGCAGCGAGGGCCACTTGTAGGACGGCAGTTCCAGCACCATCGGACGCGCCGTGCCTCGCAGCCACGTGCGGCCGAACACCAGGGCCGTGCCGAGCGCCGCGAGCGCGCCCAGCATGTAGCACGCCGTGAAGGCCGCGGCCGCATAGAGCGGGTGGCGCGGGAACAGCAGGCTCGTGAGCAGCACGTACACCGGCAGGCGTGCCGAACAACTCATCAGCGGCGCCACCAGGATCGTCGCCAGGCGGTCCCGCCGATCCGGGATCAGGCGGGTCGACATGATCCCGGGCAGCGCGCAGGCCGACGAGGTGAGCAGCGGCACGAAGGCGTGGCCGGGCAGGCCGAACCGCCGGAGCACGCGGTCCATCACGAACGCCGCGCGCGCCAGGTAGCCGGTGTCCTCGAGCAGGCTGATCAGGAAGAAGAGCAGGCAGATCTGCGGCAGGAACACCACCGTCCCTGCGACGCCGCCGATGATGCCCTGCGAGACGAGGTCGCGCACGGGGCCTGCAGGCAACAGGCTGGACGCGGAGTCGCCGAGGCGTGCGAATGTCGCCTCGATCAGGTCCATCGGGATCGTGGCGAGCGCAAACAGCGTGTAGAACAGGCCGCCCATCACGAGCACGAACACCACGAGCCCGAGCACGGGATGCGTGAACACCCGGTCGAGCCGCTCCGTGAACGCGTCGCGGGCGTGCGGCGCCGAGGGGCGCCCCGCGCTGTAGGCCATCACATCGTCGGCCCACGCCGTGAGCGTCTCGATGGAGGCGCCGTCGGCCGGTACGCCGGCGGCCGTGGGGTGATGCGCCTGGGGCTCGGCGAGGGCGCGCGCCAGCGCGGCCCGCACCTCGTCGACGCCGTCGCCGCGTCGCGCGACGATCGGGATCGCCTGGCAGCCGAGCCGCTCCGAGAGCTTGCGCGCGTCGATCGTCAGGCCCTTCCCTTGCGCCAGGTCGATCATGTTCAGTGCCACGACCACGGGCAGGCGGTAGGCGAGCAGTTCACCGACGAGCACGAGGTTGCGCGTGAGGTTGCACGCGTCGATCACCACCAGGACGGCGTCGGGCTGCCGGTAGAGACCGCTGCCGCTGAGGACGTCGCGCGCGATGCGCGTCTCGGGCATGTCGAGCGCCAGCTCGTACAGGCCGGGCAGGTCGATGATGTCGGCCAGCCAGTCGCCGGGCAGGGCAGCACGGCCGACCCGCGACGTCGTCGTGGTGCCGGGGAAGTTGGAGGTCTTGGCCCGCGCCCCGCACAGGCGGTTGAACAGGGTGGTCTTGCCGGTGTTGGGATTGCCGACGAGCGCGACCCTTGCCGGTTCGCGGGTGGCGACCGGGCCCGGGCTTGCCGTTGCCGGCGCGTCGACGGCCATCTCAGCCCTCGTTCGGCTCGGGAACCACCATGATGCCGTTCGCCACGGTGCGCGACAGGCCGATGCGGGTGGATCGCACCTGGACGATGCAGGGTTCGCCGGCCTTGCAGAGGGTCAGCTGGCACTCGCGGGTCAGGCCAAGCGCCCGGAGCAGGTCACACGACGCCGGGTCGAGCTCGGCGGTCGCCTTGAAGCGCGCAATCGCCCCGTCCCTGAGCGAACTCAGCGGGATGGGCGCGGACCCTTCGGGTTGCGCCGCGCCTGTCGGCGCGGGAGGGACGGCGTGCTTGGCCATTCGGGAGAGGTTCCGGGAGAGGCCCATCGGAAGATGGCGACCAGCCCGGTCCGATTTCTGGATTCGATGCTACCACGGAACTGAGACTGTTTCTCAAGTCCCACGTTCTGCTGTCACCTGACGGTGGCAAGGTGCATCCAATGATGCAGGCCGGTCGTCGCAACGATCCCCGCCCTCATCCCCGCACCCGGTAGCCTTTTACCCGGAACCCTGCACCCGGTACCCGGTACCCGAGACCCAGACCCATGGCCAAATCCCTCGAAGTCAGCCTCACCTGGACCCACGACCTCGTTTTTGACACCCAGCTCCCGTCGGGACCTGGCCCCTCGCTCGATGGCAACTCCGCGGTGGCGACCTCTCCCACGCAGGCGGTCGCGCTGGCGCTCGGCGCCTGCATGGGGATCGACGTCGTGAACATCCTCAAGAAGGGCCGTCACGACCTGAAGGCCCTGAGCGTGAAGGTCATCGGCGCCCGAGCGGACGGACCGCCCTCCTACTTCACGGGCTGGACCCTGCACTACGACATCACGGGACCCGTGCCCGAGGCGGCCATCCAGCGCGCCATCGACCTGTCGCGCGACACCTACTGCTCGGTGTGGCACAGCCTCCGGCGGGACGCGCCGCTCGAGGTCACGTACACTCGCGTGGATGGCTGAACCGGCCCCGTCAGGGACCCCGCGGCCGTCACGGCACCGGGCCGGGTACATCGACTGGCTCCGCGGCCTGGCGGTCGTCATCATGATCCTCGCGCACGTGGTCGACGCCTGGACGGTGCTCGGCCCGACGCGACAGACACGCCCCTACTTCTGGTTCCTCGTCCTGGCGGGGATGGGCGCGCCGCTCTTCCTCTGGCTGGCGGGCGTGGCCGTGCCCCTGGCGGCGCACGCCCGGGTCAGGCGCGGCGCCTCGCTCGCCGAGGCGAGCTGGAGCCTGCAGAAGCGCGGCTGGCAGATCTTCGGCCTCGCCTTGCTGTTCCGCCTGCAGGCCTACGTGTTCAGCGCGGGCGCCACGCTCTACGGCATCTTCAAGGTCGACATCCTCAACGTGATGGGCCTGTCGCTGGTCGCCGCCGCCTGGCTCTGGGGCCGCGCCTCGACGCGCCGCGGACGGCTGTCCATCGGGGTCCTGGCCACCATCGCCGTCCTGATCCTCACGCCCCTCCTGCGGGTGTGGACGTGGCCGGCCCTCATCCCCGACCCGATCGAAGCCTACCTGCGCCCGCCGCCCGCGCGCAGCACCTTCACGCTGTTCCCATGGACCGCGTTCGTCCTGGCGGGCCTGGTGCTCGGCGAGTGGCTGGCGACGACCTCGGCCGAGGCGCGCGACCGTTTCCATGCCTGGTGCATCGCGGTGGGGCTCGGGCTGGCCGTACTGGCGTACCAGTTGTCGTTCCGCCCGACGCTGCTGCCGGGCTCGAACTTCTGGACCACCTCGCCGGCGTTCTTCGCCATTCGCCTGGGCGCGATGACGATGGTGTTCGGGTTGCTGTACTTCGTGCTCCATCCGGAGGGCGTGTGGGCGCGGCTGGCGGTGCCGCGCCACTGGAGCCCGATGGAACTGCTCGGGCGCACCTCGCTGTTCCTCTACTGGGTGCACGTGGAACTGGTGTACGGTGTGCCCTCCATCAGGCTGCACAAGGCCCTGTCGTTCCCCGGCGCCCTGGTCGCCTTCGCGATCTTCACCGTGCTCATGCTGGGGCTGGCCATGGTGAAATCACGCTACTGGGACAAGGACGCGCCGTGGGTGGCGTCGTCATGACTCATGACTCATGACTCATGGGGCATGATGAAGGTCATGCGCTTTCCGCTCTGCCTGCTCGCCACCGTGCTCTGCGCCGCCACCGCGTCGGCGCAGCCGACCCTGGACATCTACCACGTGGATGTGGAGGGCGGTGCGGCGACGCTGATCGTGACGCCGGCGCGCGAGTCGCTGCTGGTCGACGCCGGCTGGCCCGGCAACGGCGGGCGCGACGTCCAGCGGATCCAGGCCGCCATGAAGGCCGCAGGCATCACGCGCATCGACCACATGATCACCACGCACTACCACACCGATCACGTGGGGGGCGTGCCTGCGCTGAAGGCGGCCGTGCCGATCGGCACGTTCCACGACCACGGCCCGATGACACCGCCGTACGCACAGGACTACGCCAGCAACTACGAGGCGTACGTCGCGGTCGTGAAGGAGCGCCACACGCTGAAGGCCGGCGACACCCTCTCGCTCGAGAGCGCGGCGGGTGGCCGTCCCGTGGTGCTGTCGTTCGTGGCCGGGCATGGTGTCGTGCACACGAAGCCCGGGGCGCCGGCCAACGCGGCCTGCGCCACCGTGCCTGCCAAGCCGGAAGACACGTCCGACAACGCGCGCAGCCTCGGCTTCACGCTGGCGTACGGTGCCTTCGACTTCTTCGATGCCGGCGACCTCACGTGGAACGTCGAGGCGAAGCTCGTGTGCCCGGCCAATACGCTGCCGACGGTGGACGTGTATCAGGTGACCCACCACGGCCTTGATCAGAGCAACCACCCACTGGTGCTCCAGGCGCTCGCGCCGACCGTGGCCGTGATGAACAACGGCCCGAAGAAGGGTGGGTCGGCGTCGACGGTGCAGGCCCTGAAGGCGCTGCCGTCACTGCAGGCGCTCTACCAGCTGCATCGCAACGTGGCCACGGGGCCGGCAGACAACACCACGCCGGAGCTGATCGCCAATCCCGACGAGACTCCCGACGCCGGGCACATGGTCAGCGTGCACGTCCGCGCCGACGGCAGTTACGACCTCGTCAACCACCGCACCAGCGAGAAGCGCACGTTCAAGGCGCGCTAGGCGAGATGTGCGTGGACGTCCGTCGACGCACATCACTCGATTCAGAGTTCAGAATTCAGAGTTCAGAATTGTTCGTTAAGCGTTAAGCGTTCAACGTTCGGCCGTGACCGTCGTTGGCGTCGTCGCCTTCTTCGCCGGCACGTCGTTCCAGAACAGCACCGCGGCATTGAAGAGCATCCCGAACTCGCCGTGGTTCTGCCAGCGGTAGCAGGGGTTGGTCGCGAAGGCGACGACACGACCCTTGCCCATCGGCGTGTCGACCAGCGCCGGCCGACGCCGGATCTCCGCCGAGCCGCGCATCAGCCCGCTCAGTACGCCCTCGTCGCCGCCCGTGAACCGCATCAGCACCTGGTCGGTCGCCTCCTCGGCCGGCACCTGGAACAGCGGCCCGTTGGCGTACCGCACCGGCAGCTTCGTCTTGCCGTAGCCGAAGAAGATCGGGTGCTCGGGCCGCAGCAGCTCGACCTCGACGATCGGGCCGGGCGCATAGAAGGCGCCGGTCGGCCGAGTGGCCGTCACGGTCCGCTGCAGCCCGAACTCCGCGGGCATGTACGACGAGGCACCGAGGGTGATCAGCACGCCGCCGTCCTCGACGAACTTCTGCAGTTCGAGCACGCCCTCGAGGCCCATCCCGCCAGTGATGTCGTCCGATTCGCCATAGGTGCCGAGTGACGGGAACTGCGCATCCTTCTTGTACGCCAGCGGCTTGCCCTTGCGCTCGATGTCGTACACGAGCGACTTGCCGGTCGTGGCCTGGTTGGGCACGAGGATCACGTCGTAGGCCTGCCGCAGCCCGCCCTGGCGGATGCGCTCCTTGTAGATGAGGTCGTACGGGATGCCGAACGTATCGAAGGCGTGCCGGACCCAGCCGACCTCCTGCGTGCGTCCCCAGGTGGTGAACATGGCCAGGCGCGGCAGGTCGACGGCCACCGTGGCTGCCTGGGGCATCGCCGCGAGGCCGGTCGCCTGCAGGCCGAGGCGCGTCACGGCGTCGGTGAAGGCCGCGCCGGCCGACGCCGGCACCAGGAACGAGCCGGCGGGATACGACGCGTCGCCGACCTTGAAGGACGCCGTGGCGGCACGCACGTCAACCGATGCGCCGAGCGCCAGGCGCAGGCGCACCATGTCGTTGGATCCGTGGTGCGGCACCACCCAGGCCGCCGGTGAGGCCGTTCCCGCCACGCTGCCGCTGCGCGCGAGGTCGGTCACGCGGGTCACCGGCGCGTCGAGCACCGTCTTGTCGGCGATCGCCTTCACGTCCACCTGCAGCATCAACCCCATGGTCCAGCCCGTGTCGTCGTAGGTGCGCAGCGAAGGGTCGGGGAATGTCTGCTTCTCGAGCAGCGTCTTGACGAGGCGGCCGTACGGCTGGTCGCGACGGATGACGTACGAGCCGGCCGGGTAGGTGGTGTCGCCCACCTTCAGCTCGGCGGTGGCCCGCGACACCTCGATGCCCTGCCGCATCAGCAGCGAGAGCAGCATGTCGACGCGCGTCTGGTCAGGCTGCCCGGCAGGCACGACGTACGCGTACGGGGCCTCGGTGCGGCCAGACTCGAGGCTGTTCTTGCTCTTCTTGTAGAAGTTCTCCACCAGCACCTCGGGGAAGGCCGAGGCGTACTGCAGGGCCGAGAGGACGGCCGTCTGCATGTAGTTGGTGTTGTTGCGCATCGACCAGGTGACTTCCTTGTACGGCGGCAGCGGGCGGTACCACTCGCGGCTGGTCTGGCCGGCGCCCCCATCGGGTGGCGCCACGCGCCGCTTCATCGTCGTCGCGCCGCCGTTGCCGAAGGTCTCGTACATGCGCACGAGCCCGTTGTGGTTGGACGACATGAACGCGAGGTAGCCGGGCGACCACATGTCGACGAAGCCGTGCGTCCACACCCCGGGCATGCCGTACTTGGTGAGCTGCATCATCTCGAAGTTGGCAAACATCGGCAGCTCGCCGTACACGATCGGATCGAGGTTGGGATTCTGCGGCGCCTGCCCCGAGAACGTGTAGAGGAACGGCACCGACTCGTGCAGGTCGTGCATCACCGGGGGATGCGTCTTCAGGTACCAGTCCAGGTGCGCGCGTAGCGTGACCTGCGAGTAATTGATGTCGCGGTTGTTGTCGTGGAAGATGTACTTCCCCCAGTACGGAGGCCCGGTGATGCGGTCCTTCTCCTCCGCGATGTCGACCATGTACTTGCGGTACCAGTCGACGTAGCGGTCGCGCCCGTCGGGATCGCTGGCCGGCGTGAAGCTGACGATGATGCGGTCGCGCACCTGCCGGACGAGCGGCGTGTCCTCGGCCACGAGCCGGTAGGCGAGCTCCATCAGCATCTCGGGCGGCCCCGTCTCGGCACTGTGCAGCCCCGCCATCAGGTGGTACATCGGCGGCGTCGTCGCGATCAGGCGGCGTGCCTCGTCCTCGGTGAGTCCGCGCGGATCGGCAAGGCGGCCGAGGCTGGCGATGTGCGTGTCGAGCTGCTTCATCGTCGACTCGCTCGCGATGTAGACGACGTTCACCTCGCGTCCTTCGTCGGTCTTGCCGATCGTCGTCACGCGGATGCGCGGCGACGCCTTCTCGAGCGCGCGGTAGTACGCCAGGGCGTCGGCGGTCTTCGTGAGCCGCTTCGGGGCGCCCACGTGGTACCCGAGCACGTCCTTCGGCGTCGGGAGGCCCTTGACCACCGGCAGGTGATCGACGAGCGGGCTCATGAACTCGGGGCCGGTGGTCCACTCGCGGACGCTCGCCGCGAAGTCGGCGTCGGAGGACGGGGCCGCGGCGCGCGTGCGCTGGGCGTCGCGGGCGGCAGGCTGCGCGTGCGGCAGCGCGCCGAGCGGCAGCAGGAGGAGCAGGACGAGGATCCAGCGAGGGAGTCGCACGAGCATGCCGCGGATTATGTCCGCAGGTCGTCGCCGAGGGAAATCCGGCGACCAGAACCGTGATCGCACCCGCCCGTTTGGTGATCGCCGGAGCCGGGCCAACACCGCACTCGTGAGGATTCCCTGGGAAATTCCCCGATCCTTGCCGTGATGCCCACGTGGCACGCCGGTTGCGAGAAGGGAAGGTGTCGGCGGCTTGTTTGTGGCACGAGGCCACAGTGCTGGGGAGCCTGGTCGTCGACAGCAGGGGTCACGCAATCATGTGCGGCCCCTGTTCGCTTTTCCGGGCCCGTCGCGCCATGTCGGTGCGGCGGGCCTTTTCGTTTTCACTGTCGGCAGTCGGCAGTTCGCAAGCCGCGAGTCGGCAGTCGCAAGCGGCTTCGTGCCTGATGCGAAAGATGTGATCGCGACGGCCACAATCGTGATCCCCTGGCGATCCCGCATTCACGCCTGGTGGGCGATCTTCCCGGAAAACACGGCACTTTCGTGCGACAGCACTGGTGGCACGGCGGTTGCTTTAAAGAAGGGCGTCGGCGGTATGTTTGTGGCACGATGCCACAGTGCTGGGGAGCCATATCGTCGGCAGCAGAGGTCTCGCAATCCTGCGCGGCCTCTGCCAGTTTTTCGGCCCGTCGTACCCTTCGGGGCGCGACGGGCTCCTTCCTCCAGCCCCTCCTCGTCGCACCCCCTTCCCTGTACCCGGCACCCTGTACCCGGTACCCTGTGGCCATGCTCCGCCTGGACCTGAACGCGGACCTGGGTGAGCACGATGGTGCGCCCGGGGCGCAGGCTCTCGCGCTGTTGCGCGTCGTGACGTCGGCCAACATCGCCTGCGGTGCGCATGCCGGCGACGACGACAGCATGCGCCTCACGGCACGCGCCGCCGCCGAACTCGGCGTGCAGGTCGGCGCGCATCCGTCCTTTCCCGATCGCGAGGGTTTCGGTCGTCGCACGCTGTCGTTACCGCCCTCGCGCGTGCGGGAGGAGGTGGCCGGACAGGTGGCGCGCCTCGTGTCGCTCGCCAGCCGAGAGGGCGTGGTCGTGCGACACGTGAAGCCGCACGGCGCGATGTACAACCTCGCTGCCCACGACCGCGTCGTCGCCGACGCCATCGCCGCCGGCATCGTCGACGTCGACGCCAGTCTGGCCGTGTATGCGCCGTACGCGACGGCGCTGGCTTCGGCTTCCGGCGCCGCAGGGCTGCGGGTCGTCCACGAAGGGTTCCTCGATCGCGCGTACGAGGACGATGGGTCGCTCACGCCGAGGACGATCGACGGTGCGGTGCTGCACGACGTGGCCGCGGCGAGTACCCGAGCGATCGAGTGGGTACGTACCGGCACGGTGATCGCGCGATCCGGCCGTCGGCTCACGCTGCCGCTCGCGAGCCTCTGCGTGCACGGCGATACGCCGGATGCGGTCGCCATCGCGACGCAGGCGCGAGCGACGCTCGAGGCGGCCGGCGTGCGACTCATGCCCGCCCTCGACGCTGGAGCGCCGCGCGCATGACCCTCGTCGTGGTCGGCGTGGTCGCGTTCGTGGCCTCGGCGCTGACGTTCATCTCGGGCTTCGGCCTCGGCACGCTGCTGATGCCGGTGTTCGCGTTGTTCATGCCGCTCGAGCGCGCCATTGCCGCGACGGGCGTGGTGCATTTCCTGAACGGCCTGTTCAAGTTCGCCCTCGTCGGACGCAGGGCCGACTGGCGCGTCGTGGCGAGGTTCGGCGTCCCGGCGCTGGTGGCCTCGCTGCTCGGCGCCTGGTGGCTGATGCAGTTGTCGTCGCAGCCGCCGCTGTTCTCGTGGATGCTCGGCCAGCGGGTCGTGCAGGTCACGACCGCCCGCCTGCTGATCGGCGGGTTGCTGCTGGTGTTCGTGCTGGTGGAATGGGTGCCCCGCTGGAAGGCGCTGACGTTCCCGCCGGCGCTGATCCCGATCGGCGGCGTGCTGAGCGGCCTGGCAGGCGGTGTGTCGGGCATGCAGGGGGCGCTGCGATCCGCGTTCCTGGCGCGGGCCGGCCTGTCGCGCGACGCGTTCATCGCCACGGGCGTCGCGATTGCCTGCCTGATTGACGTGTCGCGCCTCGGTGTGTACGCGCGGGGGTTTCGCGCCCACGGCGCGGAGATCGATCGGGCGATGCTGGTGGTGGCCGTGGCGGCGGCGTTCGCCGGGGCCCTGGTCGGTCGCCGCTATCTCGAGCGCCTGACGATGGAGGCGGTGCGGCACGTGATTGCGGTGCTGCTCCTGCTGGTGGCGGTGGCGATGGGCGTCGGGCTCATCTGAGGACGAGGGAGAAACATGAGGCGACCGGTGCGCGGACACGTGGTGGTGTGGGCGATGGTGATGCTCGGCGCGGCGGGGCCCGCCGCGGCGCAGACGCGAGGGCTCACGCCCGCCGACTTCTACAAGGAGGTCACCGTCGAGGAGGTGGCCACGCGTCCGCAGGGCGACATGGTGGCCTTCACGGTGATGACCATCGTGGAGAAGGAGAACACCAGGCACCGCGAGATCTGGCTGCAACCGCTCGCGGCGGGGGCACCGGCCGGCGCGGCGTACCGCTTCACGTCGCCGACCGAGAACTCCAGCCAGCCGCGGTGGAGTCCCGACGGCGCGCTGCTCGCCTTCACCTCGAAGCGCGACAAGGACGAGAACACCACGTGGTTCGCCCGCGTCGGCGGCAGCGGCGGCGAGGCGTTCCACGTCGACGGGGTGTCGGGCGAGCCCGTGTGGTCGCCTGATGGGCAGTGGATCGCCTACGTGAAGGCGCCGATGCGCGACAAGGACGGCGATGGCGCCGCCGACAAGAAGGACGAGCGCGAAGGCTGGGTGGCACCCGATGCCGTGTCGCGCACGCTCGACGCCAAGCGCTTCGACGGCCGTGTGGTGACGTCGATGCGCTACAAGTCCAACGGCACGCTCACGTGGATGCCGCATTACGCGACGCGCGACGTGCCTCAGATTTTCGTGGTGCCGGCGGCCGGCGGCACCCCGGTGCAGGTGACGCGGCTGGCCTTCGCGCCGTCGCAGCTCGAGTGGCTGCCCGACAACGCCACGATCCTCTTCACGGGCGACGACCAGCAGGACAACGAGCTCAATCGCGAACTCACGGCAGATCTCTTCGCCGTGGCCCGCACGGGCGGTGATCCGCGCCGACTCACGCGCAACCCTGGCGCGGAGCGTGCCCCGTCGGTGTCGCCGCGCGGCGATCGCCTGGCGTACCAGTTCCAGTCGAAGGTCGGCGACGAGACCGACCTGCTCGTCGTCGATCTCGCGCCCGACGGCAGCGTGCGCGGACAGCCCCGCAACCTGACTGCCGCCTGGGACCGCGTCCCCGGCGTGCCGCGGTGGACGGCTGATGGACAGCGCATCCGCTTCGACGCCGAGATGAACGGCAACGCCCACGTGTTCGAGGTGGCCGCCGACGGCCAGGGCCGCGTCGCGGCCGTGACGCGCGGCGACGTCAGCATCAAGGGCGCCTCGGAGAGTCGCGACGGCGCGGTGATGGCGTACCGCCAGGACTCGCCGCTCTCGCCGGCGGAGCTGTTCGTGGCGGGCGGCGACGGCAGCCGCGCGCAGCAGGTCACGCGGTTCAATGCGTCGTGGCTGTCGGAAGTGACGCTGTCGGCGCCGGAGCGCCTCACGTGGAAGGTCGCCGACGGCACCGAGGTCGAGGGCTGGCTGGTGAAGCCCGTCGCCTACGAACCGGGCCGATCCTACCCGCTGGTCCTGAAGATCCACGGCGGGCCGCACACGCAGTACGGCAATACGTGGTTCTCGACCTTCCACATCCTGTCGGCCTCGGGCTTCTTCGTGCTGTACCCGAATCCGCGCGGGTCGTCGGGCTACGGCCACGCCTTCACGTACGCGACGCGCGGGAAGTGGGGCGAGCTCGACACCGAGGACTACCTGAAGGGCATCGACACCGCGATGGCCCGCTACAAGGACATCGACCCGAAGCGGCTCGGCGTGTCTGGCGGCAGCTACGGCGGGTTCATGACCAACTGGCTGAGCGCCAACACCACGCGCTTTGCCGCGGCGGTGACCAGCCGGTCGATCACGAACTGGGAGAGCTGGTACGGGACGTCGGACGCGCAGCGCCTGACCGAGCACGAGTTCTTCGGCCCGCCGTGGGAGCAGCGCGAGTTGTACCGGCGACTCTCACCGATTTCCTACGTGGAGAAGGTGCGGATCCCGACGCTGATCATCAACGGCGACCAGGACTGGCGCACGCCGCCGGGGGATGGCGAGCAGTGGTTCATGGCGCTGAAGAAGCGCAACGTGCCGGTGGAACTGGTGGCATACCCGCGGTCGACGCACGACCTGTCACGCACGGGCGAGCCGTGGCTGCTCGTGGATCGACTCGAACGCATCCGCAGCTGGTTCGATCACTGGCTCAACAAGGCGCCGCTGCGCTAGGCCTGCGGGCTACGGGCGACAGGCTGCCTGCGCAGGTCGCCTGTGGCCTGCAGCCTGTGGCCGTGAGCCGTTGGTCTGTCACGGCGCGATGAGGACATCGCGCCCTACCTCTGCGCGTCCCGTCGCTCGGCGTTCGACGTTCGACGTTCCCGTGCCTAGCCGTCGCGCTCGACCTTCGTGACCTGGTTCAACAGGATGTGCAGCTTGACGCGGTCGCCCGGGTGCAGCCCGGGCGCGATGTCCTCGCCGCCCACCCGGGCCACCTGCGGCACGAGATCCTCGTCGTCTGCCTTGACGTAGTGGATGTCGTAGGAGACCTGCCCGTGGATGCTGACGGGCTGCAGCTTCGTGAGGACGCCGATCTGGATACCGCGAAGCATGCGCCTATTCTCACCTGCCCATGAGGAGCATGAGCAAGGCCTTTTGCGCGTGCAGGCGGTTCTCGGCCTGGTCGAAGATGATCGAGGCGGGGCCGTCCATGACCTCGTCGGTGGCTTCCTCGCCGCGGTGCGCCGGCAGGCAGTGCATGAACACGGCGTCGCCGGAGGCGCGCATGAGGGCCTCGTTGACCTGGTAGGGGGCGAACACCTTGCGCCGGTGCTGGGCCTCCGCCTCCTGCCCCATGGACGTCCAGGCATCCGTGTAGACCGCGTCGGCGCCGTCGACGGCCTTGCGCGGGTCGCGCACGAGCGTGTAGGTGGCGCCGCGCCGGGCCAGGCCCTCGAGCTGGGCGACGATCTCCGGCGTGAACTCGTAGTCGGCCGGTGCCGCGAGGCGCACGTGCATGCCGAGCATCATGGCGCCCTGCGCGAGTGAGGCGGCGACGTTGTTGCCGTCCCCCACGAAGGCGATCGTCCGGCCGCGGACCTCACCGAACTGCTCCTGCAGCGTCAGCAGGTCGGCCAGTGCCTGGCACGGGTGCTCCTCGTCGGTCAGCGCGTTGACGACGTGGAGGCGCGGCGCTGCCGTCGCGAACTCCACGAGGCGGTCCTGGGCGAACGTGCGGATGACCACGGCCGACACCCAGCGCTCGAGGTTGCGCGCCACGTCGGCGATCGGCTCGCGCTCGCCCATCGCGACGTCCTGCGGCGGCGCGATCACGTCGCCGCCGAGTTCGCGGACGGCGATCTCGAACGTGCACCGCGTGCGCAGCGACGGCTTCTCGAACAGCAGCGCGACGTGCTGCCCGGCCAGCGCGGTCGCGCCGTACCGGCGCACGCCGCGGGCGCGCTCCTTCTTCAGCTGCAGACCGGCCTGCAGCACGTCGGCCAGGTCGGCCGGCGAGAGGTCGAGCAGCGACAGGAAGTGCTGCGTGCGGAGCGAGCGAACGGCCTTCGGGGCCTTCGGCGAGCGGCTGGCGCGTGTGGGCATCGGGATTCTCGAGGACTGCAGGCAACAGGCTGCAGGCGACCTGCATCGATCAGGCAGCCTGTCGCCAGCGGCCGGTCGCCGTACTACGTCCGGTACTCCGCATTGATCTGGACGTACTCCTTGCTGAGGTCGCAGGTCCACATCGTGGCTTCCTGCTGCCCGCCGGTCCCGAGGTCGACGCTCACGGTGAGGTCCTTGCCCTTGAGGTACTCGGCGGCCAGTGGCGCACGCTCGTCGAACGGGCGGCCGCCTTCGAAGAGGACGATGTCGCCAATCCGGACCGCGGCGTCCTGCAGGACGAAGCCGACGCCGGCGCGCCCGGCGACGGCCACCAGGCGGCCCCAGTTGGGGTCGCCACCGTGGATGGCGGTCTTCACGAGCAGTGAGTTGGCGATGGCGCGCGCTGCCTGCTTGGCCTCGTCGTACGTGCGCGCGCCGGTCACCTGCACGGTCACGAGCTTGGTCGCGCCTTCGCCACCCCGCACGATCTCGGTGGCCAGGAAGCGGCACACCTCGTACAGCGCGTCGGACAGGATCGGCAGGTCCTTCTCGCCGATCGTCACGCCGCTGGCGCCGTTGGCGAGCAGCGCGACGCAGTCGTTGGTGGAGCACTCGCCGTCGACGGTGATGGCGTTGAACGTGTGCTCGGTGACCTCGCTCAGCACCCGCTGGAGCAGGGGCGCGGGCACGGCAGCGTCGCAGGTCAGGATGCCGAGCATCGTCGCCATGCGCGGCTCGATCATGCCCGAGCCCTTGCAGATGCCGCCGATGCGGAATGTGCCGGCAGGCGTGGTGACCTCCACGGCGCGCTCCTTCGGGAACGGGTCGGTGGTCATGATGCCGCGGGCCGCGCGCATGTGGCCGTCGACAGAGAGCGCGTCGGCGGCGGCGATGATGCCGCCAGTCACCGTGCGCGGATCGAGCTGCACGCCGATCACGCCCGTCGACATGACGAGCACTTCCTCGAGATCGCAGTCGATGGCGCGCGCGGTCTCGGCGGCCATGAGGTGCGCCACCTGCCGCCCCTGGTCGCCGGTGCAGGCGTTGGCGCACCCGGAGTTGACCACCACGGCGCGGGCCTGGCCCTGCGTCGAGTGGAGATGGTCGCGCGAGACGACGATCGGCGGCGCCACCGCGAGGTTGGTCGTGAACACGGCAGCCGCCGTCGCCGGGGCGTCGGACACGATCAGCGCGAGGTCGAGCTTCTCGGGGTTGGCCTTGATGCCGCAGTGCACGCCGGCGGCGCGGAAGCCGGCCGGCGCGGTGATGCCACCTTCAATGATCGTGATCATCGGTGCAGGACGAGGACGGAGGACTCGGCGGTCCGGGGTTGGGCGGCGCGGCGCCCCTGCCGCACGGCCGTCATGCTGCCGATCTGCGTGCCGCGGAGCGGCAACGCCACGGCGTACTGCCCGCACGTGCGGAACTTCGGGCACCCGACGCAGTCGGTGGCGATCTTCTCCGGCAGCCAGGTGTGCGGCACCAGGGTGAAGCCCAGGCGGACGAAATGTGCCGCCTCGTGCGTGAAGGCGCACAGCGTGCCGAACTGTTCGCGCCGCGCGGTCGCGCCGAGCGACTCGATGAGCGCCGGGCCGAGGCGCTTGCCGCGATGCGCGCGGTCGATGACGAGCGAACGCACCTCGGCCACGGTGCCGCTGAGCGGCGCCAGCTCGGCGCAGCCGACGAGCGCGTCGCCGTGCATGATGACGAGGAAGCGCTCCGCATGCCGCTGCAGGTCCTCGAGGGTGCGCGGCAGCAGGTGGCCCTCGTCGAGCGCCCCCATGATCAGCGCGTGCATGGCCTCGGCCTGATCGGGCCGTCCGCGCGCGATGGTGTACCCGTCAGGAAGGTCGCGCGATTGCACGACCTCGATGGGGGAGAGGCTCGACGTCATGTCAGGCTCCTTCCACGGCCGTCAGCGCGGCGTCGAGCCGCGTGATGGCCTCGGCGATCTCCGCCTCGGTGATCACGTAGGGGGGCAGCATGCGCACCACGCGCTCCGCCGTCCGGTTGACGATGAGGCCGCGCTCGAGCGCCGCCGGCACCACCGGGGCCGCGTCGCGATCGAGCACGAGGCCCTGCATCAGGCCGGCGCCCCGCACCTCCACCACCATCGGGTGCTTCGCCTTCAACGACTCGAGTGCCTGCGCGAACACCGGGCCGACGCGGCGGACGTGATCGAGCAGTCCGCCCTCGAGCGTCTCGAGCACGGCCAGTGCCGTGCGGCACCCGAGGGGGTTGCCACCGTAGGTCGTGCCGTGGTCGCCGGCGCTGATCGCCGCCGCCACGCGGGCCGACACGAGCACCGCGCCGATCGGGAAGCCGCCGCCGAGCGCCTTGCCCACCGAGATCAGGTCGGGGCAGAGCCCGAGCGCCTCGAAGTGGAACATGTGGCCGGTGCGGCCGAGGCCCGACTGCACCTCGTCGGCGATGTAGAGCGCGCCGGTCTGCCCGCAGGCCTTGTTGATGGCGGCGACGATCTGCGGCGGCAGCGGCCGCACGCCGCCCTCGCCCTGGATCGGCTCGCCGATGATGGCGGCCGTGTCGTCGCTGACCGCGGCGAGCAGGTCGTCCGGATCCTCGTTGGATACGAACCGCACCTCGGGCACGAGCGGGCCGAACGGGTCGCGGTAGTGCGCATCCCACGTCGTCGAGAGCGCGCCCATCGTGCGGCCGGAGAACCCGCGCTCGAAGGCGATGAACTGCTTCCGGGGCGTGCCGGCCGTGTACCAGAAGCGCCGCGCGAACTTGAGGCAGCCTTCCACCGCTTCCGCACCGCTGTTGCAGAAGAACGCACGCTCGAGGCCCGAGGCCTTCGTCAGCTTCTCGGCGAGCGGGCCCTGGAACGGGTGGAAGAACAGGTTCGACGTGTGCACCAGCGTGCCGACCTGATCGCGCACCGCGGCGACCATCGCCGGATGCGCGTGGCCGAGCACGTTCACGCCGATACCCGACAGCAGGTCGAGGTACCGCGTGCCGTCGTCGGCAACGAGCCACACGCCCTCGCCACGCACGAACACGACGGGCTGGCGCTTGTAGGTCTGCAGCACATGCGCGGCCTCGACGGCCTGCACGGTCGTGGCGATCGGTTCGGTAGCAGTCGAGCTCATCTTGAACCTCTATTCTTCTCGGCCGTCGTCATGCGGCCGTCGGCCTTCGTACACATCCAGCGTTCGCCGAGTCTCCCCTGACGTGCCCTGACCGTCGACCAAGGTCGACGGCTACGTCCGGTGGCGCTGTCTCGTCACGCGTGACGCGTCACGCGTTAAGCGTTAAGCGTTAAGCGTTACGCAATCCGTGTCCCGCGGCGCTCCGCAATCGCGGCGGCGGACTTGCCTTCCACGATCGCCACCTCGGCGACCCCGCGGGCCTTCGCGGCCAGCGCGGCGCGCAGCTTGGCGATCATGCCGGCCGACGCGGTGCCGTCCTGCATCAGGGCCTCGGCCTGCGCGGGCGTGAGGGCGGGGATCGTCTGCCCCTGCCCGTCGAGGACGCCCGCGGTGCCGCCGGTGAGCAGCAACTCGCGGGCGCCGATGCCGGCCGCCACGTGCGCGGCCAGCGTGTCGGCGTTCACGTTCAGGACGCCATCGGCTTCAGAGACGCCGAGGCTGGCGATCACCGGCACGTAGCCGCCGTCGAGCAGGTGGCGCACGAGGCCGAGGTCGGCCGCCGGATCGGGTTCGCCCACCAGGCCGAGGTCCACGGCGGCGCCCGCAGCGGTGACGTGCGCGGCGGCCCGCGTGGCGCGCGCGAGTTCGGCGTCGACGCCGGTGAGGCCCACGGCCTTCACGCCGAGCGACACCAGATGCGCCACGAGGCGGGTGTTGATCGTGCCCGCGAGCACGGCCACCACGGCCTCGAGCGTCGGGGCATCGGTGATGCGGAGTCCGTCGACGGCCTGCTTGGCGACGCCGCGGCGCGCCAGCTCGGCGTCGATCTCCCGGCCGCCGCCATGCACGACCACCAGCGGACCCTCTGCGGCCTGCGCCACGAGGGCTTCGCCGACGGCGTCGAGGCGCTCGGGCGTCTCGACGAGTTCGCCGCCGAACTTCACGAGCACGGGCGCCTGAATCACAGCAGGCCTTCCGTCTCGGGGAAGCCGTACAGGAGGTTGAACTGCTGGATCGCCTGCCCCGCGGCGCCCTTCAGCAGGTTGTCGAGCACGGCGACGACGATCAGGCGGCCGGTGGCGTCGTCCACCTTCCAGCCGATGTCGCAGAAGTTCGTGTGCACGACGTGCTTGATCTCCGGCAGGCGGTCACCGGTGAGTCGCACGAAGAAGGCATGGACGTACGCGGCGCGCATCGTGTCGGCCACGTGCGCGGCCGTCACGCCCGGCTTCAGCCGCGCGTAGGTCGTCGAGAGGATCCCGCGGTCGAGCGGCACGAGGTGCGGCGTGAACGTGACCGGCAGGCCGAGTGCCTGTTCCATCTCCGGCGTGTGGCGGTGGCCGAACAGGCCGTAGGCCGCCACGCTGCCGTGGTTCTCGGAGAAGTGCGTGCGCTCGCTGGCGCCCTTGCCGGCGCCGGAAATGCCCGACTTGGCGTCGACGATGGCATCGCCCTGCAGGAGGCCGGCGCGGCTGAGGGGCAGCAGGGACAGCAGGGCGGCGGTCGGGTAGCAGCCCGGGCACGAGATCAGGTGTGCTGCGGGCACGGCCGGGCCGTCGAACTCCGGCAGGCTGTAGAGGGTGCCGTCGGGCAGCGGATCGGGCGTGGCCGGGTAGAACTTCGCCCGCAGGGCCGGATCCTTGAGGCGGAATGCCCCGGAAAGGTCGATCACCCGGTGGCCGCGCGCGAGCAACTCGGCGGCGCTGGTGGCCGCGAACGCCTCGGGCGTGCTCAGGAAGACGACGTCGCAGCCGGCGAGGGCGTCGGGGCTGTACCCCGTGATCTCGCCGTCCCAGATCCGCGCGAGGCCGGGGAGGGTGCGGGGCTGCTCGGTCTGGCTCGAGCCGAGTGCCACCTTCAGCTCGGCCTGCGGGTGCCTGGCGAGGAGCCGGACGAGCTCCTGGCCGCCGTATCCCGTGGCGCCCACCACCCCGACCCCGATGCGTTGCTGTCCGTCTGTCATGTGAATAGTTATGCGAAAGAACGCCAAGTATGCAGATTGCCCTGCCTTGGTGCAAGTAAAAATTTCGTGACTTTACAGGGCCTTTCCATGCAGTTAGGATGCATACGCCTGTATAAACATGAAAGGCACGAGACAGGGCGTCATTCTGGACGTCATCGCACGGGAGAGCATCTCGAGCCAGGAGATGCTGCGGCAGCGCCTGCACGACCGCGGGGTCGATGTGACGCAGGCGACGTTGTCGCGCGACCTCAAGGAATTGGGCGTCGTCAAGCGGGCCAGTGACGGGGCGTATCAGCGCCTTGCCACGGGGGTGGTATCGTGGCCGGCCGACGCGCTGGCCACCCTGCAGCGGACCACCGCCGAGTTCCTGAAGCGGTCCGAGCGGTCCGAGCAACTGGTGGTGCTGCGGACCGACTCCGGCCAGGCAGCCCTGCTGGCCATTGCCATCGACCGGGCGCCCGTGCCGGAGGTGCTCGGCACGGTGGCTGGCGACGACACGATCCTGGTGATCTGCCGCGACGCGCGCGCGGCCGAGACGCTCGTCGAGCGCCTCGACTCATGGCGGGCCAGTGCCCCGGCCCGCATGCCGGCGCTGGTCCGGTAAGGACACGACGACAGATGACGCAACCACGGGTGGTGCTCGCCCATGCCGGCGACGCGGGCACGCTCTACGCGATTCCCTGGCTGGCCCGCGAGGCCGAGGTGGTCACCGTCACGGTGGACGTCGGCCAGGGCGACAGCCTCCTGGCCGTGCGCGAGCGGGCGCTCGAGGCGGGCGCCGTGCGTGCCCACGTGCTCGACGCGCGTGAGGCCTTCGCCCACGAGATGGTGTTGCCGGCGCTGCGGGCCGGCGCGATCGGCTTCGATGGCGATCCGCACGCCGCGGTCCTCGCGCTGCCGTGCGTGGCGGCGCAGGTGGCCGCCGTGGCCGCCATGGAGCAGGCCGATGCCCTCGCCCATGGCGGGCACGGCCAGGCCGCAGCCCGCATGGCGCGGCTGCTCGCGGCCACCTCGCGTCTCCCGGTCCGGACGAGCGTGGAGACGATGCCGACCGAGGTGCGGGCCGAGGCGCTGGCGCGACTGCAGGTCGAGACCGAGACGCCCGTTGCGCGGGCCAGCCTCTGGGGACGATCGCTGTCCGCCCCGGCCGACCTGAATGCGCCCGTCGACGGCTCGCTGTTCTCCCAGACCCGCCCAGCCACGCGTGGACCCGACGCGCCGGCCACGCTCGACATCCACTTCGAGGGCGGCAGCCCACGCCGGGTCAACGGCGTCGCCATGCCGCTGGTCGAGTTGTTGAGCAGCCTCGACACGATCGCCGCCGCGCACGGCGTGGGGCGGGTCGACGTGCTCGTGCCGGAGGGCAGCGGCGTGCGGCGCGAGGTGGCCGAGGCGCCGGCAGCCACGATTCTCCAGATCGCGTTCCGGGAACTCGAGGCGCTCACGCTGCCCTGGTCGCTCCGCACGCTCCGGCGCCGATTGGCCGAGAGCTACGTCGATCTGCTGCGGACCGGCGACTGGCACGGGCTCACCCGCGCCTCGATCGACGCGCTCGCCGATCGGGCCCTCAAGGACGCCACCGCGACCATCCTGCTGCGCCTCTACAAGGGCGGCGTGCAGGTGGTGGGACGGGCCGCGCACTGACACTGACTTCGAACTCCGAAGCTGTGAACCTTGAATTCTGAATTCTGAACTCTGAATTCCCTATGTCTACTTTGTGGTCTGGTCGTTTCGCGAGTGCCCCTGATCAGGACGTCTTCGCCTTCGGGGCGTCCTTCGCCTTCGATCGTCGCCTGTTCGAGGACGACGTCGAGGGCAGCCGTGCGTGGTCGGAGGCCCTGCTGAAGGCCGGCGTGCTCTCGGTGGACGAGCAGCAGGCGCTCGACCGCGCGCTCACCGAGTTGCGCGAGGCCGCCGCGGCCGACCCGGCCTTCGTGTCGGGCGACGACGAGGACGTGCACTCCTTCGTCGAGCGGCAGCTCGTGGCGCGCGTGGGCGCCACCGGCAAGCGGCTGCACACGGGGCGTTCGCGCAACGAGCAGGTGGCGCTCGACCTGCGCCTCTATCTGCGGCGCGCCATTCGCGGGATGCAGGGACGCCTGTGCTCGCTGGTCGACGCCCTGTGCGCGCGTGCGGCCGAGGCGGGCGAGGCGCCGCTGCCGGCCTACACGCACCTGCGTCGCGCGCAACCCGTCCTCGAGGCCCACTACTGGCTGGCGCACGCGTCGGCGTTCCGGCGTGCGTGCGAGCGGCTCGACGCGGTGTACGCCGAGGCGGATGCGCTGCCGCTCGGGTCCGGTGCCATCGCCGGCAACTCGTTCCCGATCGATGTCGAGTTCCTGCGCCAGCGGCTGGGCTTCTCGCGTGTCGTGCTCAACAGCATGGACGCGGTGGCCGACCGCGACTTCGTGTCGAGCTTCCTCCACGCCTGCGCGCTGGTGATGATCCACGTCAGCCGCCTCGCCGAGGACGTCATCGTCTACGGCACCGAGGAGTTCGGCTTCTTCGAGCTCGACGACTCGGTGACCACCGGCAGCAGCCTCATGCCGCAGAAGAAGAACCCGGACCCCATGGAACTCGTACGTGGGAAGACAGGGCGTGTGATCGGGACGCACACGGGCTGGCTCGTGTCGATGAAGGGCCTGCCGAGCGGGTACAACAAGGACCTGCAGGAAGACAAGGAAGCCGTCTTCGACACCGAGGACACCGTGGCAGGCAGCCTCATGTCGTGCGAGGCGGTGGTGCGGACGCTGCGCGTGCGTCGCGAGGTGACGCAGCGTGCCGCGGGCGGCTTCATGCTCGCCACGGATGTGGCGGACTACCTCGTGCGGCGCGGGCTGCCATTTCGCGATGCGCACGAACTCGTCGGTGGCATGGTGCGGACCCTGCTGCAGGAACAGCGGTCGATCGAGTCACTGACTCCTGACGAGTGGCGGCGCTTCTCGCCGCTCTTCGGCGACGATGTGGTGGCGGCCATCACGCCGATGGCCTCGATCGTCGCCCGGCGGACGCCGCAGAGCACCGCGCCCGACGCCGTGGCCATCCGACTCGAGCAGATGCGGGAATGGCTTGAGTCGCGAGGATGATGTGCTAGTATCCGGTGACCTCCTTTCCGTTGGGTCTGTCGCGGAGATCCCGCCCCCCCTGGGACGTACTTCCGGGAGTTGTTGATGCAAGAGCGCCGGCTTCGGCTGGGTGAGACGCTGGACGATTATTGTCCGCGCGAGAAACGCCTTACCAATCATGTGATCGTCGCGCTGGTCGGCGACGAGGTCCGCACCACCAGGTGCTCGACCTGCGATACCGAACACGTCTACAAGCAGGGCAAGGTGCCGGCGCGCCGCAAGAAGGCGGACCCGCAGGCCGCCCTGTACAAGACGGTGCTCGAGAACGTCACGGGACGGGACGCCGACACGGGTGTGCCGCTGGTGTCGGCCGACGACGACGGGGCCCCGATGGCGCCGCCGCCTCGCGTGGCCCCGCCACCCGTGGTGGTGCCTGCCCCCGTGGCCCTGGCGCCGGCCGTCCCTGCGGTGGCCGCGGCGCCTGTCGTCGCGCCCGACGAGGATCCCGATGCCCCGCGGCACGAGGAGCCGGTGCATCGCCACACGCTGATTCGCGCCACGCTGCCCAAGATCGAGGGGCAGGTGCCCGAGCGCAAGCCCACGGATTTCACGCTGTACAACGTGGCGCGGCAGCCGCAGGGGCGGCGTGGCCGTCCCCGTCCGCAGCCCGCGGGCGCCGGGAACGGGAACGTCAGCTGGGGCGGCTACTCGCCCTATGCCAACGGTCATCCCTCGGGCAAGGGCCCGCAGGGACAGGGCGGCCAGCCCGGCAAGGGCCGCCAGAACCATCGCCGCGGCCGTTGAGGCCGCCGCCGGCCGCCAGGCCGGTCCTTTCGTAAGCGCGACGTGACCGTTCGTCGCGCGGGGACGCATCGCATGTCGGAACTGTTGTCGGGACGCACCGGCCTCATCGTCGGTGTCGCCAACAAGCGCTCGCTCGCCTGGGCCATCGCGCAGCAGGCCGACGCGGCCGGCGCCAGGCTCGTGCTCACCTACCAGAACGAGCGGCTGAAGGAGAACGTCGAGGAACTGGTGCCGCTGCTGAAGACGGCGCCCATCCTGCTCCCCTGCGACGTGAGCCGCGACGAGGACATCGCCGCGCTGTTCTCGGCCCTCGACGGCCAGGTGGCGGGCCTCGACTTCCTGGTGCACGGCGCGGCCTTCGCGCCGCGCGAGGCCCTGTCGGCCCCGTTCCTCGAGACGTCGCGCGAGGCGTTCCGCATCGCCCTCGACATCAGCGCCTACTCGCTGGTCGCCATGGCCCGCGGCGCCGCGCCGCTGCTGGCGCGCAAGGGCGGCGGCAGCATCATCACGCTGTCGTACCTCGGTGCCGATCGCGCCTTCCCGAACTACAACGTGATGGGCGTGGCCAAGGCGGCCCTCGAGTCGTCGGTGCGCTACCTCGCCAGCGAACTCGGCGCACAGGACATCCGCGTGAACACCATCTCGGCGGGCCCGGTGAAGACCCTCGCCGCGTCAGGCGTGGCCGGCTTCTCCGGCATCCTGCAGGTCTACCGCGAGCGCGCCGCGCTCAAGCGCAACATCGACGGTGGCGACGTCGCCGGCGCGGCCATGTTCCTGCTCTCGGACTGGAGCAAGGGCGTGAGTGGCGAGGTCATCTACGTGGATGCCGGCTACCGCCCGATGGGCATGTAATTCGAAATTGGACATTTGAAATTCCGAGCGGCTCGGCCTCACGGCCTTCGCTCGCGCGCCATCCCTGATCGTGGCGAGTGGCCGGAGGCCCTCGCCCGAGAATTTCGAATGTCGAATTTCAAATTGCCACGTCAGGCACTCGGAGCCCACTGTTCCGTGCGCACGTGATCGGCAGGCACGCCGAGCTGTGAGAGCGAGTGGGTCACGTCCTCCACCATCGGCGACGGCCCGCACAGGAAGCATGTGGGCAGCTCCGGGCCAGCGAACTGGCGGAGCAGCGCCAGGTCGATGCGGCCGCGTCGACCCGCCCATGAGTCGTCCGCGCCTCGCGTGACGCTCACGATGGCCTCGCCGCCGTGGTCGGCCTGCCACGACGCCAGTTCCTCCGCATACGCCACGTCGTCGGCCGTCCTCACCGAGTAGAGCAGGTGCCGTGGTCCCTGGTGGCCACGGGCGCGGGCCTCACGTGCCAGCGACCGTAAGGGCGCCAGCCCGGTGCCGCCCGCCACGAACAGCAGCGGCGACGCGGGCAGGACCTCCGGCAACAGGAAGGCGCCATACGGGCCTTCGAAGTCGATCCGCGCGCCCTCGCGCACGGCGTCGAGGTGCCGGCCGAGGCCGCCTCCCGGATCCGTCCTCAGGAAGAACTCGAGGCCGTCGTCAATCGACGTGTCGGTGGGGGCGGAGGCGATGGAGTACGGGCGCCGCTCGCGCTGTCCGTGCAGACCGATCGACGCGGCCTGGCCGGCCTGGTAGGCAAAGGGCACGCCGTCGAGGGCGAGTACCAGGCGACGGGTGGTCGGCGTCGGGGCCGTGAGACGGCGGACGACGAGGGTCAGAGCATCGGGCACGGGCGTCGCGAGGGTCAGGTGGTGGTGCGGCGGTCAGGAGTGCCGTTCGTGCTGCCGGTAGTAGCCGGTCTGGTACTCCTCGATGAGCGCCTTCATGCGCACCGCATCTTTCTTTCGATGCCCCGTGCAGCGGATCGGGTTCACGCCGCCCGTCGTCTCGATGAAGACGTCCGAGAACATCAGGTTCGTGTCGATACGGACCGACGCGACATGGGCCATGTGCACCGAGTGCTCGAGCCTGCCGAACCACTCGGGCGTGTAGCGGACGACGCTGGTCGGCGTGATCAGCACCTG
>NZ_JBIINP010000381.1:0-2736 GCF_044337415.1 Luteitalea sp.
TCGACGCGCGGCGTCCCATAGCCGTGGTCGGGCTGACGATGGACATCCCGCTGACGACCGCCGCGCTGCTGCGTCGGGTCGACACGCTGTTCGCACACAAGGCGATCGTGTCGCGCGAGGCCGACGGCCGCCTCGTGCGTACGACGTATGGCGACTGCCTTGCCCAGGCCCGACGCCTGGCCGCGGCGATGCGCGCGCTCGGCGTGCGTCCCGGCGACCGCGTGGCGACCTTCTGCTGGAGTCACGCCCGGCACCTGCAGGCCTTCTACGGCATCCCCGCCTCGGGCGCGATCCTGCACCCGCTGAACGTCCGGCTGCCTGCCGACGACCTCGCGCACGCGATCACCGAAGCCGACGACGCCGTGGCGATCGTCGATGCGGCGCTGTGGGAGGCGTTCGTGCCCGTGCGGCGCCTCATCGCCGACAGGCCGATCGTCGTGATCAGCGACTCGGGCGACGTGCCAGTGGGCACGATCGACCACGCGTCGCTGCTGGCCGCGCACGAGCCCGACGAGTTCCCGGAGCACGACGAACGGGCCGGCGCGATCCTCTGCCACACGTCGGGGACGACCGGGCGGCCGAAGGGCGTGCTGACCTCGCATCGCGCCCTCGTGCTGCACGCACTCACGCAGGCGCTGCCCGACATGCTCGACCTGTCGGAGCGCTCGACCGTGCTCGCCGCGGCCCACATGTTCCACGCCAATGGCTGGGGGCTCCCCTTCAGTTGCGCGCTCGTCGGTGCGTCGCAGGTGCTGCCCGGCGCGCGCCTCGACGCGGCCGGCCTCGTCGCGCTCCTCGAGTCGGAACGGGTAACGCACACGGCGGGCGTGCCGACCATCGCGCACGACCTGCTCGCCTGGCTCGACGCGCACCCGGGCCACGACCTCTCGTTGCTGCGCACGATGCTGGTGGGCGGCGCGGCGCTACCCGAGGCAACGATTCGCGCCTTCGACGAACGGCACGGCGTACGGCTGCTCCACTCGTGGGGCATGACTGAGACCGGCCCACTCGGCACGCTCGCGCGCGTGCCGAGCGAATTGGCGGACGCACCCGCCGACGCGCAGTACGCATGGCAAGCCACGCAAGGCCGACCGGCGCCGCTCGTGGAGATTCGCGCGCGGGCCGAGGACGGCACGCTCGTGCCCTGGGACAGCACCACCGCCGGCGAGCTCGAAGTGCGCGGACCGTGGATCGCATCGTCGTACTTCAGGTCGCCTGTGGCCGGTGCCCCGCAGGCAGTGAACGAGACGCGGACCGCTGATGGATGGCTGCGGACAGGCGACGTCGTGACGATCGGCCCGACGGGCGCCGTGTCGGTGATCGATCGGGCCAAGGACCTCGTGAAGTCCGGCGGCGAGTGGATCAGCTCGGCGGCCCTCGAGGCGTTGCTGCTGCAGCACCCGGCGATCGCGGAGGCGGCGGTCGTGGCGGTACCGCACGACCGCTGGGGCGAGCGCCCCGTGGCCATCCTCGTGGTGGCACCAGGCCACGAGGCGCCGACGCTGGACGAACTTCACACCCACCTTGCCGACCACGTCCCCCGCTGGTGGCGCCCCGACGCACTCACCATCGTCGACGCGCTCCCACGCACCAGCTCGGGGAAGATCAGGAAGGCGCTGCTGCGTCAGGAAGTGACGCCGCCACGCTGAACAGAGAGGCGGCGCCCTGTCTGGTCACCTGTCCCTTGGCTCCCTGTCCCTTGTCCCTCGCCTCCCTTGTGACTCGCGTACTCGTCCCTTGTCCCTTGGCCTGCGATAATGCCCTGTTCTCGCCGTGACGACCCTCGTTCGCCCCGACACCCCTGAAGACGAACTCGCCTCGCTGCACGCGCGCGTGAAGGAACTCGAGGCCGCGCTCGACGCGCGCACGGCCGACCTCGACTCGTTCAAGCTCGAACTGGAGGCCTTCCGGATCCGCTACCGGAAGGAGGTCGGGCTGCTCCACGACCAGCTCGATGAACTCGAGATCGCCATCGCCGAGCTCGAGCTCGGCGAGCTGTCGCGGAAGGTGGCCGAGGCGAAGGCGGCCGAGGAAGCCGGAGAAGCGCCGCCCGCCGACACGGGTCCGTCGCCCGTGGTCGACGTGCCGCCGCGCTTCACCTCCGACGCGGTGCGCAAGCTGTTCCGCGAGGTGGCCAAGATCATCCATCCCGATCTCGCGCACGACGGCCACGCCCGCGACCATCGCCACTCCCTGATGGTGCAGGCCAACCGCGCCTACCGGCTGGGCGACGAGGAGCAGCTCCGCTGGATCCTCCAGATGTGGGAGCGGAGCCCCGAGGCCGTGCGCGGCAGCGACCCCGACGCCATGCGCCTGCGGATGTTGCGCCGCATGTCGCAACTCGAGGAACACCTCGACCGGCTGTCGAAGGAGCGCGAGGAGCTGCTGGCCTCGCCGATCGGATCACTGAAGGTGATGGTCGACGAGGCCGCCGGCAAGGGGAAGGACCTGATCGCGCAGATGGTCAGGCAGCTGCAGCGCGACATCATGGCCGCCACCAACCGTCTCGACGCGATGCGCCACTGACGCGGGGCGATCAGTACGTCTCGGCGACGTAGCGGTACGGGTAACCCGGTTCCCGATACCTGCCCGGCTTCTGCCGCTTCGGCAGCTTCACCTTGGGCCGCGGCAGGCGCTCGTAGGGGACGTGCGACAGGATGTGGGTGATCACGTTGAGCCGCGCGCGCTTCTTGTCGTCGGAGGGCACCACGGTCCACGGCGCGAACTCGGTGTCGG
>NZ_JBIINP010000159.1:0-10025 GCF_044337415.1 Luteitalea sp.
GACCTGTACATTCGCGAGGGCTGCGTCGGCTGCCACTCGCAGATGATCCGCCCGATGCGCGCCGAGACTGAGCGCTACGGCGACTACAGCAAGCCGGGCGAGTTCGTCTACGACCACCCGTTCCTGTGGGGCTCCAAGCGCACCGGACCCGACCTGCACCGCGTCGGCGGCAAGTACCCCGACTCGTGGCACTACCTGCACATGAAGAACCCGCGCTCGACCTCACCGGGTTCGATCATGCCGGGGTACCCGTGGATGTACACCAACAAGCTCGATGACACGCACATCGAGGGCAAGATCATCACGCTGCGCAAGCTGGGCGTCCCGTACCCGGACGGCTACGACCAGAAGGCCCGCGCCGACATGCAGGCGCAGGCCGCGCAGATCGCCGAGCGACTGAAGGGCGCCGGCATGGACACGCCGGCCGATCGCGAGATCGTCGCCCTCATCGCCTACCTGCAGCGCCTCGGCACCGATGCCAAGGCAAAGCCCGACGCCACCCAGGCGGCCCTGCTGCCCAACGGGGGAGGCCGCTGATGTACAAGGAAGTCCTGCGCACGATCGTGGGGATCGAGGTCTTTCCCGTCCTCTCCCTGCTCATCTTCCTGACCGTGTTCGTCGTGATGCTGGTGTGGGCGCTGCGACTCGATCGCCGCGAACTGGCTCTGTACGCCGCCCTGCCGCTCGACGATGATGCGTCCGCGCCCGAGGCGCGCGGCACCGCCCTGCGAGGAGCCAAGCTGTGAGCGACAAGAAGGACGAACTCCTCAACCACGAATACGACGGCATCCGCGAGTTCGACAACGCGCTGCCGCGCTGGTGGCTGTACGGCTTCTACTTCACCATCGTGTTCGGCATCGTGTACGCCATCAACTACCACGGGCTGTCGAAGCCGATGTGGGGGCAGCCGGGCATGGTGGCCGAGTACACTGCCGAGGTCGAGGCGGCCAACCGGCTCGCCGCGAACCGGCCGAAGGCAGCAGGCCCGAGCGCCACGCTCGTCGCCCTCACCGATCCGGCGAGCCTGCAGAAGGGCCAGGCGATCTTCGAGAGCAACGACAACCTGTGCCACTCGTGCCACCGCAAGGATCTCGGAGGCCTGGTCGGGCCCAACCTGACCGACAACCTCTGGATTCACGGGTGCACGCCGGCCGAGATGGTGAAGAACGTCGCCACCGGCTTCCCGCCGCTCGGCATGTTGCCGTACGGCAGCGGCAAGACGCTCTCCGACGAACAGCTCCTGCTTGTGGTGAGCTACGTGCTCTCGAAGCAGGGGACCAACCCGGAAAACCCGCGGGCCGTCAATCCCGAGCGGGAGAAGCCCTGCAGCTAGCACGTCCATGACTACCCAATCCACAGCGCCGCTCGGGTTCGACGAGGATCACGACACTTTCCGCAACGAACTGGCCAGCGTCCACACCGACGGCCGGCGCAAGTGGGTCTATGCACGAAAGCCGTCCGGGCGTTTCTACAACGCCCGGACGTACGTCAGCTACGTCCTGCTGGCCCTGCTGTTCCTCGGGCCGCTGGTGAAGCTGCACGGGCAGCCCATCCTGCTGCTCAACATCCTGGAGCGGAAGTTCATCGTCTTCGGCATCGTGTTCTGGCCGCAGGACTTCTACCTGCTGGTGTTGTGTGTCCTCACCGGGTTCCTCACCATCGCGCTGGTGACGTCCGCGGTGGGTCGCATCTGGTGCGGGTGGCTGTGCCCGCAGACGATCTTCCTCGAGATGCTGTTCCGCAAGATCGAGTGGCTGATCGAGGGGTCGGCGCAGCAGCAGGTGCGCCGCGACAAGGCGCCCCTCACGTTCGACACGGCGTGGCGCAAGGGCCTGAAGCACGTCATCTTCTTCGGGCTCTCGTTCCTCATCGCCAACGTCTTCCTGTCCTACATCATCAGCTTCGACGCCCTGTGGAAGATCGTGACCGACCCGCCGCGGGAGCACCTGGCCGGCCTGTTCGCCATCACGGTCTTCAGCTTCGTGTTCTACGCCGTGTTCGCCCGGTTCCGCGAGCAGGCCTGCACGCTCGCCTGTCCGTACGGACGCGTGATGGGCGCGCTGGTCGACCAGAACACCATCACGATCACCTACGACCGCAGCCGCGGCGAGCCGCGCGGCAAGATGGTGCGCGGCGCGCAGGAGGCCGCCAGGGGCGACTGCATCGACTGCGGGCAGTGCGTCACGGTGTGCCCGACGGGCATCGACATCCGCAACGGCATCCAGCTCGAGTGCGTGGCCTGCACGGCCTGCGCCGACGCCTGCGACGACGTGATGGCACGCGTGAGCAAGCCGACGGGCCTGATCCGGTACACGTCCGAGGAGGCGGTACGGACGAAGCAGCCCAATCGGCTCAGCTGGCGCGTCAAGGCCTATGCGGTCGTGTGGCTCATCATGTTCTCCACCGCCGCCACGCTGATTGCCAGGCGGCCGGCCATGGACGTGCTCATCCTGCGGCAGCCCGGCACCTTGCAGACGACGCTCGACAACGGCGACGTCAGCAACTTCTACAACGTCCAGGTGATCAACCGCACCAACACGCCGTTCACCCTGCAGTACCGGGTGGTGGAGCCGGCGGGCGGCAGCATCACGCCGCTCGGCCCCATCGGCGACATGGCCCCGTACGGCATCATCCAGAGCCGCCTGCTGCTGCGCCTGCCCAGCACCGCCGTGAAGGGCACCAGCACGCCGGTGCGCATCGAGGTCACGCAGGGCGGGCAGCTCGTCGAGATGGTGGAGACATCGTTCCTGGGGATTCCGAACCAGTAGTGACCAGGGGCTTCGACGCTCCGGGACGGCTGGCTCTCGGAGCCTGGCCATGAGGTACCGATGAAACTGCAGATCCACTGGGGCGTGGCCGTCGCCCTGTTCTATACGGCCTTCGCCCTCAGCACCGTCGGGTTCGTGGCCTTCGCCATGACGCGCGACGTGGAACTGGTGAGCGACGACTACTACGCGCAGGCGCTCGACCACGATCGGCACATGCAGGCC
The DNA here is from genome assembly GCF_044337415.1 of Luteitalea sp. Taxonomy (GTDB): domain Bacteria; phylum Acidobacteriota; class Vicinamibacteria; order Vicinamibacterales; family Vicinamibacteraceae; genus Luteitalea. Next base: position 2,991 of record NZ_JBIINP010000159.1, read on the forward strand.
GTGGCCAATGGCGATGCGCTCGCAGGCGCCGTGTCCGCGCTGGTCGAGGGCGACACGCTCCGGCTGCAGTTCCCGGCCGCGATGGCCAGCCGCGTCCGGGGGACGGCCCACCTGTACCGGCCGGCCGACGCACGCGCCGATCGCGCCGAGGCGCTCGTGCCCGAGGCCGACGGCTCCCAGGCCATTGCCCTGCGCGGCCTGGCTCGCGGGCACTGGCGCGTCAAGCTGCAGTGGTCGGCCGACGGGCGCGACTACTTCGTCCAGCGCGACGTCCGCGTGCCATGACGGCCCTCCTGGCGGGCCTGGCGTTCGGGCTGGTCGGCAGCGGGCACTGTGCGGCGATGTGTGGCCCGCTCGTGCTGCTGGCGGCGCCGAGGTCGCAGGGGCTCGGCAGTCATCCGCACGTGCCGCCCCAGCGCCTGGCAGAGCATACGGCGCTGTATCACCTCGGTCGCCTCGGCACCTACCTCGTGCTTGGCGCACTCGCCGGGCTCGCCGGCGCCGCACTGGCGCGCCTCGGCCTCGGCCGTGCCCTGGCCATCCTTGCCGGCGTGGCGCTCGTCCTGCAGGGCCTCGCCGCCACGCGACTCGTCTCCACCACGCTCGGGACGCATCGGCTCGCGGCTGCCGTCACGGGGGCGCTCGGCCGTGCCGGCACCTGGATGCGCGCCCACCGGATCCGTGGCCCCCTGGTCTTCGGCGCCCTGAACGGGTTGCTGCCCTGTGGCTTGCTGTACGCCGCGCTCACGGCCGCCGCCGGCTTCGGCCAGTTCGGCCAGGCGCTGCTGTTCATGGCCGCGTTCGCCGTCGGCACGACGCCCGTGCTCGCGGCACTCGGCATGGCTGGCGGGGCCCTGACGACGCGCGTCCCCGTCGCGATGCGTCGCGCCGCGCCCGTGGCCCTCGCCATCGTCGGGGTGATCCTGATCATGCGCGGCGTCTCGACGCCGCACGGCGCGCATGCCCCCGCCGCGACCACCGAGTCGGTGGCCACGCAGCCGCATCACCACTGAGGGGGCAGGGCGCGTGGTCGCCATCAGTCAGGGGCGTGGTGTTCCTGTCAATCAGGTAGGGCGCGATGTCCCTATCGCGCCGTTGGCCGGCAGCGGTCCCGACGCCGCGAGCCATCGGGACTGACGGCGGGGTGAGGACACCCCGCCCTACCTCTGAATCTGTGGGGACCCCCGGCCTACCTCGGTGGGGTGGGACACCAGGCTCGATCGGTCCTACGTCTCCAGGCCGCAGCGGACGATGCGATCGCCCAGCGTCGAGCGCTTGATGCCGAGCAGGCGCGCCGCGCGCGACTTGTTGCCGCCACTGGCGGAGAGGGCCGACGCGATGCAGTCGGCCTCCACGCGCCTGAGGTACTCGTCGAGCGACAGCCCGCCCAACTGGGGCATGGGGGGTGTGGAACCCACCCGCGCAGGGAGGAGGGCGTCATCGGTCAGGTGGGCCGGCGCGTCGAGCGGACCGCCCGCCAGGTCGTCCCACGCGGCGGCGCGAGGGGACCCCTGGCTCGCGGGCTGCCGGGGCGCGTCGCTCACGATGTCCGGTCCGCCGTCCTGCAGGAGGATGCTGGCACCCAGGCAGCCGATCCGGATCTGGCCACACGTGCAGCTTTCGGCCATGCGCTCGCAGGTGTTCTCGAGTTCGCGCACGTTGCCGGGCCAGTCGTAGTCCATCAGGGCCCGCATCACGCCATCGGACAACGGCGCGGGCGGCACCCCACGCCGCTCGAAGAACCGCTCGAGGAAGTGCGTGAGCAGCAGCGGAATGTCCTCGCGCCGTTCGCGCAGGGGCGGCAGGCTCACCGAGAGGACGTTCAGGCGGTAGTAGAGGTCTTCGCGGAACCGGCCCTCGCGCACCATCTGCTGCAGGTCGCGCTTGGTGCCGGCGACGACGCGGACGTCGACCGGGATCGGGCCGGTGCCGCCGAGGCGCTCGATCGTGCGTTGCTGCAGCGCGCGCAGCAGCTTGACCTGCATCGGCAGCGGCACGTCGTCGATGTCGTCGAGGAACAGCGTGCCGCCGTCGGCGCGCTCGAAGCGGCCGGCGCGGCTGCCGGTGGCGCCGGTGAAGGCGCCGCGTTCGTGTCCGAAGAGCTCGGACTCGATCAGGCTTTCGGAGAACAGCGCGCAGCTGACGGCGACGAAGGGCTTGTCGCGCCGCGTACTGTGGAGGTGCAGCGCGTTGGCCACCACCTCCTTGCCCGTGCCGCTCTCGCCGGTGACCAGCATCGTGCCCTGGCCCGGCCCGACGAGCGCCAGATAGCGGAAGATCGCCCGCATCCGCGGGTTGCGCCCCACCACGATGGACTCGAGGGAGAACGGCACGCGGTCTGGCGCCGCCATGTCACGCCACCTGGACGAGGCGGAGGCCGGGCGCGAGGCGCCGCAGGGCACGCTCGATGCCGACATGGAGCGTCATGTGCGAGGTGGGGCAGTCGGCGCACGCGCCCAGCAGGCGCACACGCACCTCGTCGCCCGCCACGTCCACCAACTGGATGTCGCCGCCGTCGGCAGCGAGATAGGGCCGGACGCGCGTGAGCACGCCTTCGACGGCCGTGCGTGTGGGCATGGGGGAACCTCTCCGATTGCCCACGGTAGCACTGCCGACTCTTCGGCGTCTGTCAGAGGATTCTGATAATCGCGCCGGAAATCCGGCAATCGACGGCATGGTGCCCGCACGGATCGAGCGTGGCCGTCCACGGCCGCGCGTCGCCATCCGCACGCCTCGTCACAGGCGGCGTGTGGGCACACTGAACCTCGAGGCGTCTGCGACCGTCCCACACACGACATGGCGCATTTCCAGAAGGGCAGGCGGGCCCGGCGCAGCCTCCTGGTGCGGCTGCTCCGCTGGGGCATGGCGGGCGGCGTGGGTGTGCTGGGCGTCGCGTTCGTGGTCGCCTACCTGCGGTCGGGGAACGAGTGCGACCGGGGGCCGTTGGTGGCAGGACCGTCGCCGATGACGGCGCTCGTGTCCTGCGAGTACGGCGGTCCCGAGGTGCTGCAACTGGCGCGCATCGCCCGGCCCGCGCCGGGCCCCGGGCAGGTGCTCGTGCGCGTACGCGCCGCATCGGTGAATCCGGCCGACTGGCATTTCATGCGCGGCGTGCCGCGCGTGATGCGCCTGGTCAGCGGCCTGCGCAAGCCCTCCGAGATTCGCCTGGGCAGCGACTTCGCTGGCGTGGTGGCCGAAGTCGGCAGCGGCGTGACCCGCTTTGCGGTCGGCGACGAGGTGTTCGGCCTGCGTCGTGGCGCCCTGGCCGAGTACGTGGTGGTGTCGGCCGACGGGACGGTGGTCCACAAGCCGGCGACGATCACCTTCGAGGCCGCTGCGGCGGCGCCGCTGGCGGCAGTCACGGCGTTGCAGGGCCTGCGCGATCAGGGGCAGGTGCAACGCGGCCAGCGCGTGCTGATCAACGGGGCATCCGGCGGCGTGGGCACGTACGCGGTGCAACTGGCCAAGCACCTGGGCGCGCATGTGACCGGCGTGTGCAGCACGCGCAACGTCGCCATGGTCCAGTCGCTCGGGGCCGACCGCGTCATCGACTACACCGCCGCCGACGTGACCCGCCTGCCCGATCGGTACGACGTGATCTTCGACACGGTCAGCAATCACGGACTCGGCGCCCTGCGCGCGTTGCTCACCGAGCGCGGTCGGTACATCGGCATCGGCGGGGGCACGCCGCACGCCCAGGTGTGGCTCGGCCCGCTGCCGCGCATGGCCGGGATGGCGGTGCGGTCGCTCGTCGGGTCGTCCACGATGGGCACGTTCGTGGCGAGCGGCAACGCACGCGACCTCGCGTACCTCCAGCCGCTCCTGGCCGACGGGACCCTGCGGTCACAGATCGACCGCGTGGTGCCCTTCAGCCAGGTCGTCGAGGCCATCCGCTACCTCGAGCAGGGGCGCGCGCGCGGCAAGGTGGTCGTCGTGATGCCCCCGGGCTGACGAGGCGACGGCCCCCCCTGGGCGGGCACGGTGTTCAGCACGCCGTTGACGACTGGCGCGTGTCTTCACCCACCAAGCGTGAGCAGGTGCTTGCGCGTGGCGCCCTTCACGATCGAGAGCGGGATGCTGGCGTCGAAGGTCGCCAGGCAGCCCTCGTGCTTGACCGCCAGTGCCAGCAGGTACACGTCGGTGAGCTGCCGGTGTGTCACCGCCGCATGGGGAGTCAGCACGTCGTCCAGCAGGCTCACGTCCGACGGCCAGAACCGGTGACCGTCCACCGCGCAGACACGGGTGAGATGCGCTCGCATGGCCGTCGCCGTCAGCGCCGCCGCGTGGTACGCCGGGTTGGAGAGGATGCGGATGGCGCCGTTCTCCGTGATGGGTGTGGTGGCCCAGCCGTGTGCTCGGGCATCCGCGAACCAGTCGTGCGCCGCATCGTGGTGCAGGTGGTCGCCGTCCAGCAGTGCGACGAGGACGTTGACGTCGAGCAGCGCCACGCGCGCCATCAGGCCTCGTCGCGCAGCGCGTTGACCTGCGCCATCGAAGGACGACGGCTGCCGGCGGGACGCGCAGGCAGCAGCGGTACGCCGTTGCGCGTGGCGACCCGCGGGCGAGACTCCAGCGCCTGCCGGACCAGATCCGAGATCACGCGCCCGGCCGTGGTGCCACGCACGGCCGCCAACTCCTTGGCAGCCTCGAGCAGGTCGTCGTCGAGGTCGAGCGTCGTCCGCATCAGGGGCACCATCTCGCATCACGCATCAGATGTCAATTGACACAGGTGTCCGCCTCGGTTGTGTTCCGGCCACATCGAGTCTGGCAGGTAGAATCGCCTGCACGCGCGCCCTGGACGTCCCGCGGCCCGCGTGTTCCCCGATGGCAGTCTCTAGTCCGATGGTCGAGCGTTGGTGCGTCGTGTGTCGACGCCTGTTGGTCTTCATGTGCCTGCTGGTGCTGGCGCTCGGCGTGAAGCTGCACGCGCAGCCCTGGGTGCTCGCCGGCACCGTCGTCGATCCCTCGGGCCGTCCGGTCGCAGGCGCCCGCATCGTGGTCACGACATCCGATACCGCCGCTGCGAGCGCGACATCCACTGACGGTGACGGCCGCTTCGAAGTGCGGGTCGATGCGGCGCAGCCCGTACAGCTTCGCGTCGAGCGTGCCCGGTTCGCGCCACTGGAGGTGCGCGTGGCCGCTGGCGAGCCGCCGTTGCGCCTTGCGCTGCCGCTCGAGTCGTGGACCGAGCAGGTGGTTGTCACGCCGCCGGTCGTCGACGCCACCACGGCCGACAGGTTCGGCGCGGCGAGCACCATCGTCACCGACGCGCAGATCGAGCAGTTGAACGCCGTCGACCTGGCATCCGCGCTGCGCAGGACGCCTGGCGTGACCATCTCGCGATTCAACCCCGTGGGAGCGTTCGGCGGTGAGTCCGGTGGCGCGGTCTTCGTGCGGGGCACCGGCATGAGCCGTCCCGGAAGCGAACTGAAGGCCTACGTCGACGGCGTGCCCTTCTACATGGGCATCTGGGGACATCCGCTGCTCGACCTGCTGCCGGTGAGCAGCCTCGACGCGGTGCAGGTGCACAAGGGGCCGCAGCCCCAGGCGTTCGGCAATGCCTTCGCGGCGATCGATCTGTCGACGCGCCGCGCGCGAGGCGAGGGCCTGGCGGCCACGATGCGGGCCAGCGCGGGCAGCTTCGGCACGGTCGTGGAGCAGGCCGAACTGAACGGCCGATTCGGCGCGTGGGACGTCGCGGTGGCGCAGGGGTTCGCGCGGTCGGACGGCCATCGTCCTGGCGCCGACGGACGCCTCGCCAACGCCTTCGCGCGCGCCGGCTGGCGCTTCGCGCCTGGATGGACGCTGGCCGCGACGATGCTCGTGGCTGACAACGACGCGTCGGACCCTGGCGTGGTCGGGCAGCCCGAGACGATGGCCGGCCGTTTCGGCACCACGGGGGCGCTCGCCACGCTGTCGGTCGCGCACGCGGGAAGCCGGTCCAACGGCAGTGTGCAGGCGTACACCAACAGTGGGGAGGGCAACTGGCGAGGCCAGCTCCCGCCCGACGGCGACACGTTGACGCGATTCGCGCTGTCGGGACTGCGTTGGCGTGAGGAGGTGCGTGCGTGGGGCGGCGTGCACGTGTCGGGCGGGCTGGACGTCGATCGCATCGACGGCGACGTGCGCTTCGACACGGTGGCGCCAGTGCCACCGTCGAGATTCGAGGGTGACGCGCTGACGATCGTCGCGCCGCACATCGCGCTCGATCGCGTGGTGCCGCTCGGGCGCACGTGGTCGGTCCAGCCCTCGGCGGGCGTGCGGCTGTACGACCACTCGGAACTGCCGTCGGCCTCCAGTCCGCATGCCGGCGTTGTCGTGCGCGCCGGCACGCTGCTGGCCGCACGCGTGAATTACGCGCGAGGCGTGTCCTATCCGGGGCAGGAGGTCGTGGTGCTGTCGCAGCTGATCCCGCCGCTCGGCCAGTCGTGGCGGCAGCTCGAGGCGGAAGAGGTGGAACACGTCGAGGTGGGCGTGGCCCTCACGCCGCGACCCGGCACGAGCGTGGACGCGGCCGTGTTCCGCGACGACTACACCCGGCGCTACGTGTTCGCGTTCCCGCCGCGCGTCGCGCGCCCCACCTTCCTCAACCTCGGCGCGCACACCGTGCGTGGCGCGGAGGCCTCGCTGCACCAGGACCTCGGCGCCGGCTGGCGCGGGTTCCTCGGCGTCACGCTGCTCGACGCGTCGATCCCGTCGCTGCCGTACCTGCCTGAGCGCTCGATCGTGGCGGCGGTCACCGGCCGGCTCGGTCCCGTCCACGTGGCCGTGGACGTGCAGCACCAGTCGAGCATGCACGTGCTGGCGCGTGCGCGGACTGCCGTCGGTGCCAATCCCTCGCGCGTGGATGGCTTCACGGTGGTCAACGCGCGCCCGTCATTCACCCTGCCGCGCACGGGCAGTCGCGCCGACCTGTTCGTGGCCATCGAGAACCTGTTCGACACCACGTACGCGTACCGCCCCGGCTACCCGATGCCCGGCGCGTCGGTCCAGGTCGGCGTGTCGCTGCGAGCCGGTCGCCGCTGAGCATCCCGC
>NZ_JBIINP010000160.1:0-10021 GCF_044337415.1 Luteitalea sp.
GACCGGCTGGTGATCGGCATCATCCATCACCACACGCCGGAGCTGGCCAACGACGTCATCGCCGATGCGGTGCACGTGGCCAACATCGCGGCCAAGCAGGCCGGCACCGGGTACGCGCCGACCGACGCGGACCTGCAGGTGTCGTCCGCCTCGCTGGAGCGCATCGGGATGCCGGAGGCCAGGTTCGGCGACCTGGTCACCGACGTGCGCGCCAAGCTCGAGCGCGTGCTGGCCGCCTACGGCGCGTGAGGAGTGCGGCCGCGTGGGACACGCGGCCCTACCTCAGAGCTTCCGCGGAACGGGTAGGGCGCGGTGTCCCACCGCGCCGCCGCCCTGGGTCAGGGGACGATGACGCGATCGACGTCGCGGACGCCGTAGGTCGACGGCAGGCGCCGGTAGTCCGTGCCGGTGCGCGCGTTCCAGTCCCACGCGACGCGTCCCGCGCGCAGCGTGATCTCGCACAGCAACCGCCGGTCACCCGCCAGCGTGCCCTTCGCGCCGTCGGCGTATCCGAAACGCCCGTCCATCACGCGCAGCACCGCGACGTCGGCCTCGGCGCCCACCGACAGGTGCCCGAGTTCGGGCCGCTTGATGACCTTCGCCGGCTTGTCGGTCGACGCCGCGATCACGCGCGCGAGCGGCATCCCCGCCACCAGGAACTTCGACATCGTCGTCAGCATGTCCTGCATGCCCGCGTTCATGCTGCCGGTGTGGAGGTCCGTGGAGATGGTGTCGGGGAAGAAGCCCTGCGCCACCGCGGGCACCATCGTGCGGAACACGAAGCTGCCGCCGCCATGGCCGACGTCGAACACCACGCCGCGGGCGCGCGCGCGGTGCAGGTAGTCGAGCACCTTGCCATCGGCGCCGATGTAGGGCACCGGGCCGCGGAACATGTGCGTGGTGATGTCGCCCGGCCGCAGGCGTGTCGAGACCAGCTGGTGATACGGCCGTTCCTCGCGGAAGTAGCCGAAGTCCACCATCACCGGCACGTTGGCCGCGCTGCCGGCCTCGATGGCGCGGTCCACCGAGACCCACTCGGGCCCCTGGTAGTGCGCCGACTTGATGCCGACGACCACGTCCTTGTGGCGCGTGGCCATGTCGGCGGTGGCCTTCGCGTCCATGTCGTGCACGTTCTGCTCGGGCGCGTCGGTGAGCATGCCGAATCCGGCGATGTTCAGCAGGGCGAGCACGCGCGTGCTGGCGCGATCGATCACCGTCCGCCGGAAGTCCTCGAAGTTGTGCCACCCCGAGCTGCCCGCATCGACCATCGTCGTCACGCCGGTGCGGAAGCTGAAGCCGTCGGGCAGCACGCTGTTGTCGCCGGCCCAGGCGCCCTTCATGCCGGTGGTGGCGAACAGGTGCACGTGGATGTCGATGAGCCCGGGCGTCACGTAGAGGCCCGCCACGTCCACCACCTGCTTCGCGCTGGCAGGGTCGATCGCGGGGCGCACGGCCGCGATGCGTCCGCCGCTCACGGCGACGTCCATCGGCGCGTCGATGCCGTTGCGCGGGTCGATCACGTGACCGCCCTTGAGGAGCAGGTCGTAGGCGGGTTGCGCGTGCGCGGCCGCGGCGAGCAGCAGGACGAGCAGCGCGCCGAGGGCGCGGACTCCGGGAGTGGGCATGCGGGATTCTGGTGCAGGACGGCTCCCGCCTCAAGCGGCCACACGTGCGCCTCCGTATACTCAGCCATTCCTGTGCGGCATATCGTCGGACAGGTCATGTCTTTCGACGGCAAGGAGAGCATCGATGGCCAAGTACCTGGCGAAGGCGAAGTACAACGCGGAGGGCGTGAAGGGCCTGCTCAAGGACGGGGGCACGTCGCGCGTGGCGGCCGTGACCAAGGCCGTGAAGGGCGTGGGCGGCAAGGTGGAGTCGTTCTATTTCGCGCAAGGGGATGTGGACGCGTACGTGATCATCGATGTGCCCGACCCGTTGTCTGTCGTGGCGCTGACGCTCACCATCAACGCCACCGGCGTCGTGACCTGCGAGCTCGTCACGCTCATCACGCCCAAGGACGTGGACGAGGCCATCGCGAAGACCGTGAAGTACCGCGCGCCCGGCGCCTAGCCGCGGGGCGTGACCCACTGCATGTCGGGACCGTGGCGGAATGGCGTTGACTCCATCCGTCGCGGTCCCGACACTTCAGCCTTCATTTTCCGTCAGGATCGGAGGCGGCTGTGGTCAACGTGCGCGTAGGGTGTCTCGTCGTGTCGGCAATGCTCGTATCAGGAATGGCGGTTGCCCAGCCGGCCGACCAGGCTGCGGAGCAGGCGCGTGCCGCCGCGGCCGCCCGTGAAGCCTTCGAGTCGACCCTGCCCTGGACGTTCCGCGGTGTCACGTACGCGAGCCAGCGGGACTTCGTCGAGAACTACAAGTGCGGTGCCGAGAAGTACAAGCGGTCCAACAGGGAGGAAGAGGACTTCCTGATGTCCCTGCGGGCCCCGGGCGGTGATGGCGGCGCGCTCCTCAGGGGTGGCGCGATCAACGTGTACTGGCACGTGATCAACAACGGGACGTCGACGGCGGCCGGCAACATCCCCGATTCGCAGATCGCCTCGCAGATCAACGTCCTCAATGCGGCCTACGCGGCGTACGGGTGGAGCTTCACCCTCGTGTCGACCGACCGCACCACCAATGCGACGTGGTACACCGCCGGTCCGGGCACCGCGGCGGAGGACCAGATGAAGGCCGCCCTGCGTCGGGGCACTGCCGACGACCTCAACATCTACTCCAGCAATCCGGGCGGCGGCCTGCTCGGCTGGGCCACCTTCCCCTCGTCGTATGCCGGCAATCCGCTCGACGATGGCGTGGTGCTCCTGTTCTCGAGCGTCCCGGGCGGGACCGCGGCGCCGTACAACCTGGGCGACACGGGGACGCACGAGGTCGGGCACTGGATGGGCCTGTACCACACCTTCCAGGGCGGCTGCTCGAACACGAACGATGGCGTGTCGGACACCAACGCCGAGCGCAGCCCGGCCTATGGTTGCCCGGTGGGTCGCGACTCCTGCACGGGCCGGAAGTACCCTGGCCTCGACCCGATCACCAACTTCATGGACTACACGGACGATTCGTGCATGAACACGTTCTCGGCCGGGCAGGGCTCGCGCATGGAGCAGATGTTCACGACGTACCGCTTCGGCAAGTAGAAACCCTTCGATCGGCCCGGCTCTCGTGCGGCCCGCGACCAGCGTCGTGGACGCACGAGGCCGGTTCTGCAGACTCGGTGCCGTCCCCACCAGGGCCCGAGGCCACCCCGCAGGTCCCTCCCAGGCCCCCCGGCCTCTCGCGCGCCCCCGGCCCCTCGTGCTGAGGTCCTCGGGCGTGCCCTGACGCGCCTTCGTCCCTCCCCGCACTCGAGTCCCTCGGCGGAATTGCCAGCCCGCCGCCCGTCAACTAGACTAAGGTCTTCCCAGTCAGGAGACGTGGCGTGAGGCTTCAAATCAGTGCGTGTGTAGTGGCAATGGCGATGACGCTGGCTTCGGCGGCGTTGGCGCAGGCCCAGGGTCAGTCAGCCGAGCAGGCGCGGGCGGCCGCGGTACGCGAGGCCTTCGCCGCGACCCTGCCCTGGACGTTCCAGGGCACCACGTTCCGCAGCCAGCGCGACTTCGTCGAGAAGTTCAAGTGCGGCGCCGAGCGGAATGTGCGCCGCAGGGGCGTTGACCCGGTCCTCGACGTCCGGCCGCGCGGGGCCGCCGGGCCGGCGTGGCTCGCCGACGTTGCCGCCGGCGGCGTCATCGACGTGTACTTCCACGTCATCAACCGGGGCGAGGGCATCGAGAACGGCGACATTCCCGACGAACAGGTCGCCAGCCAGATCGACGTCCTCAATGCGGCATTCGCCGGGACCGGGTGGTCGTTCCGGTTGGTGGCGACGACGCGCACCACCAACGACGTCTGGTTCCGGGCCGGCATCGAGACGAACGAGGAATTCTTCATGAAGCTGGCCTTGCGGCAGGGCGGCGCCGAGGCCCTGAACATCTACAGCCTGAAGCCGGCGGACGGCACGTTGGGCTGGGCCTCGTTCCCGTCCATGTACAGCAGCAATCCTGTCGACGACGGCGTGGTGATCCTGTTTTCGTCGGTGCCCGGCGGGACTGCGGCGCCCTACAACCTCGGCGACACGGCCACGCACGAAGTGGGGCACTGGATGGGGCTCTACCACACGTTCCAGCTCGGGTGCGCGCTTCCAGGCGATCGCGTGGAGGACACGCCCGCCGAGAGGCGGCCGGCGTTCGGGTGCCCGGTCGGCCGCGATTCCTGCAGGGGCAGGGAAGGCCTCGACCCGATTACCAACTTCATGGACTACACCGACGACGCCTGCATGAGCGAGTTCACGCCGCTGCAGGCCGAGCGCATGTCTCAGTCGTTCTCGCTGCACCGGGCCGGCAAGTAGCCATGGGCCAGGCAATCCCTGCCCTGGTGCTGCTCGCGACGTCGATCGTGGGCGCGCAGGGCCGGATCGCGCCCCCGGCGTTCGTCACCTGCGACCGCAACGAGCTCACGAGCTACACGGGGCGGGTCACGGTGCTCGAGCGGGGGAAGGACTCGACTCGCCTGGTCATCGAGACCGACGAATCGACCACCGAGCGTGTCGTGATTCGCCACCCCGCCGACGACCTGCTCGCGACATTCCATCGACAGGGCAAGGACTTCACCGACGACGACCTGGCGCAGTTGCTGCCGTCGGGTCGCCTTCGCGCCGACGCCCGCGCCACCGTGTGGGTGTGCGCGACGGCCGCCGTGCGCCCACAGGTCGACTGGAAGTTCTAGGCCGCAGCGGTAGGGCGGGGTGTCCCCACCCCGCCGTCAACGACAGCGGCGCGGTCGCGCACCCTGAGCGAAGGCCGAGGGGAGACCGGGCACTACCTGGCGTCGATGACGCGGCCTCCCTGCATCACCATGCGCACGCGGCGCACGGCAGCACTGCCGCGTCGGCCAGCGCCGAGTCGCGTCCGTCGTTGTCGGCTACCATGCCGCCCATGTCGCCAGTCCTCCCCCGCACGTGGCGCGCGCCAGCGATGGCGGCGCTGCTCCTGCTGGTGAGCGTCGTCTCCGCCTCTGCCCATGCCGGCTCGGTGGCCTTCTGGCGCGTCGTCATCGACGCCGATGACGCACGCAGCGAGATCCTGCTGTCGCTCGACGACCTTGCTCGCATGGCGCCGTCGATCGGCTCCACGGTGGGCGACGTGCCCGTGGAGCGGTTGGACGCCGCACGCCAGGCCGTGATCGCGCACTTTGTCGTGACGGCCGACGGCATCGCCGTGCCCGCCGAGGTGGTGAGCGCGCGCGTCCTGGCGTCGGGACTGCTCGAGGTGCGACTGCAGCACCAGATCGCCGACGCGGCCGCATCGCTGGGCGTGCGGTCGACCTTTCACGCCATCACCGATGCCTCGCATCGCGTGGTGACACGCGTCGAGCGCCGGGGTGGCAGTGACGCATTCGTCCTGACGAGAGAGACCGAGGCGCACACCGTGCCGCCGGTGGAGCGCGCGCAGTCCGCGACGCCCGGTGTGCTCGCGATGGTGCGGCTCGGCATCGCGCACATCCTCACCGGCTACGACCACCTGGTGTTCCTGGCCTGCCTGCTGGTGCCCGGTGGCACGTGGCGATCACGCGTCGCGATCGTCTCGGCCTTCACCGTGGCGCACAGCCTGACCCTGATCCTGGGCGCCATGGGCCTCGTGGCTCTGCCGGCACGGTTCGTCGAGCCGGCGATTGCCGTGAGCCTGGCCTACGTTGCGATCGAGAACCTGCTCGCGCTCGGAACGGCCCGCTCGGAGAGCGGGCCCTACCAAACAGTTCGTAGCCGTCGGACTTGTCCGACGGTCAGTGATCGTCCCGGAGATCGACTCTCGCCCACACGCTGGCCGACGGCGTTCCTCTTCGGCCTCGTGCACGGCCTCGGGTTCGCCGGCATGCTCGACGTGCTCGACCTGCCGCTGCGCCAGTGGCTCGCGGCCGTGCTCGCGTTCAACGTCGGCGTCGAGGTCGGCCAGCTCGCCGTCGTGGGCGTCGCCCTTCCCCTCATCGTCTTCCTCGCCAGGTCGCGCTGGCACCGGCCGGTCGTGCAGTCGACGTCCGTCGTGGTGCTCGGCCTCGCCGTCGTGTGGTTCGTGGAGCGCCTGCAATGACCCCCATGCCTCGTCGTTCCTTCGCCGCGCGTGCGCGCGTGGCCACTCTTCCGATCGTCACGGGCCTGCTGCTCGTGGGGTTGTACCTCTACACGGCTGCCGCGGAGACGCAGGGCACGCTGCGCGTCACCGTCGTCGAGCAGGGCGCCACCGCGCCGACGCCGGTCCGCGTGCGCATCACCGATGCGGCCGGCAAGCCCATCAGCAAGGCGCCGCTCGGGGCGATTGCCATGCCCGGCGAGGCGCTGGGCGTGCCGCGCGAGGCGCTGTCCATCATGTGGGGGCGCGACGACCGGGCCGACGGCTACGCCACGCAGCCCGACGGCGCCTTCTACGTCGATGCGCCCTTCGAGGTGGCACTCCCGCCGGGGGAGTACACGGTCACGTTGACGAAGGGATACGAGTTCCTCCGTCAGCAGCATCGCGTCACCGTCGCCGCGGGACGGAGCCTTCGGCAGCGATACGAACTCCGCCGCTGGATCGACATGCCGGGCCGTGGCTGGTACTCGTCGGACGACCACATCCACCTGCGCCGATCGCCGCGCGAGAACCCGCTCGTCACGCGCTGGATGGCCGCCGAGGACATCCACGTCGGCAACCTGCTGCAGATGGGCGACTTCCACACCAGTTACTTCACGCAGTACGCGTTCGGCCCGGCGGGGCGCTACCAGGAAGGCGCACGGCTGATCTCGCCCGGCCAGGAGGATCCGCGCACGCCCGAGATCGGCCACACCATCTCGCTCGGCGCCTCGGACGTGGTCCGCGTGCGCCCGGTGGACGCCTACTACGGCTACGACCGCACGTTCGATCGCGTGCATGCGCTCGGCGGCGTCACCGGGTACGCCCACCAGGCGATGACCTTCCACGGCTATCGCGGCATGACCCTCGACGTCCTGCAGCGCAAGATCGACTTCCTCGAGCTGCTCCAGTTCTGCGCGCCGCAGGGGCCGCTCGTCACCACGCACTACTACCACTTCCTCGACCTCGGCTTCCCGCTGACGGCGCTGGCCGGATCCGACTTCCCCTGGTGCGGCCGCAACACGGCCTTCGGCGCCGCCGAAGACGAGGGCCCGCACATCGGCGACGCGCGCTTCTACACGCACGTGGGCGGCCCGCTCACGTTCGACGGCTGGATGGGCGGCGTGAAGGCCGGCCACACGTTCGTCACCACGGGCCCGATGCTCGATCTGCGCGTGGACGACGCGCTGCCGGGCTCGACGCTCGAGCGGCGCGACGGCGACACGCTGCGCATCGTCGTCGAGGCGCTGGGCCACGCGACGGACGTGCCGCTGCGCGACCTCGAGCTGGTCGTGCACGGCGAGGTGGTCAAGACCGTGGCGGTGGGCGAGGCGGGGCAGTCGTCGTCGCGTCTGCGCCTGACCCACGACCTCCGCGTGGGCGCGCACGGTGTGTGGATCGCGGCGCGGGCGCGTGGCGGCCCGACGCAGGTGGCACACACGACGCCGGTCTACGTGCGGGCCAACGGGCAGGGTTTCGCGAACCCCGCGACCCGGGACCGCTACCTGGAGCTGTCGGAGGCGTACCTGAAGGAGATCGAGGCCGACCTGGCGAAGCCCGGCACCGCCGTCAACGAGCAGCTCTCGCGGTACCGCGCCGGGATGGCGCAGCGGATCGCGGAGACGCGGGCCTTGATCGCGGCGCTGGGGGCGGGCCGCCCCTGAGCGCGATCCTCTCGAAGCCTCCCTGTCAGACTGCTGCCTTGATCACGGCTGCTCCGGGCGCCAGTGCATCAGCAGGGTGATCGGCGGCACCTCGCCCTTGACGACCGAGTTGACCAGGAAGCGGCCGTCAGGGGCGACGTCGTACTGCCGGCCCAGAGGGGACTCCTGCGTCCCGCCACCGTAGACGCGCGTGGGGAAGAGGCGCTCCGGTGCCCCCGGCGTCAGCGTCGATCCACTCACGCTGATCGGCACCGCGATCATCGCGCCCGTCGGGTCGATGTAGTACAGCTCCCTGCCGTCGGCGCGCCACGTGGGATGCACGCCACCCGCCGTCGACACCTGCCACTGCGCACCCACCGCCGCTCGCGGCGCACCGGCCGCAGGAGCCACGAACGGGCGCACGTACACCTCGTGGCGACCGGACTCACCGGACTGGAACGCCACCCATCGGCCATCGGGTGAGAACATCGGTTCGCGCTCGTTGGCAGACGACGTCGCGAAGGCCACCGGCATGCGATCCCCTTCCATCGGCATCACCCAGATGTCGCCGCCGCTGGTCTTCGGATCGAAGGTGTAGAAGAGCAGGAAGCGGCCATCGGCCGACCAACTGCTGGGTGTGCCGAACTCCCCCAGCGCGGCGATCCGGCCCGGAGGCGCCAACGCGAGTTCCTCGCCCGTGCCGCCGGTGTCCTTGACGTAGAGCGCGCTCGCGGGCTGGCGCGTCGAGTAGAACGCAATGCGAGTGCCGTCCGGCGACCAGACGCCGTAGCGATCGACGCCCGGGTCGAACGTGAACCGGTTGGCGCGCGTGCCGTCGAGGAGCCAGATGTCCGTGTTGCCCTGCACGGCGCGATTGACGAGCACCCGTCGCCCGTCGCGCGAGAGGCGCGGCGTGAAGGCCGACCAGTCCGCCCCTCCGACGATGGCCTGTGTCGCGCCCGAGCGGTCCATCCACGTCAGCCGCGTCTCGGTGTCTGCCGCGGACCGGTACGCCACCGTCCCATCGGCTGCCACCGACACCGCGCTCACCCCGTTGGCGACCGTGATCGGCTGCCCGTCGACCGCCGTGGCGGCCGAATCGAGGCGTTGCACGATCAACGCGCCCGCCTGGATCCACACCAGCCACCCGTGATCGGGCGAGGCGGGCTCTGGCACGTAGGCCACCTGCGTCACGCCGGCCTGCGAGAACAGCCGCGTCGAGGCCGACCCGTCGAGGCTCATGACGGTGATGCCGGTCTCGCTTGTGCCCAGCCTCCCGCCCACCAGGAGCCGCCCGTCGGGCATGAAGTGAGCGGAGACGAAGCGGCCGGGCACCGTGAGCGGCACCGGTGTGCCGCCGGTCGCCGGGATGCGCATCGGCTGGGTGGGGTTGCCCCACACCACGATCTCCCCACGCGTGCTCCAGGTGCCGCCGATGCCGAACGGCGCGGGCGCCAACGTGAGCGGCGCACTGCCGTCGAGCCCGACCCGCTTCAACTCGCCGCGCGCGAAGAACCCGACGGATCGACTGTCGGGTGACCAGAACGGGGCCCGCGCGCCTTCCGTGCCGGGGAGTGGCTGCGCCGCGCTGCTGCTGAGGGGCCGGTGCCACAAGCGGGACGCGCCGCCTGCCGAGGCCACGAACACGATGTGCCGGCCGTCGGGCGACAGCGCGAATGACGCGAGATTGTCGGTGGCGGCATCGGTGCCCGGCGTCACGATGTCGACGCGGGTCTCGGGCGGTGTCACCGCTGGCGCTTCGCGGAGGTGGCGCACGGCCGGCACCGCGAGCGTGGTGAGAGCGCCGAGCGCCAGCACCCCACCTGCGATGAGCGCTCCGCGACGACGAGGGCTCGGCGTTGGCGTCGGCACGATCGCCGCGGCAGTCGCCGTGGCAACGCCCTCCTCGGGCGCACCGCTTCGAATCTCGTCGATCAGGACGCGCGCCTCGCCGATGGCCTGCAGGCGGCTCTTCGGATCCTTGCGCAGGCAGCGCGACAGCAGCCGGCGAATGCCCGGCGGCGTGCCCGCAGGCAGGGCCGTCCAGTCGGGCTCGCGGCTCATCACGGCGACGATGGTGTCGGTGACGTCCTCACCCGGGAACGCGCGACGAGCCGTGAGCATCTCGTACAGCACCGCCCCGAACGACCACACGTCGCTGCGTCGATCCGCGGCGCGTCCCCGCGCCTGCTCCGGCGACATGTAGGCCGCCGTGCCGAGGATCAT
>NZ_JBIINP010000382.1:0-2727 GCF_044337415.1 Luteitalea sp.
CGAGCGGCCGCAGGCCCTCGCCCGGGAATTTCGAATGTCAAATTTCAAATTGCCACTACTCCGCCCGCAGTCGCATCGGCTCCAGGCGGTCGCGTGCGTCCTGCTGGCGGAACGCGCGCGGGGCCATGCCGGTCGTGCGCTTGAAGACCTTCGAGAACCCGAACGCATCCTGATACCCCACAGCCTGGGCGACCTGCTCGAGGTTCATGCCGGTCTCCGACAGCAGCTGCATGGCCTTCTGCATCCGCAAGGTGCGCAGGTGGCTGAGCGGGGTGTCGCCGAGCGATGCACGAAAGCGCTCGGCCAGGGCCGTGCGCGACAGGCCGGCATGGCGCGCCATGTCGTCGAGCGTCCAGGGGTGCGCCAGGTCGTCGTGCATGGCGGCCAGCGCGATGCGTATCGGCGGATCGGCCACCGCCTGACTCCACCCCGGGCGCTCGGCCGCCTGGCGCTGCGTGAGGTCGCGCAGGGCGTAGGTGAAGACCGCGTCGAGCAGGCCATGCACGATGGTCGAGGCCCCCAGGTCGCTGCGGCGCACTTCGGCGTCGAGGAGGCCGAGCGTGAGGGCCAGCGGGCCCAGCCTGGGTACGGACTCGCCAGTCAGCACGAACCAGGGCGGCATCTCGCGCAGGAACGGGTGTAGCGGGTCGTTCCAGAGCTGGTAGGCACCGCTGATCACCTGGGCATGCGGCTCCGCGGCCGGGTCTCGCCAGTCGCTCGAGAGCGTCCCCACGGTGATCGCCTCGGTGGGGGGCGCTTCGTGCAGGCTCAACACGTGATGACAGCCGCGCGCCATCACCGCCACGTCGCCCGCCTGCAGCCGCAGCGGTTCGTGCAGCGTCGGCGCGTGGATGAACACCTGCCCTGCCGTCACCGCATGGAGACCGATGCTCTTCTCGCAGGGGAACCGGAGCGACACCGCCGGCGTGAGGGTGGTCAGGTCCAGCAATCGGCGCCGCAGGCCCGCCTGCTGCAGGACATCCGTGAGCAGGTCCATGTGGTCCATTCAACCACGAATCTGGACTTATGGACATGTAAATCTGTACTAGTTGCCATTCATAAGCACGAACGAGCGATCCACACTGTGGCCATGGCAACCCACACGAATCCCGCCCAGCCCACCACCCTGATCCTCGGCGCCCGCGGCACGGTCGGCTCAGCCTTGAACCCGCTGCTGACCGCCCTGGGCCACCGCACGCGCCTGGCCACCAGCCGGCCCCCGCAGGCCGCCGACGAGGTGCACCTGAACCTGCTGACCGGCGAAGGCCTGTCGACCGCCTTCGCCGGCGTGGACCACGCGTTCCTGATGGCGCCGCCCGGACACATCAACCAGGACGTCCTGCTGGCACCCGTGATCGACGCCGCCCGCGCCCACAACCTGAAGCGCGTGGTGCTGATGTCGGCGATGGGCGCCAATGCCGACGAGAACGCGCCGCTGCGCCTGGCCGAGAAGCAGCTGCAGGCCACCGGACTGGCGTGGAACGTGATTCGCCCCAACTGGTTCATGCAGAACTTCAACACCTTCTGGCTGCAGGGCATCCGCGAGCAGGGGCAGATCTTCCTGCCGACGGGCCAGGCCAGGGGCAGCTTCATCGACGCCCGCGACATCGCCGCGGTCGCGGCCGCGCTGCTGACCACCGACACGCACGCCAACGCCGAGTTCGACCTGACCGGCGCCGAGGCGATCGACCACGACCAGGTGGCCGCGCTCTTGTCGCAGGCGACAGGCCGCACCATCGGCTACACCGAGGTGACACCCGAGGCCATGCGTCCCGGACTGCTTGCCGCGGGCCTCCCAGCCGCCTACGCCGACTTCATGCTGCTGATCCTTGGCTACTTCAAGGCCGGGTACGCCGAACGGACGACGGATGCGGTGCAGCGGATCACTGGCCGTGCACCGATCGGCTTCGCGCAGTACGCGCGGGACTACCGCGAGGCCTGGGCCTGACGTCCGGCTCCAGGCGTGACACGGCCACGGCACGCGTCACTCATCGTCGAGACGGCCGCCGTCGTTCCAGTTGCCGAACATCTGGCCCTGCGCGGTGCGGGTGACCAGGTTGGCAAGGCGGGTCGCGAACTCGTCGACGCTCCCACGCATCTCCTGCACGTAGCCAGCCCGCACGCGCTGGTACAGCGGAGGAAAGCTCGTGAACGTCGCCCAGGTGCCCGGGTCGGCGCGCAGTGCGCGCTCGACCTCGGGCAGCAGGCGGAACGGCGCGTCGAGGTCGGGCAGCACGGCGCGGCCGGCGTCGGTCATCAGGCCGAGCGCGATGAGCCGGCGCGCCCGCGCCTTGTTCAGTTCGGTCCAGTTGCTGCGCGGCCGGCGCGGCGTGAAACGTTGCGCCGACTCCTCCGCCCCGAGCGACTTGCCGATGCCGTCGATCCAGCCGAAGCAAAGCGCCTCCTCCACCGAGTCCAGGTAGGACACGGCGGCGAGCGCCGCAGGCTTGCGCGACACCAGCCAGATCTCGATGGCACTCGCGTGATGCGCCTCGAGCCACGCGCGCCACTCGGCCCGCGACGCCGGCCGACACATCTCACCTATTTCCATCCACGTCCTCCAGCACGATGACGCAGTCTGCCGCGCGGCCCCCCATCCGGCGTGCGGTGCTTGCTCTCCCCTGACGTGCCCCTGCCCGTCGGACAAGTCCGACGGCTACGTCCGATGAGGCGCGCCGTCCGGCGTGCGACGTTCGGCGTCCGGCGTCCGGCGTCCGGCGTCCGGCG
>NZ_JBIINP010000035.1:0-33195 GCF_044337415.1 Luteitalea sp.
GCGTGTGCATCGCGGTCGCAGGTCCCGAGATGCAGAAGGATCTCGGTCTGTCGCCGTCGCAGTGGGGCTGGGTCGTCGGGATCTTCGCGCTGTCGTACGCCCTCTTCGAGATTCCCTCGGGCGCGCTCGGCGACCGCATCGGGCCGCGCAAGGTGCTCACGCGCATCGTGCTGTGGTGGTCGGCCTTCACGAGTGCGACGGGGCTGGTCTCGAACTACTACGTGCTGCTCGCCACACGCTTCGCCTTCGGCATGGGCGAAGCCGGCGCCTACCCGAACGCCTCCTCGGCCATCTCGCGCTGGTTCCCGCTGGCCGAGCGCGCGCGTGCGCACGGCACGGTGTGGATGGCCAGCCGCGTCGGCGGTGCGCTCACGCCGCTGCTCGTGGTGCCCATCGTGCAGGCGTGGGGCTGGCGTGCCGCGTTCTACCTGTTCGGCCTGATCGGCGTGGTGTGGGCCGGCGCCTGGTACTGGTGGTACCGCGACTACCCGAGCGAGATGCCGGGCGTGACGGCCGAGGAACTGGCGCACATCGGCGAGTCGTCGAGCCGGCGCGCGCACCTCGCGCTGCCGTGGGCGCAGGTGGTCAGGAATCGCAACTTCTGGATCATCCTGCTCATGTACCACGCGTACTGCTGGGGCTCGTATTTCTACGTGTCGTGGATGCCGACGTACCTCCGGCTGGGGCGTGGCTTCACCGCCGACGAGATGAAGATCTACGCGATGCTGCCGTTCGTGGCGGGCGCGGTCGGCAACCTGACCGGTGGCTCGCTGAGCGACGTGCTGGTGCGCCGCGTCGGCCTGCGCAACGGACGCCGCTTCGTCGCCGCCGCCGGGCTCGCGGCCTCCGCCCTCTGCCTCTTCGGCACGGCCGTCGTCGACAACCGCCTGCTCGCCGTGGCGCTGCTGACGATGGGGTACTTCAGCATGGACTGCATGCTGCCGGTGTCGTGGGCCGTGTGCGTGGACGTCGGCAAGCGGCATGCGGGCGCCGTGACCGGGGCGATGAACTCGGCCGGGCAGATCGGCTCGTTCCTGTCGTCGATCGCGTTCGGCGCGCTCGTGGACGCGTTCGGTGGCCGCTACGACGTGCCGCTGATGCTCTTCAGCGGCGCGCTCCTGCTGTCGGCGCTGCTGTTCCTGGCCATCGACGCGTCGAGTCCGTTGCTCGACGAGGCGGAAGCGTAAGAACGGCTCAGGGCTCAGGGCTCAGAAAAGGCTCAGGACTCAAGGCTCAGGGCTCAGAGAGCACGCTGAAGGCTCAGGGCTCAAGGCTCAGAAAGCACGCTGAAGGCTCAGGGCTCAAGGCTCAGAAAGCACGCTGAACAGCGGCGGCGACATGCGCGCCCCGAAGATCGCAGCGTCGGCCCGAGCCCCAAGCGCCGAGCCCCGAGGCGTGAGACCTGCCACACTGTCCTGCGTGGCCGACCTGACGACGCGCGCGGACATCGACCTGCTCCTGCGTGAGTTCTACTCGCGGGCGATGGTCGACGAGGTCATCGGCTACCTCTTCACGGAGGTGGCCCATCTGGATCTCGACCACCACCTGCCGACGATCGGCAACTTCTGGGAGCAGATTCTCTTCCAGCGGCCGGTCTACGCCGGGCACCCGATCGCGGCGCACTTCCCGCTGCACCAGGCGGCGACGCTGCAGCCGGCGCACTTCCAGCGCTGGTTCCGGTTGTGGGACGAGACGATCGCGACGCGCTTCGAGGGACCGATGGCCGACCAGGCCCGCACACGCGCGGCCACCATCGCCGAGTCGATGCAGTACCGCCTGGGCATCACGAGCGACCCCACGGTCTTCTCGGACGCGTACAAGGCGGCGTTGGGGATGGGTTGACAGGAAGCAGGCGCTCGGGGCTCGGGGCTTGTGGAAGATGTCCGCGTCGTCCCAGCCCCCAGCCCCCAGCCCCCGGGGCAAACAGCAACGGGCGCCACCCGCGTGTGCGGATGGCGCCCGTTGTCCTGATGAAGCCGAGTGTCGAGCTACTCGACGATCAGCTGGCCCACCATGCCGCCCTGGAAGTGCGCCGGGAACGTGCAGATGAACGTGTACTTGCCGGCCGCCGGGGCCGTGAACTCGACGGTGACGGTCTCGCCGCCGCCCGCCATGCCGCTGGCCGCGATGACCTGGGCCTTCGACTTGGGCGAGACGTAGTTCGTGTCGCGCGCCGTCGAGCCCGCGTTGGCCACAGCGGCGGCATCGACGCCGGCCTTCAGGAGCACGAAGTTGTGGGCCATCGCCATCTTCGGCATGGCGCTCACGGCCTTCAGGTTGACCTTGACCTTGTCGCCCGCCTTGACGCGGATGACCGCCGGCGTGAAGCGCATGTTGTCCGAGCCGGTCAGGTTGAACGTCTTCACGGCGCCGGCCGCGGCCTTCGGGGCCGCCTTCGGGGCGGCCTTGGTCGCCTGGGCGAGGGCGAGCGCGGGGGACAGCGTCAGCGCAACGGTGCACACCGCGGCGCACAGAAAGTGACGGGTCATCGAGAGCAATCCTTTGGGAAGAAGACTCGCGGCGGCCCCGGTCGCGGGACGCACCGCCATGGCAGTCACCGGAATCGGTGCGCCACTGACCATCGTACCCGAAACCTCCCGGACAGGGTACGCTCGACGCTAGTCCAAGGTCGGACCCCTATCGTCGGTCAGGAGTCGGTCGGGGGCGCGCCGGGCGACCATATGGCACGACACGTCTGGAGGTGTCCTTGACCCGAGTCTTCTTCGTCGCGGCTGCGCTGGCCCTGGTGGGCCCCCTTCTTCCCGTCGAGGCCCAACCCCAGGAGCGGGGCATGGGCGGCGTCGTCGGCATCACCGTCTACGAGGATCGCGACTTCCGCGGTCGCAACGCCAATTTCCGCCAGGATGTGCCGGACCTGCGCGACTCCGGCATGAACGACCGGATCGTCAGCCTGCAGATCGCCAACGGCGAGGCCTGGGAGGTCTGCGAGCACGCGTTCTACGGCGGCCGCTGCCAGGTGTTCTACGGCGTGGAGTACGACCTGCGGCAGCGGGGCTGGGGCCGGATGATCTCGTCGATGCGCCGCGTGCGCGGTAATGGCGGCGGTGGCGGCGGCTGGGGCGGCGGTGGCGGGAGCGACCGGGGGCTGGTGCTCTACTCGGGCCGCAACTTCGGCGGCCAGAGCCGCGTGCTCGGCGGGCCGACGCGCGATCTGCGTGAACTCGACTTCAACGACCTGGCCGAGAGCCTTCGCGTGCCTCGTGGCGAGGAGTGGGAGGTCTGCGACAACATCGAGTTCGACCGGTGCCGCGTCGTCAATTCCGACATCACGGACCTCAACATGATCGGCCTGCGCCGCAAGGTCTCGTCGGCGCGTCCGCTGCGCGGTGGTGGCGGTGGCGGCTGGGGTGGGAGCGGCGGCAGTGGCGGCGGTGGCTACTACCCGCCCCCGGGGCCGGGGCCGCGTCCCCCGGGCGGGGGCTATGGCCGGATCATCCTGTTCGAGGGGATGAACTTCACGGGACGCTCGTACGTGGTGGCCAACCCGTCCAACTACGTGAACATGGAGTACGCACAGAGCGTACGGGTGGAGGGCGGCAACTGGGAACTGTGCGAGAGCGCCGACTTCCGCGGCCGCTGCACGACGGTCAACGTCGACATCGGCAACCTGCGCTCGCTGGGCCTGCCCGGGCGCGTACGCTCGGCACGGCCCGTCGGCTATCCGCGGTAGGGCAACACCGCACGCCGAACTCGCCGCGCGCCGGAGGCGCACATCGGCGAGTCTTGAACCCCGCCCTCGGGCCCTCCCTGGTGCCCCGCGCGTGTGGCCGCTGTACCATGGCGGCCACATGCGCATCCGTACCTTCCTCCGCGTCGCCCTGCCGGCCGTGCTCGCCACGATGCTGGCCGTTCCCTCCGCTTCTGCCCAGGACGCCATCGGCACGGCGCCACCGGCGCAGGCCACCATCCAGCAGGTGGCATTCATCGCCGGCCAGTGGTACGGCAAGCTCGGCGAGAACCTCATCGAGCAGCACTGGATGACGCCCGTCGGGCCGTCGATGGTGGCGGCCTACCGCAACCTCGCCGGGGGCACCAAGCCCGGCCTGTACGAGATCCTCGCCATCGAGGAGCAGGACGGGACGCTGAAGCTGCGCATCAAGCACTTCGCCCCGGGGCCGGGACTGGCGAGCCGCGAGGCGCAAGGCGAGGCCGCCGAGCACACGCTCGTGAAGGTGCAGGGCGAGATGGCGGTGTTCGAGAGCACGGGCCCGAACGCGCTGCGGATCACGTTCTCGAAGCCGTCGAAGGACGCGCTGAACATCGTGCTGGACCGCGTCCGCGACGGCAAGCCGACGCAGACGGTGTTTGCGTACACGAGGCGGTAGGGGCATTCCTCATGCCTCATGCCTCATGCTTCATTTCTCATGTAGAAGGCAGAAGGCAGAAGGCAGAAGGCAGAAGGCAGAAGGCAGAAGGCAGAAGGCAGAAGGTAGAAGGCGGTCGTCGTGGGGCAGGCCTCATGACGACCGCGACTCAGGGCTCACCCTCGTGCCGGTGTCCCTGGTGGAGCCGCGCGGAGGTACTGCGGGGGCCACGGCAGCGCGTGGCCCAGGGCCTGCGCGGCCGTCTGGGCCCAGCGCGGGTTTCTCAGGAACTCGCGGGCGAGCACGACCATGTCGGCAGCCTCGTCGGCGAGGATCTGCTCGGCCTGCGTGGGCGATGTGATCAGCCCGACCGCGGCCGTGGGGATGCCGGCCTCGGCCCGGATGCGCGCGGCAAACGGCACCTGGTAGCCGGGCGCGACCGGAATCCGCTGGTGGACGACGTTGCCGCCCGACGAGCAGTCGATGAGGTCCACGCCCTCGGCGCGCAGCCGCCGCGCCAGGTCCACGCACTCCTCGATATCCCACCCAGCCTCCGCCCAGTCGGTTGCCGACACCCGCATGAGCACTGGCATGACTTCGGGCACCGCGCCGCGCACCGCACGGGTCACCTCGAGCGCCAGCCGGATCCGGTGCTCGAAGCCCCCACCATACGCATCGTCGCGATGGTTGCTGAGCGGCGACAGGAACGAGTGCAGCAGGTAGCCGTGAGCGCCGTGGATCTCGATCACGCGGAAGCCGGCGGCGTGCGCCCGCCGCGCGGCGTCGGCAAACGCCGCCACCACCGCCGCGATGCCGTCCGTGGTGAGCGCGTGCGGGTGCGGATAGGTGTCCGAGAAGGGGACTGCGCTGGGGCCCACGACGTCGGTCCAGCCACCCTCGTCCTCGGTAACGGTGCCGCCGCCGTCCCACGGCCTGCGGGTGCTGGCCTTGCGCCCGGCATGCGCCAACTGGATGCCCGGGACGGCGCCCTGCGACGCCACGAACCGCGCGATGCGTGCTAACGGCTCAATCTGGCCGTCGTGCCAGAGGCCGAGGTCCTGCGGGCTGATCCGGCCATTGGCCTGCACGGCCGTCGCCTCGGCAATGACCAGGCCGGCGCCGCCCACCGCGAAGCTGCCGAGGTTGACGAGGTGCCAGTCGTTGGCCAGGCCGTCCACGGCCGAGTACTGGCACATGGGCGACACGCCGATGCGGTTGGGGAGTTCGACGTCGCGAAGGCGCAGCGGAGCAAAGAGCGCAGGCACGGACGGATCTTAGCGAATGCTGCGATGCTGCGATGCCGAATGACGAAGGCACAGCTCAGGGCAGGTTCGCGGCTCGGGGCTCGGGGCTTGGGGCTCGGAAGGAAGAAGGGGGAAGTGGGAATGCGGAAGGAGCGGGGAGGCAGGAGTGCCCGCTTGCGTCCTCCAGCCCCCAGCCCCCAGCGCCCAGCGCCCGCCCGTGGTTGGCGCTGACCGTTCACCTGTGGTTACCTGAGGCGGTACCCGAGGATGCCTCCCATGAGCGACGCTCGACCCACGTCCGCCGACACCCACCCCGGCGTGGCCTACCAATCCGGCTTCGGCAATGGCTTCGAGACCGAAGCCTTGCCAGGCGCGCTGCCTGTCGGGAGGAACTCGCCGCAGCGGTGCGCGTACGGGCTCTACGCCGAGCAACTGTCCGGATCTCCGTTCACGGCGCCGCGCGCGAGCAACGAGCGGTCCTGGTTGTATCGCATCGCCCCCACGGTGGCGCACTGGGGCATGTTCAGGCCTGCCGACCTCGGTCGCTGGCGCACGGCGCCGGCCCCCGAGGTCGACGTGCCGCCGGGGCCCCTGCGGTGGGATCCGTTCCCGTTGCCGGACGCGCCGGTGTCGTTCCTGGAGGGCGTGCACACGATCACCACGTCTGGCGATGCGGCCACGCAGGCCGGCATGGGCGCGCACGTCTACCTGCTGACGCGCTCCATGCAGGACGAGTACTTCTACGATGCCGACGGGGAACTGCTGTTCGTGCCGCAGTCTGGCGCGCTGCGGTTGTGGACCGAGTTCGGCATCATCGACATCGCGCCCGGCGAGATCGCCGTGATTCCTCGCGGCGTGAAGCTGCGCGTCGAACTGCCCGACGGCCCGGCGCGCGGGTACCTGTGCGAGAACTACGGCGGCGCGTTCACGCTGCCCGAGCGTGGGCCGATCGGCGCCAACTGCCTGGCCAACCCGCGCGACTTCCTGACGCCCGTGGCGGCGTACGAGGATCGTGAGGCGGCCTCACGCCTGTTCGTGAAGTGGGGCGGTGCGTTGTGGGTCACCGACATCGATCGGTCTCCACTCGACGTGGTGGCGTGGCACGGCAACTACGCGCCGTACAAGTACGACCTGCGCCGCTTCTCGCCGGTCGGCCCGATCCTCTTCGACCACGCCGACCCCTCGATCTACACCGTGCTCACGTCGCCGTCGGAGACGCCGGGCACGGCCAACGTGGACTTCGTGATCTTCCCCGAGCGGTGGATGGTCGCCGAGCACACGTTCCGTCCGCCCTGGTACCACATGAACGTGATGAGCGAGTTCATGGGCCTCGTGTTCGGGCAGTACGACGCCAAGCCCCAGGGCTTCGTGCCGGGCGGCATCTCGCTGCACAACACGATGCTGCCGCACGGTCCCGACGTCGATGCCTTCGAGCACGCGAGCACCGTCGAGCTGCGGCCGCACAAGCTCGAGTCGACGTTGGCCTTCATGTTCGAGACGCGTTACCTGCAGCGGGTCACCGCCTTCGCCGCCGCCGCCCCGCAGCGGCAGCAGGGCTACGCCGCCTACGGCCGCCACCTCAAGCGCCACTTCGATCCGACACGCCCCTGAGCAGACGCTGGCAATTCGAGATTCGACATCTGAGACTCATTGGCGAGGGCCTCCAGCCCCTCGCCTCCAGCACCCAGCACCCAGCACCCAGCACCCAGCACCCAGCACCCAGCACCCGGTACCCGGTACCCGGTACCCGATCCCTGAATGCACATCCACCTCATCGACGGCACGTACGAGCTGTTCCGGCACTACCACGCGATGCCTTCGCAGCGTGACGATGCCGGGCGCGAGGTGGCGGCGGTGCGCGGGGTGATGGCGTCGGTGCGGGGACTCGTGCGACAGGGCGCGACGCACGTCGGCGTGGCCACCGATCACGTCATCGAGTCCTTCCGCAACGACCTGTGGCCTGGGTACAAGACGGGCGAGGGCATCCCGCCGGACCTCTGGGCGCAGTTCCCGCTGCTCGAGGATGCCTTGCGAGCCGCCGGCTACGTGGTGTGGCCGATGGTCACCGAGGAGGCCGACGACGCGCTGGCCTCGGCGGCGCGACTGGCGGCCGCCGACCGGCGCGTGACGCAGGTACACATCTGTTCACCCGACAAGGACCTCGCGCAGTGCGTGCGGGGTGACCGTGTGGTCCAGGAGCATCGGCGCACGCGCGTCACGCTCGACGAGGCCGGCGTCACGGCGAAGTTCGGCGTGCCGCCGCGGTCGATGCCCGACTACCTGGCGTTGGTGGGCGATAGCGCCGATGGGTATCCCGGGATTCCTGGGTGGGGCGCCAAATCGGCCGCGGTCGTGCTGGCGGTGTACGGCCACCTCGAGGCGATCCCCGACGACCATCGCGCCTGGAGGGCCAACCCCGCCAACCCGGCGCGGCTCGCGCTCGCGCTGCGGGAGCGCCGGGACCTCGCCGCCCTGTTCAAGCGTCTGGCGACGCTGCGAGACGACCTGCCGTTGTTCGAGGATGTGGAGACGCTGCGGGTGGGCCCGGCAGGCGGGGCTCGGGGCTAGGCGCTGGAGACCGTCGGACAAGTCCGACGGCTACGTCATTGGCGCCAGGGGAGGGCGCGGTGCAAGCCACGGCGCCGCTGTGGATGACGGCCGGGTGGGACACCCGGCCCTACCTTGATGCCGGCCAGCCGTTGTGTCGAGCTTGCGAGCCCCCAGCGCCGAGCCCCAGCCCCAAGTCTCTGCACCGAGCTGTCGAGCCCCCAGCCCCCAGCGCCGAGCCCCAGCCCCGAGTCTCTGCACCGAGCTGTCGAGCCCCCAGCCCCCAGCCCCCAGCTCCTGTCCCTACACGACCTGCAGCGGATCGCAGAGCTGGTAGCCGATGCCACGCACCGCGCGCAGGCAGGTCGGCGTGGCGCCGACGGCCACGAGCTTCTTGCGCAGGCGGCCCATCCGCACCTCGAAGGCCGCCTTGGCGTACTCGTCCGGATCCTCGCCGAGCACCTCGAGCAGCTGCCACGTCTCCAACTGGTGGCCGGGCGCGCGAGCCAGGGCCGCCAGCAGCGTCGACTCGCTGGCCGTGATGGTCGTGACCGCCTGCGGCCCCTCGAGCCGCAGCCGATCCGTGTGCAGCGTCAGCACCTGGCTGGCATCGCCGCCCTGGACCACGCAGGCCGCCTCGACGCGGCGTCCGAGGGCTTCGACGGCCGCCAGCAGTTCGCCCGGGTGCACCGGCTTCGAGAGGTAGATGTCGGCGCCGCTGGCGTAGCCTTCGACCCGCTCGTGAATCTCGGTGCGCGCGGTGGTCATCACGATGCCGGCCAGCGGCTGCGCGGCCCGGAAGCGGCGTGCCAGGCTCAGGCCATCCTCGCTGGGGAGGTTGAGGTCGACCACGAGCACGTCGATCGGGCCCTTGCCGCCCTCGTCGTCGATCTCCTCGGCGCAGGTGAGGCCGGTGACATGATGGCCGGCGCTGCGCAGCGTGGTGACCGTCACCTCGCGCAGGACGTCATGGTCCTCGACGACGACGATGTTCAGCGCGGCAGCCACAGGACGAACCGGATGTGCGTGGGGGTCGGGGCGTAGCGCAGGTGCCCGCCCAGCTGCGCGGCCAGGGTCGAGGCAAGGTGGAGGCCCAGTCCCGAGCCGGTGAGTCGGCGTGCGCCCGGGCTGCGATAGTACTTCTGGAAGACCTGTCCCGGATCGGGCCAGCCAGCGACGCCCGGCAGGTTCGACGTCCAGATCAGCAGGCCGTCGCTCTGGCGTCGATCGACGGCGGCGCTGAGATCGACGGGCGCGTCCTGCGCGCCGTGCATCAGGGCGTTCTCGACCAGCAGGCTCAGCAGGCGCCGCAGCGTGACGGCATCGGTCTCCAGCGTCTCCAGGTCGTCTTCCACCGACACCACGACGCGTCCCGGCGCCAGGCCGTCGGTCCGCACGGACTCGAGCAGCGGCCGGAGGGCCTGTCTGGCGACGGGGAGGGACTCCGGCGAGTCCGTCCGCTGGACGTCACCGCACCTGTCGAGGACGCGGCCGATGCTGTCGATCGACTGATCGGCGAGCTGCCGCAACTCGGGGGAGGCGCCGGGGGCGCCCAGCACCATCCGGATCACCGACAGGCCCGTCTTCACCTCGTGCGTCAGCATCGACAGCAGCTGCGAGTGCTCCTCCTGCTGCTGCTGCGCCTGCAGCGCCTGGCTCTCGGCGATCTGCGCTCGCAGCATCGCTTCGGCCCGCATCCGCGACACCCGTCGCGTGCGCACGAGCAACACCGTGAGCATCACCACGCCGATGAGCGCGGTGAACCAGATCATGCCGTACAGCATGAAGTAGGTGCTCTTGATCCAGCCGTACTGCGTGAGGAACCACAGCGTCGAGCCCGCCGCCCCGACGAACGCCGCGCCCACGTACAACCCGCGTGGCACCGACGGGCGCACGCGCGAGTCCCGGTCCCACGCCCGGCACGTCAGTGCCGCGGCCAGGGTCGTGCACGGCAGGACCAGGATCGTGTAGGCGTTCAGCTTGAGCGCGATGTCGAGGCGCCCGGCAAGGGTCACCAGGAGCAGGGTCGGCAGGATGAACAGCGGCACGGTCACGAGCCACGCGCCCAGTCGTGACGGGCGATGCTCCTTGACGAAGAAGTAGTAGAACCAGCAGGCCAGGTGGACGGCGATGAAGACCGCGACGTTGAAGCCCTGGTCCATCAGCACGGGCGGCACGTAGGGCGCGAGCAGCGGGCGCGCGTACCCGAGGACGTAGAGCGCGTACGGCAGGTTGGCGGCCTGCATCGCCGCGAACGCGTAGTCCGTGGTGGTGGAGGTGGCCACCGCCGCGACCAGGCCCACGAGGGCGAGCGCCACCAGCAGCATCACCAGCAGGGCCGACGTCAGCTCGTCCTCGCGGTCGGCGTTGGTGGCCTCGCGCCAGGGCAGCACCTGCACGTGCAGCTGACGTGAACTGGTGGTCTGCATCCGCAGCCAGACCTGGCGAGGCACCGGCCCGATGGGAATGGTGAAGGTGTGCGTCAGGGAGCGATGTTCGGCGTCGAGCCAGTCCGTGCGGTCGCCGGTGGCGCGCGGGCGGCCGGACGTGTCGGCCGGATCGAACAGCTCGATGTGGTCGACGTACACCGGACGCATCCGGATCACCGCCCAGCCGGCCCCTGGTCGATCAGGTTGATCGACGGCCGCCGGCACGGCGCGCACCGTCAGGCGAATCCAGAACACCGAGGAGCCGTAGCCGGCATTCAGGAAGGCCGAGTACGGCTGGTACGCCTGCTGACGGGCCTCCTCGAACGAGAGACGACCGGCGGTGTCCTCGAAGAAGGCCTTCTCCGTGACGAGGTCGTCGGCCTGCAGCGGGGGCGTGCAGGCGGTGCCGGCGCCGAGCGCGAGCAGGAGGACGACGAGCAAGCGTGGCAGCCGTGCCATCGCCTGTGATGCTAGCTGAAGCGTGGCCCGGGACAGGCAGGAATGTGCGTCCCGTCCCGGGGCATTCACGTCAGAGCCGGCAGATCAGGAGCTCGCGCTCGTAGATCATTTCCTTGGGCAGGTGCGAGTGGAGCTGGAGGAAGAGCTCCTCGTGCTCCATGACCTCCTTGCGCCACTGCGCGGCATCCACGGCCTGCAGCTTCTCGAACTCCGACTCGGCGAAGTCGAGTCCGCGCCAGTCGAGATCCTGGTAGCGCGGCATCCAGCCGAGCGCCGACTCGCGCGTCGGGACGCGGCCGCGGACGCGGTCGACTATCCAGCGCAGCACGCGCATGTTGTCGCTGAAGCCCGGCCACAGGAACTTGCCCTCGTCGTCCTTCCGGAACCAGTTCACGTGGAAGATCTTGGGCGTCTCGACCAGCGTCCGCTGCATGGCGATCCAGTGCCGGAAGTAGTCGGCCATGTGGTAGCCGCAGAAGGGCAGCATCGCCATCGGATCACGGCGCACCTTGCCCACCGCGCCGGCCGCGGCGGCCGTCGTCTCAGACCCCATGGTCGCGCCCATGTAGACGCCGGACGTCCAGTTGAACGACTGGTACACCAGCGGCATCGTGGTCGCGCGACGGCCGCCGAAGATGATGGCGCTGATCGGCACGCCGAGCGGGTCGTTGAACCCCGGATCGATGATCGGGCACTGGCTGATCGGCGCCGTGAAGCGCGCGTTCGGGTGCGCAGCCGTGGCGCCCGTCTCGTGGGCGATCTCCGGCGTCCAGCGCTGCCCGCGCCAGTCGAGGCACTCGTCGGGCGGGGCCGGCGTCATGCCTTCCCACCAGACGCCGCCCTCGGGCGTGAGCGCGACGTTGGTGAAGATCGTGTTGCTCGCGATGGTGGCCATCGCGTTCGGGTTCGTCTTCATCGACGTGCCCGGCGCGACGCCGAACATGCCGGCCTCGGGGTTGATTGCCCGCAGGCGCCCGTTGGCATCGGGCTTGAGCCAGGCGATGTCGTCGCCGATGGTCGACACCGTCCAGCCCTTCATGGCCTTGGGCGGCACGAGCATCGCGAGGTTGGTCTTGCCGCAGGCGCTCGGGAAGGCGGCCGCGACGTACGTCTTCTCGCCGTGCGGGTCCTCGACGCCGAGGATGAGCATGTGCTCGGCCATCCAGCCTTCGTCTCGCGCCATGGCCGAGGCGATGCGCAGGCCGAAGCACTTCTTGCCGAGCAGCGCGTTGCCGCCGTACCCGGAGCCGTACGACCAGATCTCGCGCGTCTCGGGGAAGTGGACGATGTACTTCTGATCGTTGCAGGGCCAGGGCACGTCCTGCTGGCCCGGCTGCAGCGGCATGCCGACGCTGTGCATGCAGGGGACGACGCGCTTGGTGTCGCGGTCGATCTCCTCGAGCACCGGCAGCCCGATGCGGGCCATGATGCGCATGCTGGCGACGACGTAGGGGGAATCGGTGAGCTGCACGCCGATCTGCGACATCGGCGAGCCGACCTCGCCCATGCTGTAGGCCAGCACGTACATCGTGCGCCCCGTCATGCAGCCCTTGAACAGGCCGCGCAACGTCTTGCGCATCTCGAACGGGTTCACCCAGTTGTTGGTCGGGCCCGCGGCGTCCTTCGAGAGGGAACACACGAAGGTGCGCTGCTCGACGCGCGCCACGTCGGACGAATCGGAGCGGGCGTAGTAGCAGCCCGGCCAGAGGTCCTCGTTCAGCTTCGTGAGGGTGCCGGTCTCGACCATCTGGGCGCAGAGGGCGTCGTACTCCTCCTGCGAGCCATCGACCCAGTGCACGGCCGCCGGGTTGGTGAGGTGGCGCATCTTCTCGATCCAGCGGAGAAGGTGCGGGTTGTTCGCGAGGGGAACGGAGGGGTCACGCCCGAGTGTCAGGGTCGTCATGCGACTTATGATTCTATAACCGGCCACTCGCTTCAGGCTACTGGCCCCTCCGTACCCGGTACCCCGTACCCGGTACCCGGTCTACGGCATCGCGACGTCGAGCGTGATGCCGTTGGCCAGGCGCACGAGTTCCTCCTGGGCCTTGCCGCGCTGCACTTCCAGGTCCTCGATCTCCTTGCGCAGCAGGGCCAGGCGGTCCTCCTGGGCGCTCAGCTGCGAGGCATAGCGGGCCACCAACTGGCGCTCCTCGGCGCTCGACTTCAGCGCCTGCAGGTTCTCGCGCACGCGGGCCTGATCCTTCTCGATCCGCTCGACCTCGGCCTGCCGCTCGCGCACGGCCACCTGCAGGCGCGCGACCTCGGCGCTCTGCGCCATCACGGCCTTCAGCTGCGGCTCGGCGGCGACGTCGACGTTCCGGCCGCGGAGGATCAGGGCCACCTGGTCGCTGGTGATGTTGGTGACAGCGACGCGCGTCTCGACCTCGCGTACCTCGTCGACCTTCAGCGTCTGCGTGCCGCCCTGCGGCACCACGGCCCGGAACCGGTACTGCGCCGTGCCGGTCTCGGCGGGCGCGGGCGTGCCCGGCGCGAGCGTGAAGCCGTCGCGCTTCGGGTGCTCGATCACGAACGTTCTCGCTGACGCGTCCTCGTTGCGGAGCGTGTAGGTGGTGGTGCCACGCTCCTGCACGGTCTGGATGAACGCGCCGCGGGTGATGCGCACCCGGCTGACGCGGCGCGGCCCTCCCTCGAAGTTCGCCGTGACGCGCGCAGCGAGATCGACGGCATACGAGACGAGGCGGCGTTCCTTCGGCTGGATGGCCTCGAGGAGGCCTTCACCCGCGAACGCCCCGCCCTCGACGAGCGACACGCTGCCGCCGTCGAGCGTGAGCCCAGTGTCGTTGGTGATCCACGCGGCGCGTAGCGGGCGCGGCGAACCCGAGCTGGCTGTCCACAGCGACACGCGCTCCACCGTGACCGGGGCCTGCACGATCGGCACGAGCGCCGACTGATTGCGCCGCACGGTGATCGGCTCGGTGAGCTTGTACTCGAACAGGTCGCCGAGGTCGGCGCCCTGCGCCGCCGCCGGCGTACGCGTGAGGCGCTCCTCGATCTCGTTGGCGGTCATGCGCGTGGCCCGGACCACCTGGGCGGCGGGGGCCGGGGCAGGCGGGGGAGGCGGCGCACTCGGCATGCCACCACCGGGCGCGGCATCGGCAGCCTCGGGCGCTGCGCCGCTCTTCTCGGCGCTCATCGCCCCGTCGTGCGTCTGCGGCGTCAGCATCGCCGTGCTCGGCAGCGGCACCACCGGACGACGCGTGTACAGCGGCTGCGAGATCTGCTGGATGAACGACTGCGGCGCCCCCGCGACGAGCGACAGCTCGACGTCGGTCCAGTCCTCGCCGAGCGTGTTGTCGACAATCGCCCACCCCTGCAGGAAGGGCGTCTTCCCCGCAGCCGTCGGGATCACGAGCCGGTACGACGACTTCCACACCGGCACCTCGCTCACGTAGCTCACGAACAGGTCGCGCGCGCCGGTACCCGAGGTCGCGATGCGCAGCCGACGCACGTCCTGCGCGCGCGCCGATCCGACGAGGTCGAGGTACTGCGAGAGTTCGCCGCGCGTGTCGTTCTCAGCGAGCCGCACGCCCACGCCGGGCCCGAGCGCGAACGTCCGCAGCACGCCCGCGTCGGTGACGATCGAGAGTTCGAGGACGGACTCGGTCTTCTCGCCGGTCGTGCGCTCGCGTTCCTGCACGCTCAGCACGCGTCCCGTGACCGGCGCACCTGGCCCCTGCACCTCCACGCGCGACCCGCGCAACGCGTGCAGGAGGTCGGTCGGCGAGGTCGTCGCGCCGAGCGGCAACCCGAGGGTACGCAGGCGCTGCTCGAGCGGGGCCATCGAGTTGAAGGTGATGCCGGTCACCTTCCCGTCTCCGAGATCCGTCGTCGTGAGCGACTTCAGCACGTCGTCGAGCTGGCCGCTGGTGAGGTCGATCGACACCACCTGGTCGCCGCGCACGCGGCCGACGTGCTCGAAGTAGCCGACGCCGCTCTTGTAGAGGACGACGCGCCGCACGGGCAGCTTGCCGGTGTCCTGGGCAGGCGCCGCCGGAGGTGCGGCCGCCGCGCGCGGCTGTGGCGCAGCGGCGCCCTGGCTGGCCGGGGACGGTCCGGCAGGCGACTGCGACAGCAGCGGGGCCACGGCCCACGAGGCAAGGCCGGCGGCGAGGAACCAGGCGCGTGTCTGCATGACGCATTAGAACCCCGATCGCCGCGGCTTGTTCCGTTCGCCTCGTGGTGGCCTGCCGCGGAAGCGCGTGTGGGTGCCGGAGAAGGCCCGCCCGGGAATCGTCCGACACATGTCCGTCCAACGCGGTGAGTCGATCCAGCCTCGCGCTGCAGCGGAGGGACAGGTGCGCGTCTCGACAGGAGACAGGCGCACGGCAGGTCCCTCGTGCGTGCCGCGCCTTGAGCTGGCGACCCGGAGCTGGCACATGTTCGTCTACCTGCGTTCCATCGGTCTGGCGCTTCTCGTCCTGGCGGCCCTGCCTGTGCCCGTGATGGCACAACTCGGCGCCACACCCTCCGCGTTGTCGTTCGGCACCCAGGGGGTAGGTACGGCGAGCGTCGCGCGCACGGTCACGCTCACGAACACGAGCGGCGCCGCGCAGCCCTTCACGCTGGCGACCACGGGCGACTACGCCGCCACGAGCACATGCGGCACGTCGGTGGCCGCGGGCGCGACCTGCCAGGCGGCGGTGACCTTCACACCGACGGTGCTCGGTACGCGGGCGGGCACGCTGCAGATCACGCCATCGACGACGGGCGTGGCCACGGCGGTCACGCTGAGCGGCTCGGGCGTGACGCCGACGACGCTGTCGCCGACGTCGCTGGCGTTCGGGGCGGTGGTGCAGAGCACGGCGAGCGCGGCCAGGACGGTGCGGCTCACCAACAACCTCGACGTGCCGCTGACAGGCATCGCGTTCACCTCGTCGTCGCCGGAGTACACGGTGACCGGGTGTCCGGCGACGCTCGCGCCGCGTGAGCGGTGCACGGCGTCGGTGGTGTTCACGCCGACGGCGCCGCCGATCACGGCACGGCCCGCCACGCTGAGCATCGCCCACAGCGCCAGTCCCAGCCCCGAACTCGTGCCCCTGTCGGGCTCGAGCACGTTCCCGATCACGTTCAGCACAGGCAGCGTGAGCTTCCAGACCACTGTCCAGGGCACCACGTCACGCGCCATCGCCGTCACGCTGCGCAACAACCAGTCGGTGCCCCTCCAGACGTTCACCGCGTCCGTGCCGGCGCCGTTCTCGGCCACGGGGTGTACCGCGTTGCCGCTCGGCCCCGGGCGCACGTGCACGCTGACGCTCACCTACAGTCCGGGGCTCGCGGACCCGTTGTCGGTGGTGCGCACGCTGACCACCTCGTCGGCCGACCCGACGGTCTGGGGCGCGCCGCGGCTGCGCCTGACCGGCACGGCGCGACCACAGACGACCCTGTCGCCGACGCGCCTGACGTTCCGGGATACGGCCGTGGGCGCGACGTCTGCCGCCGTGCGGCTCACCCTCACGAACAACCGGCCGACCACGCTGCCGGCGCTCACTCTGGGAGCCCCGGTCGTCACCTTCACGGGTGCCGCCGGAGGCGACTTCGCACGATCGGGCGGCACCTGTGGCACCACGCTGGCGAGTCTCACATCGTGCACAGTCAACCTCACGTTCACGCCACGGCAGGGTGGTCCACGCGCGGCCACCGTGAACGTGCACAGCAACGCCCTGGGCGCGCCGATCAGCGCCACGCTGACCGGACTCGGCACCACGCCCATGACGGCCACGCCCACCGCGCTGAGCTTCGGTGCGTCGGCGGTGGGCCTCGAGAGCGCACCGCGCCTGGTCACGCTCACGAACAACCAGCAAATCCCGGTGACCTTCGGCGCGATGATGCCAGCGGGCGACTTCGCCGTCCAGTCGACGACCTGCGGTGCCACGTTGGCGCCCGGCGCGAGCTGCACGGTGTCGGTGACGATGCGGCCGACGATCGGCGGGGCGCGCAGCGGTGGCCTGACGATCGCCAGCGATACGTCCGCGTCGCCCAACGTGATCGCGCTCTCGGGGGCCGGCAACCGCGCCGTGACGGCCTCGCCCACCTCGTTGAGCTTCCCCAGCCAGAAGCTCAACACCGCCAGCGTGTCGCGCCAGATCGTCTACACGAATCACCAGAGCGTGCCCGTGACCCTCGACGAGGCGGTCACCGGCGACTTCACGGCGACCACGGCATGCGGCGGGACGATCCCGGCGCGATCGAGCTGCGTCGCCTCTGTCGTGTTCAGGCCGACGGCCACTGGCTCGCGCGCCGGCCTCATCAGCATCAACGACCCGGGGAGTACGCGTCGGCTCGACGTCCGACTGAGTGGCGCTGGCACCACCACCGACCCACCGGCGGCCATCACCAACGTGTCTCCCGGCGCCGGTCAGGCCGGCGCCACCGTGACGGGTGTGGTCGTGACGGGCAACGGGTACACGCACTTCTCGCCGGCGTCGGTGGTGAGCCTTGGGGCGGGCATCACCGTCTCGAACCTGCGGAACGTGACGGCCAACAGCGTGGTCGTCGACCTGGCGATCGCTGCGGATGCCCTTCCGGGCGGCCGCACGGCCTCGGTTGCCACACCGCTCGCTGGCGGGGGCACCGAGACGGCCACGCTCGCCGCCGCGTTCGTCGTTTCGACGTCGCCCGACCCCTCCTACATCACCATCGCGCCCGTCGGAGCACGGCAGGGCGAGACGGTCGACGTGGTCATCGAGGGCGACAACACGACCTTCGCGCAGGCCACCAGCGACACCCCGGGCACCACGGCGAACTTCGGGCCCGGCATTGCGGTGAACGGGTTCGTGCAGGTGCAGAGCCCGACGCGCGCCATCGCCAACGTGACGGTGAGCCCCACGGCCGATGCGGGCTGGCGAGCGGTCACCGTGGTCACCGGCGGGCAGTTCGCCACGCTGCAGCCCGTGGGCGCCGGGCCCGGCTTCCTCGTGAGCGCCTCGGCGGCGTCGCTCACGTCGCTCGCGCCGTCGACGGGTGAGCAGGGCGCCACGCCATTCGTGGTCACGATCACCGGCACGGGCACGCACTTCCTGCAGGGCGCCACCACGGTGTCGCTGGGCGACGGGATCAACGTCGGCAGCGTCACGGTGGTCTCGCCCACGGAGGTGCGGGCGACGGTGGCCGTGACCAGCACGGCGGTGCCTGGCCTGCGCACCGCGCGCGTGGTGACGGGCGGTGAGTCGCTCGCACTCGCGGGTGCCTTCACGGTGACGCCGTCGGCCACGGCGCCCTACATCACCGGCGTGCAGCCGGCACAGGCGACGCAGGGCGACACGGTCACCCTGACGATCACGGCCGCCAACACGAGCTTCACCACGCAGGCGCCGACCCTGAGCCTCGGGCCCGGCATCACGGTCTCCAACCTGACGGTCGTCAACGCCACCACGGTGACGGCCGACCTCGCGATCGCGGTGCTCGCGCCGACCGGCCTGCGGCAGGGCGGCCTCACGAGCGGCGGCTCGCAGTTCGCCTTCGACTTCTCGGTGCAGCCACGACCGGTGGCAATCACCCGTGTCGAGCCGGCCGTGGGGGCGCAGGGCGAGGTGATGACCGTGCGCCTCACGGGCGAGAACACGAACTGGAACCAGGACACCACCTTCGCGCGCTTCGTCACGCCGCCGTGGTGTGCGCTGCCGACGGTGAACCGCTTGACGGTCCTTGGGCCGACGAGCGCCGAACTCGTCTTCACCATTCCCACCAACGGCTGCACGCAGCAGGTCGGCTTCCAGCTGATCACCGGTGGCGAAAGCGTCGCGGGCACGTTCGGCGTGTACCGGTCGACGCCGAGCCTTACGCTGGGGCCGTCCACGGGTATGGTCGGCTCCACGTTGACCGTGAACCTCATCGGGGAGTTCACCCACTTCACGCAGGGCGCCACCACCGTCGCCATCGACGGTGCCGACGTCCGTATCCAGGATCTGATCGTGACCGGGCCGACGTCGGCCACGGCGACGTTCGTGATCGAGCCGGACGCGCTGTCGGGCCCGTGCCTGCCGGTGTCGCAGAGCGGCTGCCACGTCGTGACGGTGACCACTCCGCGCCAGAACGGCGGGCAGGAAGTGCTTACGGCGCCCTTCCGTGTCGTGGCGACGCCGGCGACGCTCACCCGCATCAGTCCTGATCGCGCCCGGCCGGGGACGACAGTGCCGGTGACCATCACGGGCCTGCACACCACCTTCGCGACGGGCGTCACGACGGTCGGTTTCGGCCCGGATGTGTCGGTGAGCAACGTGATCGTGGTGAGCCCGACGGAGGTGCGCGCCACGATTGCCATCGCCGCCAACGCCGCGACCGGCTACCGCACCGCGTTCGTCAACACGGGCGCCGAACAGCTGACGATCGGCTTCCTCGTGGAAAGCCCCGAAAGCCCGTCGATCAGGTCGGTGTCGCCCTCGTCCGCGCGGCAGGGGCAGTCGGCAACGGTGAGCATCCTCGGCCGCCAGACCACGTTCGGGCCAGAAAGCACGCTGATTCTTGGCGCCGGGGTGGCCGTTGCCGAGTTCACCGTGGAGTCGCCGACGCGCGCCACGGCCGTGATCCAGGTCTCGCCGACCGCGGCGCTCGGGCGCAATCCGGTCTCCGTGATCACCCCCACGCCCTCGGGCCAGGAGGTGGTGACCGGCGCGAGCTTCTTCGTCGAGCCTGGCGTGCAGCGGGTGCTGTTCACCAAGGGCGCCAGCGCGCCTGACCCGGTGGCGCCGTATCCGGCAGTGGCGGCCGCGCAGGGCCAGACGCTGCAGGTGGCGTTGGTGGGCGAGGGCACGCACTGGCTGCAGGGCGCCACGCGCGCCAGCTTCGGCGCCGGGGTCATCGTCAACCAGGTGACCGTGGCCGACCCGACGCACGCCACCGCGCAGATCACGGTGCTGTCGACTGCCCCGCTCGGCTTCCGTCAGGTCGTGATGACCACCGGCGGTGAGAGTGCGTCGATGGCGCAGGCGCTCAACGTGCAGCAGGCCACGCCGGTGTTGCTCAGCACCAGTCCGCTGACCGGCGCGCAGGCCGCCACGTTCGACGTGCAGCTGCTCGGCCGCTTCACCTCGTGGCAGCAGGGCGTCACCACCGTGGACTACGGCGACGACGTGACGGTCAACGCCGTCACGGTGATCGACTCGGTGAGCGCGGTCGCCAGCGTGACGATCAATCCGCTGGCCTACACATCGCCCCTCGCGCCGTGCCGCACCGTGAGCGTCACGACCGGCCAGGAGCAGGTGAGCCTGATCGACCAGCTGTGTGTCTCGCCCGGCATCGCCGCCATCACCGCGGTCAGCCCGTCGAGCTCGACGCAGGGCAGCACCGTCAACGTGGTGGTCACCGGCCAGGCGACGCACTTCGCGGCCGGTGTGACCACTGCGGACTTCGGTCCCGGCGTGAACGTGGGCAACGTGCAGGTCGTGTCGCCCACGCAGGCCAACGTGTCGCTGGCCGTGTCGTCGCAGGCGGCCAACGGCTACCGGACGGTGGCGATGCGCACGCTCGGCGAGACGGCGTCGTTGCCGCTCGGCTTCGTGGTGGGCCAGACCACGGCGTCCCTCACGGTCGCCAACCCCGTGTCAGGCCAGCAGGGGCAGCAGAACCTCGTGGTGCGACTGCTCGGCCAGAACACCGCCTGGGCCCAGGGGGTGACGACGGTCAACTTTGGGGCAGGCATCACGGTGGACGGCATCGCCGTGATCGACGCGACGACCCTTGACGCCACCATCGACATCGCGGCGCAGGCCGCCGTCGGGGGGCGCCTGGTCACCGTGACCACGGGCGGGCAGATCGTGTCGGGGGCGCTGTTCACCGTCACGTCGCAGGGCGCGGTGATCACGCGGGTCGCGCCCGACAACGGCAACCAGGGCCAGCAGATGGAGATCGTGGTCACCGGCCAGGGCACGGCCTGGACCAGCGGTGTCACGCAGTTCTCGATGACCGGCGTCGGTAGGGACGTCACGGTCGACTACGTGCTCGTCACGAGTCCGACCGAGCTGCGCGTGGGTGTCACGCTCGCGCCCTCTGCCGATCTCGGGGGGCGCTCGGTGTTCGTCACGACCGGCACGCAGACGCTCGTGAACCCCGCCGCCTTCGTCGTCACCGGCGGCATCCCGGCCATCGCTTCGGTGCAGCCAGGCAGCGCGAAGGTCGGTGAGACCGGCGTCAACGTCGAGGTGCGTGGGCTCTACACCGAGTGGCTCACCGGCAGTCCCGCGATCGACTTCGGCCCGGGCGTGACCGTGCTCGACTACACGGTCAACAGCAACACCAGCATCACCGCCGTGCTCGACATCGCGCCGGCGGCTGGCCTCGGTCCCCGCACGGTGGTGGTGCGCAACGGGCTGCAGACGCTCACCGGGTCGTTCTCGGTCGTGTCCAACGCGCCGCCTGCGCCGTCGCTGTACATCACGCCGCCGAGCGCACTGCGCGGGCAGACCGTCGATGTGGCGTTCATCGGTCGCTTCACCAACTGGAACACCTCGTCCACGCTGCAGATCGGCGACCCGGGTCTGTCGGGGATCGCCATCAACAGCTTCCAGGTGCTCAGCCCGACCACGGCCGTGGCCAACCTCACGATCAGCGGCGCCGCGCCGTTCCAGTCTCACCAGGTGGACATTCAGACCGGCACCGAGCTCGTGCAGTCGCAGTTCGCGGTGGTCCAGGAGCAGCCGCAGCTCACCGTGGTCGATCCCTCGAGCGGCATGCAGGGCACGACGCGCACGCTGACCGTCCTCGGCCAGCACGTGCAGTTCGGGGCCGGCACGACGTTCGACTTCGGACCCGGGGTTGCGGTCGAGGCGATCGAGATCCTCGGACCCAACGCGGCGCAGGTGCGCGTGGCGATCGACCTGCTGGCATCGTTGGGGGGCCGGACGGTCACCGCGACGACCGACGGCGTGAGCGTCAGCCGGAGCCTGGCCTTCAGCGTGACGCCCAGCGCCGCCGAGGTCGTGTCGGTGTCGCCGAACACGGCCCGGCAGAACGCCCGCATCACGGTGGCGGTTACGGGTCGCAACACCAACTGGAGTTCGTCGACGAGGTTCGGCTTCGGCAGCGGCATCACCGAGCTGTCGCGCTCGGTCTCGAGCCCGACGCAGGCCACCGTGGAGATCGAACTGGCGCCGCTTGCCACACTCGGTAGCCGTACGGTCACCGCGACCACGGGCGGCGAGGTGGCCTCGCTCGGCAACGCGTTCGTGGTGCAGGAGGGCACGCCCCTGGTGCTGTCGTCCGCACCGACGGCCGGCCTGCAGCAGCAGACGGTGACGCTGGCCATCCTCGGCCAGTTCACGCAGTGGGCGCAGGGCCAGACGACCGTCGCGATCGACGGCGGGGACGTGACGGTGACCTCGGCCACGGTGACCAGCCCGACCTCGATCACGGCGCAGGTCGCGGTTGGCTGGTTCGCCGCGCCCGGCGGCAGGACGATCCGCGTGACCACGGCCGGTCAGGCGCTCTCGCTACCCGGCGGATTCGTCGTCGCGGCGGGACCGGCGGCCATCACGCAGGTGGCGCCTGCCAGTTCAGGCCAGGGGACCACGCTGAACGTGACGGTGACGGGCGTGAACACGCACTTCACGCAGGGCGCCACGGTGGCGAGCTTCGGCGCTGGAATCGCCGTGAACAGCGTGTCGGTGACCAGTCCGACGGTCGCGACGGTGAACGTCACGGTGGCTGCCGGAGCCTCACCCGGGCTACGCAGCATCGCCATGACCACCCAGGGCGAGACGGCGACGTTGGCCAACGGCTTCACGGTGATCTTCACGACGCCGACGATCCAGTTCGTGACGCCGACGTCGCTGGCGCAGGGTGCGAGCGGTCAGGTGACCGTGATTGGCCAGAACACGGCGTTCACCGCGCAGACCGTCTTCAATTTCGGAGGCGCGGGCGTGACGGTGGGGACGCCGACCATCGTGAGCGGCGTCGAGGCCCGGATGACGGTCACGGTGTCGCCGACCGCGACGCGGTCCACGCGTGACGTCACGGCGACGACCGGCGCACAGGTCGCTACCGGCGTGCAGAAGTTCACGGTAGCCGCCGGCCCGGCCCGGCTCACGTCGCTGAGCCCGCAGACCGTGAAGCAGAACACCAATGGCGTGCAGGTCACGATCTTCGGCATCGACACGCACTTCCAGTCCTCGTCGGTGGTCGATCTCGGCACCGGCGTCTCGGTCACCAACCTGCAGCGCATCAGCGCCACGCAGGTGGTGGCCACGGTCAACGTTGCGCCGGCAGCGCCGCTCGGGCTGCGCACGGCGCGGGTGACGACCGGCGGGCAGGTGGCGGAACTGGTGGGCGTGTTCGAGGTCCGCGCCGGTGACCCGGTGCTCACGGCGATCACGCCGACGTCGGCGCGGCAGGGCCAGACGCTCACCGTGCAGGTCAGCGCGCTCTACACATCGTTCACCTCCGGCGCCCCGACCCTCTCGCTCGGCGCTGGCGTCACCGTCAACGGCGTCACCGTGATCTCCGACACGCAGCTGTCGGCGTCGATCACGGTGCAGCCGGCAGCCACTGTGTCCACGCGTGCGGTGTCGCTCACCAGCGGCGGCCAGCCGGTGAACACGTCGGGTTACACGTTCGCCGTCACCGCGGGGCAGCCCGAGTTGCTGACGGTGTCGCCGTCGACGGGCGACCAGGGCTCCACGCAGGTGATCACGATCACCGGCCGGTTCACCAACTTCTCCTCGTCGTCGGTGGTCTCGTTCAGCGGCAGCGGTCTCACCACGGGTGCGGTGACCGTCAACGGCCCGACGCAGGTGCAGGTCAGCGTCACGGTGGCGCAGGGCTCGACGCCAGGGGCGCGCACGGTGACGGTGACGACTGGCACCGAGGTGGTATCGCTGTCGGCTGCGTTCACCGTGCAGCAGGGCGTTCCCCGCATCACCGTCATCAATCCCAACATCGGCGTGCCGAACTCGACGGTCAACGTCACGATCACGGGCCAGTTCACCAACTTCCAGGGCGGCGTCACGCGGGCCAGGTTTGGCGACGGCGTGGCCGTCAACGGCGCCGCGGCGGGCGCCTTCGGCACCCTGTCGGTGAGCAGCGCCACCCAGGCGACGGCCAGCCTCGTGATCGCCAGCGGCGCCACGCTCGGGCCGCGCGACATCACGGTCGAGACCGGCGGCGAGGTGTTCAACGTGCTGGCGGGCTTCACCGTGCAGACGTCGACGACGACCGCGGCGACGGTGGTGGC
Source organism: Luteitalea sp. (assembly GCF_044337415.1). Lineage (GTDB taxonomy): Bacteria > Acidobacteriota > Vicinamibacteria > Vicinamibacterales > Vicinamibacteraceae > Luteitalea. The sequence continues at coordinate 24,188 of NZ_JBIINP010000035.1, forward strand.
GGTCACGCCAGCGTCGAACGCGACGGGCGTGCCACTCAATGCGACGGCCGTAGTCGAGTTCAGCGCGCCGCTGGATCGCGCCTCGGTGAATGCCGAGAACATCAACCTCTACGACTCGAACGTGCAGTACTGCAGTACGAGCCCATCAGGCCGCGTGCCCGCGCAGGTCGAGGTGGATCCCTCGGGCCGGATCGTCACCGTCACGCCGACGGCGGTGCTAGCCGTCGCCCGCGTGTATCGCGTGTGCGTGAACGTCGGGCGCAGCGGGACGTTGACAGGCATCAGGGATGCCTCGGGGAATGCCGTCGCGTCCTGGGCCTACGACTTCACGACCGGCTTCGCCACTGACGAGAGTGGCCCTTCGTTCACGGCGTCGAACATCGCTCCGGACGCCGTGGGTGTTGGTACGAACGCGCGTGTCGTGCTCGGCTTCAGCAAGCCTGTCAGCAGCACGACCGTGCCGATCGGGGTGACCGTGACTGGCGGCGGCAGCGTGGTGCCCGGCACGTTCGGGTACACGTCGGACTACCGGCAGGTGACATTCACGCCAGCGGCCGCGCTGGCGCCGAACACCACCTACACCGTGAGCTACACGGCGGCGCTCGAGGGGCTCGTCGGGCTGCCACTGGCGAACCCTGCCAGCTTCAACTTCACCACCGCGGCCGGGCCTGACAACACCTGGCCGGTCATCGTCTCGCGGACTCCCTTCGAGGATGAGCGTGTCGGCCCCCGTCCGGTGTTCAGGGCGGTGTTCGATGAACCGCTGAACCCCCTGCGCGTCGATGCCTCGAATGCGTACCTGACGCGATCGGCTACGGGCACGACCGTCATGGGAGCCGAGATCGCGCTCTCGGCCGACAGGCGCACCGTGACCCTTACCGTGCCAGACGACCTCGAGAGGGGTACGCGGTATACGGCCGTCATTCGCGGCTACGACCGCGTCGATCGGGTGGCGGCGCACAGCTTCTCGGTGTTGGTGGGCGACCCGGATGTCGCGGGTCCCTCGCTGGGGTCTCGCTCGCCAGCCACAGATGCGACTGGTGTGCCCGTCAGCGCCAGGATTGCCTTCGGCTCGACCGATACGCTCGACCGGACCAGCGGCCCCAGGGTCACGGTTCAGCCTGCCGTGGCGGGGACACTGGTGTCCTCAGACGAGCAGCGGCGGTTCACCTTCACGCCGAGTGCACCGCTCCTGCCGTCGACGACGTACACCGTGACTGTTGAAAACCTGCGCGATGTGAACGGCAATGCTGGGACGCCGGTCACGTGGTCGTTCACGACCGCGGCCAGCACGACGCCAGACACCGCCAACGGGACGTACAGCGTGAGCCCTTCCGCTGGCACAGTGCCCGTCACTGCCGCCTTCACGGTCACGTTCAGCAAGCCGGTCGAGCCGTCGACGGTCACATCGGATGCGGTCTACCTCTCCGAGAACAACGAGGCACGCCGGGTGTCGGTGAACTACAGCCTCAGTGCCGACCTGCGCGTGCTCACGGTCACGCCGGTGGCTCCGCTGGAGGCCGGTCGGACATTCAACCTGTATACCGGCATCTGCTGCACGTACTTCATGCACGACTGGTCAGGGAACAGGTTCAACGGCCCCCAGTCGACGGCGTTCACGACGGCTGGTGCGGAGAGTGACACGACCGCCCCGAGCGTGATCGCCGTCACGCCCGCGGAAGGCGCGACAGATATCGGGCCGAACAACCCGATCACGGTGACGTTCTCTGAGCCCATGAAGCGCTCCACGCTCTCGAGCGCCAACGTGGCGCTCTATGCGGGCTCGACGCGGGTCTCGTCCAGCGTCGGCATCTCGACAGACAACCGAGCCGTGACCTTCTCCGGCCTGACACTGGAGTACGGCATGCCGTACACGGTGGTCGTGTCGCCCAACGTCACCGACCTGGCGGGCAACCCGCTCCCGGAGCAGGTGTACAGCGCCTTCCTGGTCGCTGAACGCCCGGTGACCTCGCGGCCGCAGGTCCGTGCCTTCCGGCCCGGGTCAGGAGCGAGCGGAGTGGAGCCGGAGCGCCCACTCGTGTTCATGCTGGATCAGCCCGTGGACCCCGATACGGTGCCCGGCGCCCTCTATGTGGCGCAGGACGGCGTGCTCATCACGGGGACGACGTCGCTGTCGGCGGGCAACACGGTGGTGACCTTCCGGCCGTCGGCCCCGCTCCAGGCTGGCTCGTTCGTTCAGGCGTGGTTCACCAGCGACGCCTCGGACGAGTACGGCAACGCCCTGATGCGGGACGAGAGAAGCTTTACCGTGCGCACGGCGCTGGCCGGCAGCAATCCGGTCATCTCGAACCGGTGGCCGGCGTGGAGTCAGTCGGGCGTACCGACCAACACCGCAATCGACGTGCAGTTCAGCAAGGCGATGAACCCGTCGAGCGTGACGGCGACAAGCTTCTACCTGAGTTCCTGCACCGGTACGACGCTGCAGTCCTCCCGGCAGCTGCTGCTGGGCAACACCGTGCTTCGACTGGTGCCGTCGGCGCCGCTCGCGGCCAATGCCTGCGCCAATTTGTACACGACGGCGCAGTTGGTCGACGTGGACGGCCGCGCGACCAGCAGCAGCCAGTTCCAGTTCACCACCGGGCCTGGCGCCGACCTGACGGCCCCGCGGGTGGCCAGTGTCAGGCCCGTCGACGGCGCATCGGAGATCGGCGTGAACGCTGCGATCGAGCTGAGGTTCGACGATGCGGTTGCGATCGCCAGCCTGACGTCGCAGAGCCTGACGCTCAAGGCCGGGGGCGAGGATCTGCCGTACGTGATGACCTGGAGGGACGAGGCTAGCGGGACGACGGTGGTCACGCTCACGCCCGAGGACGTGCTTCCGGCCTCGACGGAGATCGTGGTCGGCGTCACCTCGGCCATCACCGACAGGGCACTCAACGCGGCCGTTCCCATGACGGTCCGGTTCACGACGGCGCCCGGCCCCATCTTCGTGGGAGCGAGGGTCGCCACGCAGAACGTGTCGAGCAGCGACGTCGGTGTGCCAGTCACCAGCGTGTTCACGGTCACCTACGATCGGCCGATCGATGCGCGCACGGTGTCCGCGGCGGTGGCGTACCTTCGTGACACGCTCACCAGTGTCGTGGTTCCGGCGACGGTCTCGGTGAGCAGTGACCTCCGGTCGGTCACCGTGTCGCCGACCACGCTGCTTGCCGTGAACCGCACCTTCACGTGGTTCGTGAACAGCCTCGTCGACCTGTCCGGGAACAGCGTGCAGACGGTGAGCACCTCGTTCACCACGGCCCTCCGCACCCCGGTGAGCGGCCCGACTGTGCTCATGGTCAGCCCGCCATCCGCCTTCACGAGCGTGCCGACCAATGCCATTCCGGAGGTCCGTTTCGACAGGGCGGTCGCGCCGTCAAGCGTGACGGGCGTCACCCTCGAGGCCGGAGGCGCGCCTGTCGGCATCACTCGCGTGCTCGAGGCGGGCAACACGGAAGTGGTGCTGCGACCCGCGGCGCCACTCCGCGCCAACACGGCGTATACGGTGCGGGTGGCCGGCGTGCGCGACACCGCGGGCGTGGCGATGGCGTCCCCGGTGGTCAGCAGCTTCACCACCGGGCCCAGCCTCGACCTCGTGGCGCCGGCGCTCGTGAGCCAGGTACCGACGCCAGGTGCGTACACGGGCACGCGGCCCGTGATCCGCTGGGTGTACGGCGAGCCGCTCGACAGGATTCGCGCGACGGGAGGTTACCTGGCCAACGCCCAGACGACGAACGTTCGCGGTGTCGCCTTCGTGTTCAGCGCCGACCAGCGCACCATCACGCTGACCTACCCGGGCGACCTCGACCCGTGGTCGACCTATACGGCCTGCCCGCCGGCGCGTGTGGACCTGGCCGGCAACGTGCTGCCGAGTTCACATTGCGCCAGCTTCTACACGGGCGGCGCCGTGGACACCGATCCCGTCGTGGTGACCTCGGTGAGTCCCTCCAACGGCGCCACGGCGATCCCGCTCAACGCGCCGGTGACGGTGCGGTTCTCGGACCGTATCGACCCCACGACGTTCTCCGCGGCGAGCCTGCAGCTCAGCCCGTCGGTGGCTGGCACGGCTGTCCTGGCGTCCGATGGCCTGACGCTCACCTTCAGCCCGTCAGTGCCGCTGCAGTCCTCGACGGCCTACCTGGTGACCGTCTCCGGCCTCGGCGACATCGATGGCAACCTGGTGGCGAGCTTCAGCAGCACCTTCACCACGGGTTCGGCGGCCCAGGTCGGCACGGGGACGATCACGCTGCTCTCTCCGGCGTCGGGCGCCGCCGGAGTGTCCCGCACGGCCCCGGTGGTCGTCGCGTTCAGCCGCGGCGTGGCACCGACCTCGGTCACGCCGGAGACACTGAGGGTGGTCGCCAACACGTCCAATGTCTTCGTGCCAGGCACCCTGAGCCTCGATGCCGGCGGCACGACGCTCACGTTCACGCCGAGCCAGCCGATGCCTGCCGGGCAGTCCATGAGCGCCTGGGTCAGCTACTACGGGGCGGTCAGGGACCCTGGTGGGGCGTCGTACAGCGGGAGGAGCTTCTCCTTCACGACGGAGAGTGGTCAGGACACCACGCCCCCGACGGTGGTGGCCATCACGCCGGAGGACGGCGCGACCGGTGTGGGTCCGCAGCGGACGATCTCCATCGTCTTCTCGGAGCCGCTGAGCAACGCCTCCATCAGCAACCAGCACTTCGCGCTGTTCGATGCTGGTACGCTGAGGAGCAGCGTGCAGGTCAGCCGATCGGAGGACTCCCGCATCGTCACTCTCTCGAGCCCGCCGCTGCCCTATGGCCGCACGTTCACGGTGGTCGTAGGCACGGGCGTCACCGACCTGGCCGGCAACGCACTCGCGCAGCCGTTCCAGGCGCAGTTCACCACGCTGCCGCCGCGCCTCACGGCCACGCCATCGGTCCGCCAGATGCGTCCGGCAATTGGGACGAGCGGCGTAGAGGCCAGCGTGCCGATCACGCTCTTCACGAGCGCGCCCGTCAGCGTCGCATCGCTGAACGGCGGACTGACGGTGTCTGAGAACGGCGTGCTCGTCGACGGGATCGTGTCGGTGGACGACGACGGGTACTCGGTCGTGTTCACGCCATCGCGGCCCTTCGGGGCAGGGGCGCTGGTCGAGGTGTTTCTGATCGGAGCCACAGACGTAGCCGGTAACCCGTTCTCGAAGTTCGACGAACTGTTCTACGTCGCATCGACGCCGATCTTCGGCATCGCGGCGACGACGCCGTCGAGCGGCGAGAGCAATGTTTCGCTCAACGCCGTAGTGGACGTGAGGTTCACGGCGCCCATCGACCCGCTCACGGCAACGTCATCGAACGTGTACGTCCGCAACTGCAGCGGCGTAGTGCACCCCACGTCGATCGTGGTGGCGATGGACCTGCTCTCGGTCAGGCTGGTGCCGACGACCCCGTGGGCAGCCAACGGGTGCGGCACGGTCTGGGTGACCACCGGCGTGCGGAGCGCGGCAGATGTGCCTCTGTCGTCCTCCTCGAGCCGCACCTTCTGGACGGGCACCGCGATTGACACGGTGCCCCCCAGCCTGACTGCCGCGTCGCCGGCGAGCGGCATCACTGGTGTGGGGCTGAACGCACCCATCAAGCTGCTGTTCAGCGAGCGGATGGCGGAGGCGACCCTGACGCGCGGCAACCTGTCACTGTCGTCCAACGGGGAACCACTGCCGTTCACGCTGTCGTTCTCCTCGTCGTCCACCGCTCCCACGACAGTGACGGTGACGCCGCAGCGGCCGCTGCCCGGGAACGCGACGATTACGGTTGGCGTTAGCGGGGCGGTGACCGATCCGAGTGGCTTGGCCGTCGCGCCGAGCGAGTGGTCGTTCACGACGGGCAACGGCACGGACTACACGGCTCCTGTCATCGTTCGCAGGAGCGCCGAACCGGGCCAGCTCACCACCAACCGCACGACCTTCGCGTGGCAGTACGACGAACCCATCGACCCGGGGTCCCTGAGCCGCAACGTGTACATGTGGAACAACAGCCGCAATCGCAACGAGGGCGGTACGGCAACCCTGAGCCCGGATGGCCGGGTGGTCACGCTGGCGTTCGCGGTGCCGCTGACGGCTGGCGAGGCCGTGACCCCCACGGCGGTCGTCACGGACCTGAGCGGCAACGTGCGGGAGAGTTCCACCCAGTACCTGGTCGCCGCACCGTCGGCACTGACGGCGCCCGCGGTTGTCGGGACGTCGCCGCAGGCAGGAGCCATCGGCAGCGCGAGGAACACCGTGATCGAGTTCGTGTTCGACACCGAGATCGAGCCAACGTCACTCGATGACGTGCGCCTGACCGGGCCCGAGGGTGTGGTGCCGACGACATGGACGTTCGTCAACACGTGGACGGGTATCCCGGCGGGTCGCGTGGTGCGGGTGATGCCCGACCGGGTACTCGCCCCCAACACCACGTACACGGTGTCGAGCGGCATCATCAGGTCACTGTCCGGTGTTGCGGTGACCTCGCCCGCGGTCTTCTCCTTCCGCACGGGAGACAACGCGGTGACGTCCGGTGGCGGCTCGTTGCAGCGGACGACGGCGATGGTCGGGGATGTCGAGACGCAGCTGACCAATGGCCAGACCGTGGCGGGCGTCGCGCGCGACACGGCAATTGGGGTGACGTTCTCCCGCCCGGTGTCATGGACGTCGATCTACACGGGCGGCGTCCAGCTCCGGCAGGGCACGACACGTGTGAACACCACGTTCACCCTGTCGGCCGACGGCCGCACCGTGACGCTCACCCCCGTCGGCGGCCTCGCTGGCAGCATGGCGTACACGGTGAACGTCAACAACGCGGTCAACGTGTTCGACGAGCTCTGGAACTCGATTTCCGGCGGCGCGAGCAGCCTGAACTTCACCACCGTGCCGTAGCCGCACCTCCGGGTCCACCGCGGGCCGGACGCCACGTCCGGTCCGCGGCCCCGACACAGGCAAGCTGGGCTCTTCGTAGGTATACTCCCGCCCTGTGACCCACGCTCCCGGCAAGGCTCCCGCCCGCGCTCCCTGGCGCCAGGCGGACCTCCTCGTCCTCGGCGCGCTGCTCGGCGGCGCCGCCATCGCCGCCGCCATCGCCTATCTCGCCAACGCGCCGAAGGTGCAGTCGCTCACCGGCCTCTGCGTGCTGCTGGCCATCGCGTTTGCCTGGTCGAGCGACCGGTCGGCCATCGACCGCAAGACCGTCGCCTGGGGCCTCGGCCTCCAGATCGTCATCGCGCTGATCGTGTTGCGCACCACACCGGGGCGCGATGCCTTCGCCGCGGCGGGGCGCGGCATCAACTGGCTGCTCGACTTCGGCAACGTCGGCGCGGGCTTCGTGTTCGGGCCGCTCGGCAACAAGGACGTGTGGCCGCGGATCATGACGGCCGCGCTCGGGCCGGAAGGCGCCCAGTACTCGGTGCTGTTCGCGTTCCAGGTGCTGCCCACCATCATCTTCATCGCGTCGCTCTTCGCGATCCTCTACTACCTGGGCGTGATGCAGCTGGTGGTGCGCGCCTTCGCCGTTGGCATGCGCTTCGTGATGAAGGCCAGCGGCGCCGAGACGCTCAACGTCGCCGCGAGCATCTTCATGGGCCAGACCGAGGCCCCGCTCACCATCCGGCCGTTCATCGCCAAGATGACGCAGTCCGAGCTCATGACCGTGATGACCTCCGGCATGGCGCACATCTCCGGCGGCATCATGGCCGCCTACGTGCTCTTCGGCATCGAGGCGCAGCACCTGCTCACCGCCGTGATCATGACCGCGCCAGGCACGCTGATGATGGCCAAGATCTTCGTGCCCGAGACCGAGGTGCCAGAGACGATGGGCGCCGTGACGCTGAAGCACGACAAGACCGACGTCAACATCATCGACGCCGCCGGGCGCGGCACGTCGGAAGGCCTGATGCTCGCGCTCAACGTCGGCGCGATGCTGATCTCGTTCCTGGCCCTCATCGCGCTGCTCAACGCCATCCTCGGCCTGGCCGGGCTGAGCCTGCAGCAGATCTTCGGCTGGGTGTTCGCCCCCATCGCCTGGAGCATGGGCGTGCCCTGGCAGGACGCGCCGGTGATCGGTAACCTGCTCGGCACCCGCATGGTGCTCAACGAGTTCGTGGCCTACTCGCAGCTCGGCCCGATGAAGGCGACGCTCGACCCGCGCTCGTTCACCATCGCCACCTTCGCGCTGTGCGGCTTTGCCAACTTCGCGTCGATCGGCATGCAGGTCGGCGGCATCGGCGCGCTCGCCCCGAGCCGCCGCAGCGACCTGGCCCGCCTCGGCTTCCGCGCGATGCTCGCCGGCACGCTGGCCAACTTCGTCACCGCGACGATCGCGGGGTTCTTGCTCTAGGTAGAGCAGGCTACAGGCTACAGGCAGCCTGCGGCCTGTAGCCCGTCGCCTGTTCCTTCACTGCCTTCCCGCCCACACCCGTTCGCGCATGCCGTCGACGCGGGCGGCGGCGGGCGCGAGGGGCGGCAGGCCGTTCACCGGCCTATCCAGGTAGAAGTACGCGGTCGCCGACACATCGTCCGAGCGGTAGTAGTTGACCCCGCCCTGCGGATGCCGCGGGTCGTCGAAGGCCGGCAAGCCCTGCGCGTCGAGCAGGAGGTGGACGTCGGGCGGCGTCTTCCGGATGTCCATCACCGGCTCGCCCTTCAGGTCCAGCACCAGCACCGGCACGACGGGCGCGCCGGCGGCCTGCATCGCCTTGATCTTCGCGGTCGGCGCATTGCCCATCTGCTGGATCGTCACCCGGCAGTCGCGGTGGAAGAACACCGGGTCGTCGAGGTGGTACCGGTAGAACGCGTAGAGATCGGCTTTCTCGTCAGACACGAGCGAGCCGTGGTACCGGCCACGGTACGTGCCCTGTCCCCAGCCCGTGCCGATGTAGTCCTCGGTGCCCGTGCCGACGAGCGTCGGCAGCGTGGTGTCGCCGTCGAGGAACACCTTCACTTCGCCTTCCCCGAACCACGTGCCGCGATAGGCCTCGTGCCCGCCGATGACGCCGACGTGCGTGCCCAGGTAGCG
>NZ_JBIINP010000386.1:0-2701 GCF_044337415.1 Luteitalea sp.
GGCGGCGTCATTCCGCCCAAGGACCACGAGTGGCTGCGGCAGGGCGGCGTGACCGCGGTGTTCGGCCCCGGCAGCGTGATTCCGCTCTGCGCCCAGCAGATCATCGTCGCGCTGGAGCAGACCCACACGGCATGAGGTCCCCGAAGGCGCCGGGCGGGCGGCTCGCGATCGACGCCTACGTGGAGGGCGTGCTCGCCGGCGATCGCGCCGTGCTGGCCCGGGCCATCACCCTCGTCGAGAGCGAGCGGGCCGACGACGCGGCGGCTGCCGCGGCGGTGCTCGACGCGCTGTTGCCGCATGCGGGGCGATCGCAGCGCGTCGGCATCACCGGCGTGCCCGGCGTCGGCAAGAGCACGTTCATCGACGCGCTCGGCATGCACCTGGTCAAGGAGCGCGGCCAGCGAGTGGCGGTGCTCAGCGTCGATCCCTCGAGCCCGCTCTCGGGCGGCAGCATCCTGGGCGACAAGACGCGCATGGAGCGGCTGGCGCTCGAGCCCGCCGCCTACATCCGGCCCTCGCCGGCGCGTGGCTTCCTGGGCGGCGTGGCTCGCCGCACTCGCGAGACCATCCTCCTCTGCGAGGCGGCCGGCTTCGGCACGATCCTGGTGGAGACGGTCGGCGTGGGGCAGTCGGAGACGGCCGTCAGGTCGATGACCGACTTCTTCCTGCTGTTGATGCTGCCGGGCGCCGGCGACGAACTGCAGGGCATCAAGCGCGGCATCATCGAGATGGTCGACGCCATCGCCATCAACAAGGCCGACGGCGACATGCGGGCGCGTGCCGATCGGGCGCGCGGCGAGTACCGCGCCGCCCTGCACCTGTTCCCCGCCCCGGCCGACGGCTGGGTGCCTCCCGTGCTCACGTGCTCGGCACTGGCGGGCGAGGGCATCGCCGAGCTGTGGGACGTCGTCATCGCCCACCACGCCCACCTCGAGGCCAACGGGTCGTTCGCCCGGCGCCGCAGCCAGCAGGCCCTGGCGTGGATGCGCGAACTCGTCGCGACGGGCCTCGAGACGGCCTTCCGCGCGCATCCGGATGTCGCCGCGGGCCTGCCTCCGCTCGAATCGGCCGTCGCCGAGGGCCGCACCACCGCCTTCGCCGCCGCCCGCGACCTGTTGACCCGCTTCCGCGCATCCTGACCTCCGGCGTGGTGCCCGTCCTGATATAGGCTTAGCGCGCGCAGGCCGGGGCCTGCGGTCGCATCGGAGCGTTTGCACCATGAGTGAGATGAGAATCGGGATTGTCGGCCTCGGCTGGGTGGCCGGCGCGCACATCGAGACGTTCAAGCACGTGAAGGGTGCCGCGGTCACCGCCGTGTGCTCTCGCCGCAGCCTCGACCCGGCCGCGCTGCAGGCCCAGTACGGGCTGCCGCTCAAGGCCTACACCGACTACCAGCAGATGCTGGCCGACCCCGACATCGACGCCATCGACATCTGCACGCCGCACCCGTACCACGCGGATCAGGCCATCGCCGCCGCCAACGCCGGCAAGCACCTGATCATCGAGAAGCCCATCGCGCTGTCGTGGGAGGACGCCGTGCGCGTGCGCGACGCCATCCGCGCCAACGGCGTCAAGGCCATGGTGTGCTTCGAGGTCCGCTACAGCGCGCAGTTCACGCTCACGCGGTCGATCGTCGAGCAGGGCCTGCTCGGGCACCTCCACTACGGCGAGGTGGACTACTTCCACGGCATCGGCCCCTGGTACGGGCAGTACCCCTGGAACATCAAGAAGGACATGGGCGCGTCGAGCCTGCTCACCGCGGGCTGCCACGCCATGGACATCCTCCTGATGCTGATGCAGGCCCCGGTCGCCGAGGTCACCGCGCTCGGTACGACCTCCACGAGCGAGTACTTCACGCCCTACGAGTACCCGACCACGACGGTCAGCCTGCTGAAGTTCGCCGACGGCCGCGTCGGCAAGGTCACCTCCTGCATCGACTGCCTGCAGCCCTACTACTTCCACTCGCACCTGGTCGGCAGCCACGGCACGCTCCTCGACACGAAGCTGCACACCACCAAGCTGCCGGGGATGATCAAGACGAAGTGGTCGGAGCTGGCCACGCACCCGATCGACTCGGGCGACGTCAGCGATCACCCCTACCAGCCGCAGTTCCAGGCCTTCGTCGACGCCACCGCGGCGGGGACGACGATGCCGCTGACCGACTTCGATACGGCGCTGGAGAGTCACCGCGTGGCGTACGCGGCCGACCTCTCGATCGCGCTGGGCCGCACGGTCAAGCTGTCGGAGCTCGCGTAACCGCCATGCCACGCGTCCTCGCGCTCATGGCGCATCCCGACGACATCGAGATCACCTGCGCCGGGACGCTGATCCTGCTCAAGGAGGCCGGGTGGGACGTCCACCTGGCCACCATGACGGCGGGCGACCTCGGATCGTCGACGCTGTCGGCTGCGGCAATCTCCCGTGTGCGGCGCAAGGAGGCGGCGGCCTCGGCGGCGCTGCTCGGCGCCGGCTACACGTGCCTCGGCATCAAGGACCTCACGATTGCGCACGACCCGCGCCAGAAGCGCATCGTGACGGGCCTGCTGCGCGACGTGCGACCCGACGTGCTGATCACGCACCCGCCGGTCGACTACATGGCCGACCACGAGCAGACGTCGTACCTGGCGCGCGATGCGGCGTTCGGCTCGACCATCCCGAACTGGAAGGCGCTGCCGCCGGTGGGCGTGCGGTCGCGCAAGGC
>NZ_JBIINP010000388.1:0-2690 GCF_044337415.1 Luteitalea sp.
AGGCCCGCGACCGGTACGCCAAGGCCCCGGCCGAGGCCCTCGAGGCGCTCGGCCTGAAACCCGGCACCCGCCCGACGGCCGACGAGCTGGACCTGGCCGCCTGGACGATGGTCGGCAACGTGCTGCTGAACCTGGACGAGACGGTGACGAAGGGATAGGGCAGGCCCAGGGCTCAGCGCACCATCGGAGCTTGGCGCTCGGAGCTCGGGAGCACACAGGAGCCGAGGAGTTTGTCGAGCCCCCAGCGGCATCCGCCGTTGTCGGGAGTTTTCGAGCCCCCAGCCCCTGGCCCCGCTTCCCGGCAGCAGTATGATCTTGTCGATCCCGATGCCCACCTCCACTCGCCTCCGCTGGCTGCCGGGTGCAGCCCTCGTGTCTGCCGCGCTGCTCGGGACGGCATGGCTGGGCACCGACGTGGTGCAGTCAGCCCAACCAGCCGCCACGATCGATTTCGCCACGCAGATCGAGCCGCTGCTGCGTGAGCAGTGCTACGAATGCCACGGCGAGAAGAAGGGGCGCGGCAAGCTCCGCCTGCACGTCCGTGACCTGGCGCTGAAGGGTGGCGCCACCGGTCCGCTGCTCGTGCCCGGCGACAGCGCGAAGAGCTACCTCCTGCAGCGCATCCTCGGCGAGGGCGGCGAGGACCGCATGCCGCTCGACGAGGACCCGCTCACGCCCGAGCAGACGGCCCTCATCCGCGCGTGGATCGATCAGGGCGCGACGTGGCCTGCCGGCCCGGCGACGCCGACCGCGCAGACCATCGAGGAGCACTGGGCCTACGTCGCCCCGAAGAAGGCCCCGCTGCCCGCCGTGTCGCAGGAGGCCTGGGCGCGCACGCCGGTCGACCGCTTCGTGCTGGCCAGGCTCGACGCCGAGAAGCTGCTGCCCTCGCACGAGGCCTCGAAGGAGGTCCTGCTGCGGCGCGTGTCGCTCGACCTGACCGGGCTGCCGCCGACCCTCGCCGAGCTCGACGCCTTCCTCGCCGACACCCGCCCCGACGCCTACGAGCGCGTCGTCGATCGCCTGCTCGCCTCGCCGCACTTCGGCGAGCGCTGGGCGCGCCTCTGGCTCGACCTGGCGCGGTACGCCGACAGCAACGGCCACGAGAAGGACCGCCTGCGCTCGATGTGGCCGTACCGCGACTGGGTGATCGACGCCTTCAACGCCGACATGCCGTTCGACCGGTTCACCGTCGAGCAGATCGCCGGCGACATGCTGCCCGGCGCCACGCGCGCGCAGCGCATCGCGAGCGGCTTCCACCGCAACGCGATGACCAACGAGGAAGGCGGCGTCGACCCCGACGAGTCGTTGTACGAGGTGCAGGTGGACCGCGTGAACACCACCGCCACCGTGTGGCTGGGGAGCACGCTCGCCTGCGCGCAGTGCCACAACCACAAGTACGACCCGTTCAGCCAGAAGGACTACTTCCGGCTGATGGCCTTCTTCGCCAACCCGGCCTATCGGTCGGAGGTCTTCGGCGACGGCACGCGGTACTTCGAGGGAGTCCTCGACCTCGCCACGCCGGAGCAGGACACGCAGCGCAAGGCGTTGCGCGCGCAACTGAAGTCCGCCGAGGAGGCGCTCGCGAAGGACACGCCGGAGCGCGCCAGCGCCCAGGCTCGCTGGGAAGCCGAGGTGCGCGACGCCACACGGACGTGGATGACGCTCGTGCCGAGCCACGCCCGCGCGACCAACGCTGCGACCCTCGCCGTGCACGACGATGGCAGCGTGCTGGCGAGCGGCGCCAATCCGCCGAGCACCACCTACACGATCGAGACGCGCACCGAGGCGACGGGGATCACCGGGCTCCGCCTCGAGGCGCTGCTCGACCCGTCATTGCCCAAGCAGGGGCCCGGCCGCGATCCATACGGGCACTTCCGGCTGACCAACGTGCGGGTGTTCGCGGCGCCCGCGGCCGATCCGGCGAAGCGGACGCGCGTCGCCTTCACGGCCGTGAAGGGCGACGGCAACGTGTCGCGCGGCGAGTTGATCGACATCACCGCCGAGGGGTCGAAAGCGTACGCGCGGCTCGGCACGGCGTGGGTGGTGGACGCGGTGCGCGACGGCTGGCGCGTGCCGTTCCAGTTGGTGCTCGTGCCGAAGGCGCCGCTCGGCGAGCCCGGCGGCACGGTCATCACCGTCGAACTCGGCCACGAAGACGGCACCCTGGGCCAGGGCCTGGGCCGGTTCCGGCTCTCGACGACCACGACGCCCGACCCGCTCCTGGCGGTGGCGGTGAACGCACGCACGCGGGCCGCCCTCGACGTCGCGCTGGCCGCGCGCACGGCCTCGCAGGCCCGCGACCTCTCGACGCAGTTCCGCGAGCAGTCGCCGCTGCTGGCGGCGGAGCGCAAGGAGATCGCGCGGCTGAAGAAGGCGCTCGACGACCTGAAGCTGCCGACCACGCTGGTCATGGAGGAGAAGCCGTCGTTCGAGCGACCCGCGACGCCCTTCCGTGAGCGCGGGGCGTTCACGTCGGCCGGCGAGAAGGTGTATGCCAACACGCCCTCGTCGCTGCCGCCGATGAGCGACGCCCTGCCGCCGAACCGGCTCGGCCTGGCGCGCTGGCTGGTGCAGCGCGACAACCCGCTCACCGCACGCGTGGTCGTGAACCGGTACTGGGAAGGCCTCTTCGGGCGCGGGCTCGTCGAGACGAGCGAGGACTTCGGCACGATGGGCGCCGCGCCGTC
>NZ_JBIINP010000004.1:0-89889 GCF_044337415.1 Luteitalea sp.
AGCCGCCCCGCATGGCGGGACACCACCGGTTTTGAAGACCGGGAGGGCCACCGGGCCCCGTTGGCTTCCATGTGAACACTGAACAAGGGACAAGGGACAGGTACGCCAGTCACAAGGGGTGCGAGGGCCGAGGGACCAGGCACCGCAGCGACAAGGGACAAGACGGGGACCGGGGCAGGGGCACGACAGCACCCAAACGCGTCCGTCACCAGGCGCTCAGCCGGTCGCCCACTCCTGGCCCTGCCTCGTCCTTGCCGCGTGTCCCTCGTGTCCTCGTCCCTTGTCCCTCGACGCCCTTGTGACTCGTCCGTTGCCGTCTTGTCACTTGGTCCCGAACACCCGCAGCACCTCGTCGACGTCGCTGAGATCGTGGAACACCACATCTGCGCCGGCTGTCGTGAGGGCCGCGTGGTCATACTGCCCGGTCGTCACGCAGACCGACCGGCAGCCACCCACGCGCGCCACCTCGGCGTCGTTCGGGGTGTCGCCGATGATGACGACATCGTGCCGGTCGATGGTCTCGCCCGTGCGCTGCCGATAGCGCTCGAGGGCCACGGGCAGCAGATCGTTCCGGTGCACCGCGTCCTCACCCCACGCTCCCCACGCGAAGTGCTTCCAGAGGTCGAAGTAGCCCAGCTTGATCTCGGCCGACACCGAGAAGTTCCCCGTCAGCAGGGCGACGTGCCACGACGGATCCGCCTCGAGCCTCGCGATCAACTGGCGCACACCCGGCAGCACGCCCGGTCCGCCTCCCACGCGGTCGAGTTCCTCGCTCAGGATCCGGCAGTAGTTGTCGCGGATCCGCGCCTGCAGGTCGGGCGTGATGTCGGACCCGTCGATGGCGCGCACCGCATCACGCAGGATGATGGAGTCGGTGCGACCCGCCACCGGGATGCCTTCCAGCGCCCCCTCGACCCCCATCGTCACTTCCACGGCCCGCTTCATCGAGCGGTATCCGGACCCGCCGGTGGTGATGAGGGTGCCGTCGATGTCGAAGAGGAGGAGCGTGGGCATGAGAGGCGAGGTCGGTCAGCAGTGTACAGGGAAGGCCGAAACTTCAGGACTCAGGCCGCAGGTCTCAGGCTAGGGCCCGACTGCAGCGCCTCACAACTGCCCCTCGTTACTCCTGAGACTCGAGACCTGAGCCGACTCACCCGAGCGCGAGCGGCGTCAGCGCCCCGGTGCCCGGATGCAGTTGCAGGTGCCGCGTCGCGACGCGCCGGGCGAACTCGCGGTCCTGGCTCACGGCCAGGATCGTCAGCCCCCGCGCCGTCGCCACCCGCGCCACGTCGTCGGCAAACGCCGCGCGATCGGGAGCTTCGAGGGCGGCCGTCGGGTGCTCCAACAGGAGCAGCGTGGGGTCGAGGGCGATGGCCCGCGCCAGGTGGACCCGCATGCGCACGGGCGCAGGGGCCTCGTGCAGCGGCCGGGTGAGCCAGGCGTCGTCCAGGCCCGCCTCGCGCGCGATGGCGTCGACCTGCGGCACCAGGTCGTCATCGACCGGGTCGACGAGCGCGGTGAGCGACAGCGCGACGTTGTCGCGGACGGTGTAGGCGTCGAGCAGGATCGCACGGGCGGTGACCACGCCGAAGGGATCGAGGGAGGCCAGCCAGGCGTCGGCGTCGGTGATGTCGGTGGTCGGCCGCCCGAAGACGCGGACCTCGCCCTGATCGGGCAGCACGAAGCCGTTGACGAGGTTGGTCAGGACCTCGGCGGCCACCACGTCGATGCCACTGAGGACGACGCGATCGGACGGCTGGACGACGAGGTCGAGGAGGCGCAGGGGACGCAGGCCGCGGTAGTCCTTGCTGACGCCGGTGCAGTGCACCACCGGGGCGTCGGTCACGCCATGGCCTCGGGGCGGCCCCGGTCGCGCCGCGTGAGGTTGCGGTACTCGCGAATCAGCAGCGCGAGGTGCTCGCGTTCCTCGTCGGCGAACTCGAGGAAGATGCGCTTGCCCTCGGAGTCCTCGAACTTCTCGCCGTAGCGCTTGAAGAAGCGGTGCGAGCCCCGTTCGCACCTGATGCCGATCATCAGCGCGTCCTTGTCGCTCGTCACGCCGCGCAGCGCATCCACGCCGGCCGAGAACAGGCCGTTGGCCGCGCCCTTGAAGAAGAGGAAGGGCGGCTGCTGCTCGAGATCGGGCTCGGCCTCGAGCAATTGCGCGTAGCGCTGCTCGAGGCGCTCGAGGTGGTCGTCCTCGTCGGTCGACAGGCGCTCGAAGATCATGCGGGCGCGCGCGTCGCGGGTCATCGCGGCGGCGCGGGTGTAGAACTCGCGTCCCGAGCGCTCGGTCGCGATGGCGATGCGCAGCGCGTCGCGGGCGAAGAGGGCCTCGGTCGACGCCTGGCGCGCGGGTGCCGGACGTCCCGTGGTGCAGGCCTCGCAGGTCCCGTACAGCTGCACCACGGCGTGCGACACGGTGAACTTGCGCGCCTCGGCCACTTCCTCCAACAGCTGCTCGATGTCGGAGCTGAGGAACTCCATCGACTGGTTGCAGGACTTGCAGATGAGGTGGAAGTGGCGCGGATGGCGGTAACTGTGCTCGTAGCGGAAGCGCCCCTCGCCGAAGTCGACCTTGCGCGCGATGCCTGCCGCCTCCATCCAGGCGAGCGTGCGGTACACCGTGGCGCGGCTGATGCGCGTGTCTTCCTTGCGGATCAGGTCCACCAGGTCGTCGGCGGTGAGGTGCCCCTCCTGCCGGAGGAACACGTCCACGATCCGGTCGCGCTTGCTCGACCGCTTGCTGCCCGCCGGGCGCAGGCTCTCGATGAAGGCTGCCGGTGACTTCTCTGGCATGGGATGGGCGCCGAGGGGCGGCGCGCGGGGCGCAGCCGCAGGCCGGCAGGCGCCGCGGCCCCGGCAGCCCGGGACCGCGCGCGAACGTGCGCTAGACCGAGAAGGACGACCCGCAGCCGCAGGTCGACTTCGCGTTGGGGTTCTTGATCGTGAATCCGCCGCCCGACAGGTTGTCGACGAAGTCCACCTCGGCGCCCTTCAGGTAGCGGACGCTGATGGGGTCGACGAACAGGCGGACGCCGTTGGACTCGACGATCCGGTCGACGTCGGCCGTCGGCGCGGTGTCCTCGATCATGAGGCCGTACTGGAAGCCGGAGCAGCCGCCGCCCTGGACGAAGACGCGCAGGCCGGCCTCGGGCTTGCCTTCCTCGGACAGCAGTTCAGTGATTTTCTCGGCCGCGACGGAAGTGACGTTGATCATGGGTGACAGGACTCCTCAGTGCCTCATGGCAGTATAGCGACCGGTCCGAGCGTCGGGCAACCAGCCGGACGGACGGGCCACGCGCGGCCGTCGCCGCGTCCAACGCCCATGACCGCTCCCATCCGCCCGCTGTTCCTGGCTGGCCAGTTGCGCGAGACCGCGAGCACCGTCGAGGTCCGCTCCCCGTACGACGGCACGCTGGTGGCTCGCGTCTCCGCCGCCGGCCCCGACGAGTACGAAGACGCCGCGCGCGCCTGCGTCGCCGCGGCGCCGCGGGTCGCCGCCGTGCCGGTGCACGAACGGGCCCGTCTCCTGCGGGCCGTCAGCCTGAAGCTGCGCGAACAGCGCGAGACCTTCGCGAGGCGCATCGTCGCCGAGGCCGGCAAGCCCCTGCGCGACGCGCGCACCGAGGCCGACCGCGCCGCCATGACCTTCGAGGTCGCCGCCGAGGAGGCGCGGCGCCTGTCGGGCAGCGGCGAGGTGCTGCCCATGGACCTGGCCCCGCACGGCGAGGCCCGGATGGCGCTGTTCAAGCGGGTGCCCATCGGGCCGGTCGCGGGCATCTCGCCCTTCAACTTCCCGCTCAACCTCGTCGCGCACAAGCTGGCGCCGGCGCTGGCCGCCGGCAACCCCCTCGTCCTGAAGCCCGCCAGCCGCACGCCGCTGTCGGCGCTGGCGCTCGCCGACCTGATGCACGAAGCCGGCCTGCCGCCGGGCGCGCTGAGCGTGCTGCCGATGAGCCGCGAGACGGGCGACCTGCTGGTGACCGACGAGCGCTATCGCCTGCTCACGTTCACCGGGTCGGCCGAAGTGGGATGGGCCATGAAGGCCCGGGCCGGGAAGAAGAAGGTCGTGCTCGAGCTGGGCGGGAACGCGGCGGTGATCGTCGACCGCGGTGCCGACATCACGGCCGCGGCGGAACGCATCGCCACGGGCGGCTTCAGCGCCGCCGGGCAGAGCTGCATTTCCGTGCAGCGTGTCTACGTGCACGACGCCGAGTGGGACGCCTTCCTGGCGGCGTTCATCCCGCGCGTGGAGGCGCTGGTCGTGGGCGATCCGATGGACGAGCGGACGCACGTGGGGCCGCTCATCACGCCAGGCGACGTGGCACGGATCGAGGAATGGACGACGGAGGCCGTGCAGGGCGGAGCCACCGTGCTGTGCGGCGGCACGAGGCAGTCCGACCGGATCTTCGCCCCGACGGTGCTGACGGGCGTGCCGCGCGACGCGCGCATCTGCGCCGACGAAGCCTTCGCCCCGGTCGTCGTCGTCGAACGGGTGGCGAGCATGGACGAGGCGCTGACGGCCGTCAACGACTCGGCTTTCGGCCTGCAGGCGGGCATCTTCACGCCGCGCCTCGACGAGGCGCTGAAGGCCTTCGACACGCTCGAGGTGGGGGGCGTGCTCGTGAACGACGTGCCCACGTGGCGCATCGATCACATGCCGTACGGCGGGGTGAAGGACTCGGGACTGGGCCGCGAAGGTCCCCGGTACGCCATCGAGGACATGACCGAACTCCGGTTGCTCGTCGTCCGGCGCTAGCCGAACGCTGAACGCGTTCCCTCAGGGCAGCGGCCGTCGAGCCCGGTCGTCCGTCTACACTGGGGAGCGATGACGGACGCGGCTCTGTGCATCCGGGGGCTGGGCGCCACGGCAATGGCGCTCATGTGCGCAATGGCGACGCCATCCGCGCAAGTGCCAGCCGAGCAGGGACCGGTGCGCCCGCAGGGATTGGTGGCGGCGCCGCGCACGCCCGCACCGACGACCACGCCCGGACGCCCGCCCGCGCCGCCGCCGGCCCTCCCGGCACCGCCGGTGCCGCCGGGGACTCGCCCCTCGGCGCCGCCCTCGCAGCAGCGCGGCCACGGGCGCCTCTTCCAGCCGCAGGACCTCGGGATGCTCGAGGGACCCGATCGCGAAGCCTGGCAGAAGCCCGACCAGATCATGGACGCGCTGGGCATCGGCGACGGCTCGGTCGTGGCCGACCTCGGCGCCGGCGGCGGGTGGTTCACGGTCCGCCTCGCCAAGCGCGTCGGTCCCAACGGCGTGGTGTACGCCGAAGACATCCAGTCGCAGATGATCGAGGCCATCCAGCGGCGCGTCGCTCGCGAGGGCCTGCACAACGTGTCGGCCGTCCTCGGCGCGGCGGACCACCCGGCCCTCCCTGTGGCCCGCCTCGATGCGGCCCTGATGGTGGACACGTTCCACGAGGTCGAGGACACGCGGTCGCTGCTGACCAACGTGCGCGCCGCCCTGAAGCCAGGCGGGCGACTGGGGATCGTCGAATACCGCACCGAGGGGGGCGGCCCCGGGCCGTCGCGCGAGGAGCGGATCCCGCCAGCGCAGGTGATCCGCGCCGCCGAGGCCGCCGGATTCCGCCTGGTGCGCCAGGAGCAGTTCCTGCAGTTCCAGTACCTGCTGATCTTCACGCGCTGAGTCCGACGTTTCGTCGCACGACAGCCGCCGAGCTACCCTAGCCGCGCATGTCTCCATCGACGCTCCGCCTGTCGAGCGCCCTCGCGTCCCTGCTCGTCGTGGGTACCGGTCTGGCGCTCGTCTCCACCCGACCGCCGAAGCCGCGTGCCACGGAACGTCCGCGGCTCTCACAAAGCGAGGAGTTGCGCCAGCGGCTCTACGACGCCCTGCAGCCCGTGCGCCTGGCCAACTGCACCCTGGAGCGCTTCGGTGAGCCGAACGACGGCGGCTACCTGATGTGCGCGAACCTGCTGGCGCCGGCCGCCGGCTACTCCTACGGCATCTCCGGGTACGACGGGTGGGGCTGCCGGGTGAGCCGACAGTTCGCCATCCCGGTGCACCAGTACGACTGCTTCGATCCGCGTCGTCCGGTGTGTGAGGGCGGTGACACCCGCTTCCACCAGGAGTGCATCGCCGACGAGGCGTCGCTCGATGCCGCTGGGCGGCCGTTCGACGCCCTCGCCGCGCAATTGACGCGCAATGGCGACGGCGGCAAGCGGCTGGTGATGAAGATGGATGTGGAAGGCGCCGAGTGGGCCAGCCTCCTGGCGGCGCCACGCGACGTCCTGGAACAGATCGACCAGCTGACGATCGAACTGCACCTGGACAACCCCGACCTCTGGACCAAGTGGCTCGTGGTGTCCAAGCTCAAGGACGTGTTCCACGTCGCGCACTATCACGTGAACAACTACGGCTGCAGGGCCGACCTGGGCCCGTTCTCGTCGTGGGCCGTCGAGGTGCTGTTCGTGAACAAGCGGCTCGCGGTGCTCGGGCCGGCCGGCCCGCCAGCGACGCGGCCGCACGCGCTCGACACCCCGAACAATCCCGCCGTGCCCGATTGCCAGTACGCGGCCGGGACCGAACCCTCCGGCCTGCGCTGACCATGACGGATCGCTACGCCGACCGCGTCGTGATCGTCACCGGCGGGTCGAGGGGCATCGGCGAAGGGGTCGTGCGCGCCTTCGTCGGCGCCGGTGCACGCGTGACGATCGCCGACATCGACGCCGCGGGCGGTGAGGCGCTGGCGTCTGCGCTCGGGTCGCGCGCGACGTTCACCCCGGTCGATGTCAGGCGGGAAGACGACGTCGTGGCCCTGATCGACGGCGTGGCGACGCGCGAGGGGCGCCTCGACTGCCTCGTGAACAACGCCGGCACGCATCCGCCGCACCTGCCCATCGACGCGATCACGCCGGCGGCCTTCCGCGATCTGCTCGAGCTGAACCTGGTGAGCCAGTTCGTGGCGTGCCGCGCCGCACTCCCCCACCTGCGGACCTCGGGCGGCTGCATCATCAACATGGGCAGCCTCGTGGGATCACTCGGCCAGGCGCATGCGGTCGACTACGTGGCGACCAAGGGGGCGATCGCGGCGTTCACGCGCGCGCTCGCCATCGACGAGGCCCGCCACGGCGTGCGCGTCAACTGCGTGTCGCCGGGCAACATCGACACGCCGCTGTGGCAGTCGTTCGCGGAGCGCAGCCCCGACCCGGACGCCACGCGACGCGCCGGCGCCGCAGACCAGTGGCTGGGCCGCCTGGGCACCATCGACGAGGTCGGTCGCCTCTGCGTGTACCTGGCGGCAGAGGCCACGTACACGACCGGCGTGGATCACGTCATCTCTGGCGGCGCGGAACTGGGCTACGGGAGGAAAATGCCGTGATGCCGGGAAACCCGCGATGCCGACCCGCGCATCGATGGCATTCCCAGCATGGGCAGCATGGCAGGCCTGCCTTGCCCCTCTTCCACTCGGGTCAAGCCCTGGCTGTTCCCGGTGCGGCTATGGCTATCGCGTGCGCGCCACCAGCTGCCACACCGAGGGCAGCACGCCAGCGGCGAGCACCAGCTTCAGGAGGTCGGCCACGGCGAACGGCGTCGCCGCGCCCAGGGCGGCCTCGGTGCCGAGCGTTGCCGACAGCCCGGCCACACCCCCCGCGTACACGACCACGAGACCCGCGAGCATCGCGAGGAACGAAGTGAAGTAGCGGCGGTCGAAGCGGCGCTCCGCCAGCATCCCGGTCAGCCAGGCGGCGGCGGGATAGGCGAGCAGGAATCCACCTGTCGGCCCCAGCAGGCGGGCAAAGCCGGCCGGCAGCGTGGGCGAGGCCGCGAACACGGGCAGGCCCGCGATGCCGGCGATCAGGTACACCACCTGGGCATACGCGCCCAGGCGCGATCCCAGCGCCGCGGCTGCCAGCAGCACGACCATCGGCTGCAGCGTGAACGGGATCGGGTGGAACGGTATGCTGAACTGCGCGGCCATGGCCGTGGCGGCGGTGGCAGCGACGACCACGGCGACGCGCAGGATGCGCGACGAGCTGCGGTCAGAGAGAACGTCGAAGAGGGTAGTTCCGGCGAGGAAGCCAAGTGGCATCCGGCTGGCTGCGTACATGGGTGGGATCCTAGCGGCATGGCTACGGCACTGACAATCGCGGGCAGCGACTCCGGCGGAGGCGCCGGCATCCAGGCCGACCTCAAGACGTTCGAGGCCCTGGGGGTGTTCGGCACCTCGGCCCTCACCGCCATCACCGCCCAGAACACCCGGGGCGTGCGCGCGGTCGAGGTGCTGTCGCCCTCCATGGTCTCAGCGCAAATACTTGCAGTGCTTGAAGATATCGGCGCTGGCGCGATCAAGACCGGCATGCTCGGCACCCATGACGTGGTCGAGACGGTGGCCTCCACCCTCCAGCAGTGGACGACAATTCCCTTGGTGGTCGACCCGGTGATGGTGGCCAAGAGCCGCGACCGGCTGCTGAGCGACGACGCGATTCAGGGCCTGGTGAGGCACCTGCTGCCCCTGGCGACCGTGGTGACGCCCAATGGGCCCGAGGCCGAAGTGCTGACCGGCCATCCGGTGCGCACCGAGGCCGACGCGCGCGAGGCCGCCCGTCGCCTCCACGACATGGGGCCCGCCGCCGTCATCGTCAAGGGTGGCCACCTCGAGACGACCGACGTGGTGGACGTGCTGTTCGACGGCACGGACTTCCATGAGGTACGAGGCCCGCGGCACGCGACCCGGCACACCCACGGCACCGGATGCACGTTCGCGGCGGCCATCGCCGCCCACCTCGCGCTCGGTCATGCCCTTCCGGACGCCTTCCGCCGCTCCCGTGCCTACCTGGACGGCGCGATCCGTCATGCGCCCGGCATCGGGCACGGCGCGGGCCCGGTGGCCCACTTCTGGAACCGGGCCATTTGAAATTGGACATTTGAAATGCCTCGTGGCTCGGCCTGCGGCCTTCGCCCGCCCGTGGCTTCCCGAGGCGCGCGGCCGAAGGCCTGGTGCCCCATGCCCGGTGCCCGGCGGGCCGTGCCCGGTACCCTGTACCCGGTACCCGCTTCCCGTCCACCGCTATACTGAGATGTTGCTTCCCTTCGCGATCACCGGAGCATCGCTCGACATCGCCGGGGTCCACGCGCTGGCGCAACAGCGCCACGCCCAGGCCGCGGCCGAGGCCGACGCCGAGGGTCCCGGCGCGGTGATCCTCTTCGTGGGCGTCGTGCGGGGGCGGCACCAGGGGCAGGACGTCCGAGCGCTAACGTACGAGGCCTACGAACCGCTGGCGGTCGCCTCGTTCGAGCGCATTGCGCGGGAAGCAGCCGACCGCATCCCTGGCGTGGTGATCTGCCTGCACCACCGGGTGGGCACGCTCGAGGTCGGTGAGCCGTCCATCGTCATCGCGGCGGTCTCGGCACATCGCGCGGAGGCGTACGCGGCTTCGCGGTTCGCCATCGAGCGGGTGAAGCAGATTGCCCCGGTGTGGAAGCGCGAGCACCTGGTCGATGGCGCGTCGTGGGTCGAGGGCGCCACCGTGCACCCGGACGACCCCGAGCCGCTGGCCGAGGCCTGGAGGCGCGCATGGCCGTGACGGTGCGCCTGTTCGCGCGACTGCGCGAGATTGCCGGCGCCGATGAACTGGCACGACCGACCGCCGACTCCGTGGCCGGCGTGTGGCAGGGGCTGGTGACCGAGTGGCCCGCGCTGGGACCGTATGCGGACAGCCTCTCCTGCGCGGTGAACGCGCAGTACGCCCGCATGACCACCGCGGTCCGAGACGGCGACGAGGTCGCCTTCCTGCCGCCGGTGAGTGGCGGATAGTCGGCACTGGGGCTGGGCGCTTGGAGCTGGGGAGACAGCGGGTTCCAGCCAGGGCGTAGGCGCCGGCCTTGGCCGGCGCGTCGAGCCCTGTGGTTGCCAGCTCTGAGCCTCGAGCCGTGACCCGACCGTGTGCTCTTTGAGCCTTGGGCCCTGAGCCCTGAGCCTTTCTTATGTTGGACAAGCTCGCGTCCGTCGAGGCGCA
This sequence comes from Luteitalea sp., assembly GCF_044337415.1. GTDB lineage: Bacteria > Acidobacteriota > Vicinamibacteria > Vicinamibacterales > Vicinamibacteraceae > Luteitalea. The sequence goes on from NZ_JBIINP010000004.1 coordinate 9,991, forward strand.
ATACAACTACCTGATGGGCCTCATCGCCGACCCGGCGGTGCAGGCCGACGCGCAGGCGTACCGCACACACACCAAGACCCTGTCGGAGTTGCAGGAACTGGTGGACGCGTACCGGTCGCTCAAGTCGCTCGAGGAGCAGCTGGCGCAGGCGCGCGACCTCGCCAGCGCCGGCGACGCCGAGATGGCGGCCCTGGCGAAGGAGGAGCTCGCCGACCTCGAGCCGCAGCACACGCAGCTGCTCGAACACGTGAAGTTCCTGCTCATCCCCAAGGACCCCAACGACGCCAAGAACGTCGTCCTCGAGGTGCGCGCCGGGACCGGTGGCGAGGAAGCCGCGCTGTTTGCCGCCGAGGTCTTCCGCATGTACGCGCGGTTCGCCGAGCGCCGGGGCTGGAAGTTCGAGGTGATGTCGACCAGCGAGGCCGATGCCGGCGGCATGAAGGAAGGCATCGCGACCATCGAGGGCAAGCAGGTCTACAGCCACCTCAAGTACGAGAGCGGCGTGCACCGCGTGCAGCGCGTGCCGGCCACCGAGGCCGCGGGCCGCATCCACACGTCGACGGCCACCGTCGCCGTGCTGCCCGAGGCCGAGGACGTCGACATCCAGATCCACGACAAGGACCTGCGCATCGACACGTTCTGCTCGAGCGGCCCCGGCGGCCAGTCGGTGAACACCACGTACTCCGCCGTGCGGATCACGCACATCCCGACCGGCGTGGTCGTGTCGCAGCAGGACGAGAAGTCGCAGATCAAGAACAAGGCGAAGGCGATGAAGGTGCTGCGGTCCCGCCTCTACGAGATGGAACTGCGCAAGCAGCAGGACGCCATCGCGAAGGACCGCAAGAGCCAGGTGGGCACCGGCGAGCGCTCGGAGAAGATTCGCACCTACAACTTCCCGCAGAGCCGCATCACCGACCACCGCATCAACTTCACGACGCACCAGCTGTCGGCCGCCATGGATGGCGACCTCACCGAGCTCATCGACCAGGTGACGACGTTCTACCGGTCGGAGCTGCTCAAGGACGCGAGCCGCACGGAAGCGGTGGACGCCTGACCTCCACGACCCTCCGCCACGCCATCGGCCTCGCGCGACAACGACTCCTGGGGGTCGGGTTCGACCAGGCCCACGCCCGCATCGACGCCGAGGTCCTGGCGCTGCACGTGCTCGGCTGGGACCGCACCGCGCTGATCACCCGCGCCGACGATCCCCTGCCCGATACGTTCCACGACGCCTACGATCGCCTCGTCACGCGGCGCAGCCTCCACGAACCGGTCGCCTACATCGTCGGCCAGCGCGAGTTCTACGGGCGGCCCTTCACGGTCACTCCGGCGGTGCTGATTCCGCGTCCCGAGACCGAGTTGATGGTCGACACGGTGCTGCGCCTCCTGCCGGCGGACGCGTTCGTCCGGCTCGTGGACGTGGGCACGGGCAGCGGCGCGATTGCCCTCACGCTGGCGGCCGAACGGCCGCAGTGGCACGTCGAGGCGACCGACATTTCCTCGGAGGCCCTGCGCGTGGCGCTGCGCAACGCCGAGGCGCTCGGCGTGCGCGGCCGGGTGACCTTCCTCGAGGGCGATCTGCTCGCGCCGACGATGGGGATGTTCGACGCCATCGTCTCGAACCCGCCGTACGTCCCGCTGCGCGACGCGGCGGGCGTCCACCCCACCGTGCGCGACCACGAGCCGCACGTGGCGCTGTTCGGCGGCGAGGATGGGCGGGCGCTGCCACAGCGGCTGATGGTCGAGGCCGTGCCGCGCCTCACGCCGGGCGGCCTGTTCGTGATGGAGTTCGGCGACGGCCAGGAAGCGGACACGGTGGCCAACGCCACGGCTGCGGGTCTGCAGGTCATCGAGGTGCTCGACGACCTTCAGGGCATCGCCCGGACGCTGGTGGCGCGCCGCCAGTAACTCGAGATTGGACGTTTGAAATTCCTGGGCGAGGGCCTTCGGTCACTCACCTCCCAGACCCGCGAGCGGCGAGGCCGGCAGGCCGGCCGCCCATCAATTTCAACTGTCGAATTTCGAATTGCCAGCGCTCGTCAGAGCGGCCCCTGCGGCACCCTCCCACCGAGAATCTCGGCCTGCTGCGCGAACAGGAACGGCGGCTCGAAGATCTCGAGGCTCTTCTGGCGTGAACGGAAGAAGTTGGCGATGTAGCGCATGCGGTCGTCCAGATCGCTCCAGTCGATGGCGCGCGTCGGCAGGCCGCGGTCGAAGCGCGCGAACGTCGCGGCCAGTTCGGGGAGTTCGAGGGAGGCCAGCAGGTCCGGAAACCGGCGCCGCGCCGGCAGTTCCGGCAGGTCGTCGCCGAGGCGCAGGTCGCCGTAGGGCAGCCTGATGCGCATGAGCCTGGCCGTGACCAGCCGCCGGGCGCGGCGACAGGCGCTGTGTCGCACGCGCTCCTCGATCCGCCATCCACGAGGCAGGCGCGACAACCAGGGCGCCACCACGGCCACCAGTTCCAGCATCGGTCGATCGAGCGCCTCGTCGATCAGCGGATCGACGCGGATCTGCTCGTGCAGGCCGATCTTGAGCGACCCGAGCAGGATCAGCTCCGCGCGTTTCTTGGGGTGGGGCTCGAAGGCCGCGTCGTAGTAGGCGCGCGCCGCATCACGCAGCAGATCCTGTCCGCCGTCCTCGGCCCGGCCGGGCGTCAACGTCGCGACGAGCGCCTCGATCCGCGCGGGATCATGGGCGTGGTGGTCCGCGCACAGGCTGACCAGCCGCACGAACACCGGGCCGATCTCGGAGAAGATCAGCCGGTTGCCCTCCGCGATGCGCGTGGTGACGGCCGCGAGGGCGGCGTCGGCGTGCCTGACGATGCGCCAGGCCTGCAGGCGGCTGACGAGGGCATCCGGCAGCCGACGCGCGACGAACCGAGCGGTGGGGCGCAGGATCGGCACATCCTCACCACGGATGGCGGACCCGGCGGTCTTGGAGGCGCGACAGGCGAAGCCGAACCAGTTGACGTCCTGCGCGCCGAGCAGCACCGTGAGGTCGAGCGCGATCCGGTGGTAGAGCTGCGTGATCGTGAGGTTCAGCATCACCGGATCGGGCGTGGCCACGGCGGCGGCGCATTCCTGCAGCGTCACGGTGCTGGTGCTGCGAATCGCCGACAGGGCCTGCCTCGCGCGGGCGCTGCGCGCCAGTCGCTCGGCCATGACCCGTGCGAACACGGCCAGCGTGTGCGGGGCTCGCGCCACCAGCGTGTCGTAGCCGGCCTTCGAGAGTCGCAGGAGCCGACTGTCCTCGAGGGCCTGCACCGACGCCATGCGCGGCTGCCCCGAGAGCAAGGCCATCTCGCCCACCGATTCGCCGGCCCCCACCTCCCCGATCCGGACCTGTTGCCCATCGTCGCGCGTGACAAGCGCGGCCAGCCGGCCGGACGCGACGAAGAAGACCGCATCGCCAGGTTCGCCCTGGCGGAAGAGCTCGCCCCCGGCGGGCAGGGTGACGTGCTGCAGCGTCGACGCCAGGGCGGCGATGGTCTCCTCGTCGAGGGGCCCCGTGAAGGCGTGCAACTGTCGGGCGGCGTCGAGGGACGCGGCCGTGGGGGTCGGATCGACGTGCGGTGGCGCGGACGCGCCCTCATGTGGGGGCATGCGGGGAGTGCCCCCTATTAAACCCCACGGCAGAGGTGCCTGGAGCCGGCGTCAGCCCGGCGGCCAGCCCATGCGGCGACCGGCCAGCAGGTGCAGGTGGATGTGGAACACCGTCTGCCCGGCGTCGGCGTTGCAGTTCATCACGGTCCGGAAGCCGCCGTCGGCGTAGCCCCGCTCCCGGGCGATCTGGGCGGCGCGGTACTGCATCTGCCCCACCACGTGGGCATCGTCAGGCGTGAGGTCGTTCAGCGTGGCGATGTGCCGGCGCGGGATCACCAGGCAGTGCAAGGGCGCCTGGGGGTTGATGTCCTCGAACGCCACGAGGTCGGCGTCCTGGTAGATCACCTTGGCCGGGATCTCGCCGGCCGAGATACGGCAGAACAGGCAGCTGGACATGGTGCACAGGGTAAACCGGGTACGGGGTACCGGGTACCGGGTTCCGCTCCGGGGGCCGGTCGGGCCCGCTCGCCCAGCGGGTCATCTTCAGGCCGCGGACAGGCACCCGGCCCGTGGAATGGCGCAGGTGGCCTGCAGGCCGCAGCCGGTAGCCTACAATTGACTGTTCTATGGCCGACTGGAAAAACTCCGTCAACCTGCCCCGTACCGACTTCCCGATGAAGGCCAACCTGCAGGTCGCAGAGCCTGCGGCGATTGCGCGCTGGGAGGCGATGGACCTGTACGGGCAGATTGCGCAGGCGCGCGCCGGGCAGCCCAAGTACGTGCTGCACGACGGCCCCCCGTACGCCAACGGCCAGATCCACATCGGGCACGCGCTCAACAAGATCCTGAAGGACTTCGTCGTCAAGTCGAAGTCGATGTCGGGCTTCGACGCGCCGTACGTGCCGGGCTGGGACTGCCACGGCCTGCCGATCGAGTTGCAGGTCGACAAGGAGCTCGGCGCGAAGAAGCGCGAGATGAGTCTGGCCGACATCCGCCGGGCCTGCCGCGCCTACGCCGAGCGGCACGTCACCGAGCAGAGCGCCGACTTCCGGCGCCTCGCGGTGTTCGGCGACTGGGGCAAGCCGTACCTGACGATGCAGTACGAGTACCAGGCGGCGATCGTCCGGGCGCTCGGCCGCTGCGTCGAGGAAGGGCTCGTCTACAAGGGCAAGAAGCCGGTCTACTGGTGCATCTCCGACCGCACGGCGCTGGCCGAGGCCGAGGTCGAGTACGAGCAGCACACGTCGCCGTCGATCTACGTCGAGTTCAGGCTCGATGCGCGGGACGCCGACGCCCTCGCGGCGCGCGTGCCGGCACTCGCGGGCCGCGACGTGTCCGTACTGATCTGGACGACGACGCCGTGGACCATCCCGTCCAACCTCGGGATCGCGTTCCAGCCCGGCTTCGACTACGCCGCGTACGACGTCGATGGCCGCCTGGTGATCGTGGCCGAGGCCCTGGCCGAGGCGACGTTTGCCAAGGCCGGGCGCACGCCGGGCACGCCCGTGGCGCGGATGAAGGGCGAGGTGTTCGACCGCATCCGCTTCCGTCACCCGCTCTACGATCGCGAGTCGCTCGGCGTGCTGGCCGACTACGTGACGCTGGAACAGGGCACCGGCGCGGTGCACACGGCGCCGGGCCACGGTGCCGACGACTTCAACACCGGCCAACGGTACGGGCTCGACACGTACGCGCCGATCGGCCCGTCGGGCGAGTTCCTCGCCGACGTCGAGCTGTTCGCCGGCGTCAAGGTGTGGGACGCCAACCCGAAGGTCGTCGAGGCGCTGCGCGAGCGCGGCGCGCTGTGGTTCACCGAGAAGTACGAGCACAGCTACCCGCACTGCTGGCGCTGCCACAAGCCGCTGATCTTCCTGGCCACGCCGCAGTGGTTCATCGAGATGGACCACGACGGCTACCGCGAGAAGGCGCTCGAGGCCATCAAGGGCGTCGAGTGGCTGCCGGCCTGGGGCGAGGAGCGCATCCACAACATGCTCGCCAACCGCCCCGACTGGTGCATCTCGCGGCAGCGCGCGTGGGGCGTGCCGATCCCGGCGGTGACGTGCACGACCTGCCGTGAGTCGGTGCTCACCACCGCGCTCACCGATCGCGCGGCGGAGGTGTTCCTCGAGCACGGTGCCGACGCGTGGTACGAGCGCCCGATCGAGGAGTTCCTGCCCGAAGGCCTGACGTGTGCGCATTGCGGCGGCACCGAGTTCGAGCGCGAGCGCGACATCCTCGACGTGTGGTTCGACTCGGGCACCAGCCACGAGGGCGTGCTGGCCGTGCGCCCCGAGCTGCAGTGGCCTGCCGACATGTACCTCGAGGGCAGCGACCAGTACCGGGGCTGGTTCCACAGCTCGCTGCTGGTCGCCCTCGGCACGCGCGGGAAGGCGCCGTACAGGTCCGTGATCACGCACGGGTTCGTCGTCGACGAGGAAGGCCGCAAGATGTCCAAGTCGCGCGGCAACAACGTCGTCCCGCAGCAGGTGATCGAGCAGAGCGGCGCCGAGGTGCTCCGGCTGTGGGTCGCGATGGTCGACTACACGGAGGAGGTGCGCCTCGGCAAGCAGATCCTGGCGCGCACCGTGGAGGCGTACCGCAAGATCCGCAACACGGTGCGGTACCTGGCCGCGAACATGTACGACTTCGATCCGGCGACGGACCTCGTGCCGGCGGCGGAGATGCTCGAGGTCGACCGGTACGCGCTGGCGCGCTATGCCGACGTGGCGACGAAGATGCGCGCCGCCTACGAGCGGTTCGACTTCCAGACGATCTTCCACGAGCTCAACCGCCTGACGGTCGTCGACCTGAGCGCGTTCTACTTCGACGTGTCGAAGGATCGCCTGTACACGTTCGGTGCGGCGTCGAAGGCACGGCGTTCCGCGCAGACGGCCATCTACCTGATGGCCGACGGGTTGGCGCGGCTGCTCGCGCCGATCCTGCCGGTGACCGCCGACGAGTTGTGGCGGGTGCTGCCGCCTGTCCACCGTAGCCACGGCGAAGGTGGAGGGTCGCGCGAGGCCTCCGTGCACGTCGCGCTGTTCCCCGAGGGCGTCGAGGCCTGGCGCGACGAGGCATTGGTGGCGCGGTACGCGACGCGGCTCGAACTGCGCGACGCGGTGAACGCGAAGCTCGAGGAACAGCGGCAGGCCAAGGTGATCGGCACCTCCCTCGAGGCGGCCGTCACGCTGGCGGGCACGGGTCGCTTCGCCGAGGCACTCGCGGGACTCTCTGCAGACGAGATCGCCGCGTTCTGCATCGTCAGCGAGGCGTCGGTCGTCGCCCCGGCGGCCGACCAGCCCGAAGACTCGCTGGTGGTCTCGGTGGTGCGCGTCGGCGGCGACAAGTGCCAGCGGTGCTGGCGGTACGTGCCGACGACGAGCACGGCCACCGAGTCCGAAGGACTGTGCGACCGCTGCATCGACGCGCTCGGCCTGGCCGGAGCCGTCACCGCATGAGCGATCGCGCCCCCGTAGGGCCGGCCCTGCCCGCCCGGCCTTCCTGGATGAGGCCCGAGATCTGGGTCACCGTGCTGCTGGTGGTCCTGGACCAGGTCACCAAGCTGCTCGTGCTGCAGCGCATCCCGCTGCACGACACGGTGCCGGTGATCCCGGGCCTGCTGAACCTCACCTACGTGCGCAACACCGGCGCGGCTTTCGGCATGCTCAACGCGAGCGACTTCGCCTACAAGCCGCTCGTCGTGGCCGGGCTCGCCATCCTCGCGCTGATCGGCATCCTCTGGTACGCCCGGACGTTCGCCGGCGACGCCTGGCCGGCCCGCTACGGGTTCGTGCTGATCGTGGCCGGCGCCGTCGGTAACCTGATCGATCGGGTCACGCTCGGCTACGTGGTGGATTTCGTCGACGTCTACGCCGGCGGCTGGCACTTCTGGGCCTTCAACGTCGCCGACGCGGCCATCACGATTGGCGCGATCCTGTTCGCGGCCGACACGCTCTTCTCGAGGCGCCATGTTCCCGAAGCTGCTTGATCTCGGGCCGCTGACCGTCTACTCGTACGGCGTGCTGCTCGCCGCCGCCTACCTGGGCGGGCTGCAGTTGTCGCTCGTCCGCGCGAAGCAGCGGGGCCTGGACCCGGCGCGCGTGATGGACCTCGGCATCTACATCATCGTGAGCGCGCTGGTCGGCGCCAAGTTGCTGCTGGTCATCGTCGACGCCGATCACTTCCTGCGCGAACCCGCCGACCTGCTGTCGCTTGCACGCTCCGGGGGCGTGTTCTACGGCGGGTTGATCCTCGCCGTGCTGGTCGGGCTGTGGTACGTGCGCAAGCACCAGTTGCCGACGTGGCGCATCGCCGACGTGGCCGCGCCGGGCATCGCCTTCGGCCATGTGGTCGGGCGCTTCGGCTGCTTCCTCGCCGGGTGCTGCTATGGCCACGAGACGACGGTGCCCTGGGCGGTCACCTTCACCAACCCGCTGGCGCTCGAGAACGTCGGCACCCCGCTCGGCGTGCCGCTGCACCCCACGCAGTTGTACGAGGCCGGGGCCGAGGCGGTGATCCTCGGCCTGCTCCTTGCTCTGGAACACAAGGGTCGCCCGTTCCCCGGACGCACGTTCTGGGGCTACATGCTCGTGTACGGCGTGTCGCGCTTCGTGATCGAGTTCTTCCGCGGCGACCCCCGCGGCATGGTGGTCGACGGCCTGTCGACCTCGCAGTTCATCTCGCTGCTGATCGTGCCCCTGAGCCTGGCGATGCTGTACTGGCTCTCGCGCACCCCGGCAGACGCCACTCCCGCCGCGTCGCGCCCCCGCGCGGCCCGCGCCTGACCGCCATGCACGACGACGAGTTCGAGGACGAGGCCGTCGACATCGAGGCCTTCGACGACGAGGGTGGCGACGAGGAGGCCGGCCTTCTGGATGAAGGCGGGCCGCTGACGCTCGTGATCGGCGAGGACGAGGCCGGACAGCGCGCCGATCAGGCACTCGCGGCATTGCTGGCGGGGCTCTCCCGGTCACAGGTGCAGCGCCTGATCAAGGACGGCCAGGTCCGTATCGGCGATCGCGTGCTGGCCAGGTCCAGCGAGACTCTTGCCCTCGGCACGACGCTGGTCGTGCACCTGCCCGAGGTCGGGCCCGCGGACGCCGTCGCCGAGGACATCCCGCTCGACATCCTGTTCGAGGACGACCACCTCATCGTGGTGAACAAGCCGGCGGGCATGGTGGTGCACCCCGCTGCGGGGCACGCCACGGGCACGTTGGTCAATGCGCTCCTCCACCACGTGCAGGACCTGAGCGGCGTGGCGGGTTCGGTGCGGCCGGGCATCGTGCATCGGCTCGACAAGGGCACGTCGGGCGTGATGGTGGTGGCCAAGACCGACGCCGCGCACCAGGAGTTGGCGCGCCAGTTCCACGACCGCGAGGTCGAGAAGGAATACGTGGCGCTCGTGTGGGGCCTCGTGCATGCGGGGCGCCGCATCGAGGCGCCCATCGGCCGCGACACGCACGACCGCCAGAAGATGACGACGCGACGCGCGCGGCGGTCGCGGGCCGCGGTCACCCGCGTGACGTGGGCGCTGCACCTGCCCGGGGTGTCGCTGATCCGGGTCGCCATCCACACGGGCCGCACGCACCAGATCCGTGTGCATCTCAGCTCGATTGGCCACGCGGTGTGCGGCGACGGCATCTACGGCGGCATTCCGCGCCGGATTGCCCCCCACCTGAAGGCCCTGTCGTCGCTGCAACGCCCGTTCCTCCACGCCGAGCGGCTGGTGTTCACGCACCCGGCCGAGCGGCGGCGCATGGAGTTCGAGGCGCCCCTGGCCGACGACCTCACCCTGGTGCTCGAGCAGCTCGACGCCGCCGTGGTGAAGTTCGGGTACAAGACGCTGCAGAACCCGTAGCACACCGGTAGGGCGGCGTGTCCCACGCCGCCGCTACCCGACAGCGGCGCGGTCGGAGACCGCGCCCTATCTTCGAGATCGCCTGTAGCCTGTAGCCCATGACCGAGCTGTCCTCAAGCCTCGAGTACACCGGCCGCGTCTTCACGGTCACGAAGGATCGGGTCCGCCTTCCGCACGGCGTGGAGGCGACGATGGACATCGTGCGGCACCGCGGATCGGTGGTGCTGATCCCGATGCCCGACGACGCGTCGGTGATCCTGATCCGGCAGTACCGTCACGCGATCGAACAGCACGTGTGGGAGTTGCCGGCGGGCAGCCTCGACCCCGGCGAGGCGCCGGACGAGGCGGCGCTGCGGGAGTGCCACGAAGAGATCGGCCAGAAGGCGCGCCAGGCCGAGCGCATCGCGTCGCTCTACCCGTCGCCCGGGTACACGACCGAGGTGATGCACTTCTACCGGCTGACGGGGTTGTATGTGCCGGACGAGGCGGCGGCGCAGGACGAGGACGAGCACATCGAGCCGCGGGTGTTCTCGCTGGCCGAGTTGCGCGAGGCGGTGGCGCGGGGCGAGATCACCGACATGAAGACGGTGGCCGCGCTGCAGTGGCTATAGGAAACGGCAGTCGGCAGTCGGCAGTCGGCGGCCGAGGGCGGCCCGACACGACACGAGCCGCTGCAGGTGACCTGCAGCGGCTCGTGGTGTCAGTCCCGCGGCGACGTCGCGATCAGCTCGCGATGTCCATGATGGCGGTGGCAGTGCTGCGGCGGGCGAAGAAGCGGTCGCGCGCCGCGGCCTGCTCGCGCTCCTCCTCGCAGTCCTTGCAGCGGAGCGCGAACGGCAGCGCGCGCAGGCGCGCCTCGGCGATTTCGTCGCCGCACTCGTAGCAGAACCCGTAGCTGCCGGCCTCGAGGCGGCCGAGCGCTTCGTTCACCCGGTTGAGGGTCTCCGACTTCATCTGGAGGAGGGCGATCTCGATGTCCTCCTGGATGTCGGACACGGAGGCCTCCTCGGCATCCACGACGCCTTGGGCCTGGTCGGTGGATCCGATGGCCCTGACATCGTGAATCTGGCGGCGCAGCTCACGCCCCAGCTCGAGCCTCCGGTGCTCGAGGATGCGGCGCAGTTCGGCGTGACGGTCTGTATTGGTGGTGGACTTGCGAATCGACTTCATGGCCTGTCCACGCTCCTTTCGTTCGTCTCAAGTGCCGACAGACGAAGCACACCTCGTGCCACGAGCCTGACGGCTCTGGCGGTCCGGGCGCGTCACCGCGCCAGGTCAGAGACCTCGAAGAACTGTCGGGCGGGAAGGAGGGACCACGCTACCGCGAGACCCTCCAGGCCTCGCCACGCCGCAAGGTGCTCATACGAAGCGACTTGCCTCCCACGCATCGGTGTCAGGACCGGAGCGCGGTCTCGGCAGTACAGCGGGTTAGACGCCTGGGGGTCAGGGATGGTTCGGCGCCGGACCGCGGCCCCGTCGGACCGTCCTGGACGCGCCTGGCCGCTGCAGGATGCCCCACTGCACCGGGCCCCGTCGGCGGTCCGACAGGACCACGCCCCGCTCGAGGAGCAGGCGCGTGGTGACGCGATCACGCGAACGGGAGGCCGCGCCGGTGACCATGATTGACGGGGCGTGCCTGCTGTGGAAGGCTCGGCCGATGGCGGCGTGCGCGACGTGCGGGGGTGGGAAGGCGAAGCGGCAGTGCCCGGCGCTCGGGCGGGCGATCTGCGCCACCTGTTGCGGAACGAAACGGATCGTCGAGATCGCCTGCCCTGCCGGGTGCGGCTGGCTCCGGACCGCCCGCGCCCATCCTCACGCCGCCCAGCAACGACAGCAGGAGGCCGACGCCGGCCTGGTCGTGCCCCTGATCCGGGGACTCGACGATGGCGGGTATGCGGTGCTGATGGCATGCCTCCCGGCGGCCGTCACCTTCCGGAACGAGGCCGACCCGCCTCCGCTCGACGCCGACCTGGAGTCGGCGGCCGCCGCGCTGGCGGCCACGGCCGAGACGGCCCAGCGCGGCGTGCTCTACGAACACCAACCCGAGGGCCCGGTGGCGGCGCGGTTGGCCCGAGCGATGTCGGCTCCCCTGGCCGAGGCAGCCAGCGCGGGGGTCCAGCGGCTCGACGCGTCCACGGCCGCCGCCATGCGACGCGTGGAGGCGGCCGTGCAGGAGTTCCGCCGCACGGGTCCGACGGCTCCAGACGCCTACCTGGCCTTCCTGGGCCGGGTGCTCAAGCCCCGGCTGGCCGACGCGCAGACCGGCCAGGCGCTGTCGGCCGGGTCAGACCCGGTCCTTGCCCCGCTGGAGGGGCTCGCCAGCCCCGACGACGGGCCGCGCCTCATCGTGCCCTAGTGCGGGGGCTGGGAGCTGGGAGCTGGGAGCTGGGGGCTGGGGGCTCGGGGCTCGGGGCTCGGGGCTAGACGTAGAGCCCGCATCGTCTTTCGAGCCCCAAGCGCCAAGCCCCCAGATGCCGTGGCATGACCTCGAGCCCCCCAAGCCTCGAGCCCCCAGCCCCTGGCCCCTGATGCTGTGCCGACTGTGGTACACTCGGTGGTTCGCGCGCCCGGCGGGCTCTCCTCCGAGGGTCCATGGCCAGTCCAGGCCGAGGCCACGCGAAAGTTCTGAGTCATGGCAAATCGTTGCGAAGTCTGCGGCAAGGGTCCCACGTTCGGCAACAACATCAGCCACGCGCACAACGTGAGTTCGCGCCGGTTCAACCCGAACCTGCAGTCGGTGCGGGCGCTGGTGAACGGGGCGGCGAAGCGGCTGAAGGTCTGCACGCGCTGCATCCGCTCGGGCAAGGTGACCAAGGCCGCCTAGGCATGGCCACGCGCGCGTCGGTCTCCACGCCGGACGCCCCGCAGGCCATCGGTCCGTACTCCCAGGCCATCCGGGCCGGCCAGTTCCTGTTCCTCTCGGGGCAGATTCCCCTCGACCCCGTGTCGGGCGAGGTGGTGGCGGGAGACGTGCGCGCGCAGACGCGCCGTGTGCTCGACAACATCGCGGGTGTCCTCGCGGCCGCGGATGTGTCGATGGACGCCGTCGTGAAGACGACCGTCTTCCTGATCGACATGGCGGACTTCACCGCGATGAACGAGGTCTACGCGACCGCGTTCGAGTCGCCGGCGCCTGCCCGCTCGACGGTGCAGGTCTCGCGTCTCCCCCGCGACGTGCGGGTCGAGATCGAAGTCGTCGCGCTGCTCCCGTAGTTACAGATTGGACATTTGAAATTCAGGGGCGACGGCCTGCCGGCCGGTCGCCGCGGTCCCCCGCGTGCGAGCGAAGGCCGAGCCGCCGAGAATTTCGAATGTCGAATTTCGAATTACGAGGCTCTTTCCTCCGTCCGCCCCCCGCCCGTCCGGTCGACGGCGAGCACCCCGGGAATGCCCTTCACGGCGCGAATCACCTTGTCGAGGTGCTTCACGTCCTGAATCTCCACGGTCATGTCGATGAAGCCCTGCTCCTGTGAGGTGGTGGCTTCCATCGTGCGGATGTTGGTGTTGATCGCCGACACCTGGCTGCTGATCGCGGCGAGCATGCCCTTGCGATCCTCGACCTGGATGTTGAGACGCACGGTGTAGGGGGCGCTCGGGTCGTCGCCCGTGTCCCACTCGACGTCGATGCGGCGCTCGGGGTCGTACATCAGGTTGGTGACGTTGCGGCACGACGCCGAGTGCACCGACACGCCCTTGCCGCGCGTGATGTAGCCGACGATCTTCTCGCCCTTGATCGGGTTGCAGCACTTGGCGCGGAACACGAGCAGGTCGTCGGCGCCGCGGACGCGGATCTTGTCCTGGCCCGAGCGTGGCCGCAGCACCTTCCTGACCGTGGCCAGCAGGCCGGTTTCCGGCGGCTTCTCCTGGAGGTCCTCGAGCGGCACCAGCTTGGACAGCAGGAGGCGCGCCGTGAGCTTGCCCCAGCCGACGGCCGCGAGCAGGTCGTCGACCTTCTGCATCCCCGAGTCGACCGACACGCGCTGCCAGGCCTCGGACGGGATGTTCTTCGGGTTGATGTCGAAGCGTCGCGCTTCCTTCTCGAACAGCTTCTTGCCGAGCTCGACCGACCGGGTCTTCTCCTCGAGCTGGATGAAGTGCCGGATCTTGTTCTTGGCGCGCGAGGTCTTGACGAAGGCCAGCCAGTCGCGGCTCGGCTTGTGGCCGCCCTGCGTGAGGATCTCGACGATGTCGCCGTTCTTGAGCACCTGGCGGAGCGGCACCATCTTGCCGTTCACGCGGCCGCCGACGCACCGGTGGCCGACGTCGGTGTGCACGGCGTAGGCGAAGTCGACGATCGTGGCCTCGCGGGGCAGTTCCTTGAGCTCGCCACCGGGGGTGAAGCAGTAGATCTCCTCCGGGTAGAGCTCGATCTTCAGGCTGGTGATGAACTCGTGCGGGTCGCGCACGTCCTGCTGCCACTCGAGGAGCTGGCGGAGCCACTTGAAGTACTGCTCGTCGCGCTGGGCGCCGACCCGCCCCTCCTTGTACTTCCAGTGGGCGGCGATGCCTTCCTCGGCGACGCGGTGCATCTCCTCGGTGCGGATCTGGATCTCGAACGGCAGCCCGCGATCGCTGATCACCGAGGTGTGGAGCGATTGGTAGCCGTTGGGCCGGGGCATCGCGATGAAGTCCTTGATGCGCTCGGGGACGGGCTGCCACGTCTGGTGGACGATGCCGAGGACGGCGTAGCAGTCCTTGACGCTGGTGACCACGACGCGGAGGGCGACGAGGTCGTAGACCTGGTCGAGGTCGATGCGTTGGCGCCGGAGCTTCAGGAAGATGCTGTAGAGGCGCTTGATGCGGCCATCGATGGAGACGACGGGGACCTGGGCCTCGGCGAGCTTGGCCTGGATGGTGCTGCGCAGTTCCTCGATGAGCCCCTGGGTGGTGCGGCGCCGCTGGTCGACCTTGTCGCGCAGTTCCTCGTAGGCCCGGGGCTCGAGGGCCTTGAACGAGAGCTCCTCGAGCTCGTTCTTGACCTTGCTCATGCCGAGGCGATTGGCGATCGGGGCGTAGATGTCGAGGGTTTCCCTGGCGATGCGCTCGCGCTTCTCGTCGGGCACGTGGCCGAGGGTCCGCATGTTGTGGAGCCGGTCGGCCAGCTTGACCAGGATCACGCGGATGTCGTCGACCATGGCCAGGAACATCCGTCGGAAGTTCTCGGCCTGCTGGGCCTCCTTGGAGGAGAACGGGATGCTGGAGAGCTTGGTGACGCCCTCGACGACGTGGGCGACCTCGGGGCCGAACAGCTCGGCGACCCGCTCGATCGAGGTGAGGGTGTCCTCGACGACGTCGTGGAGCAGCCCGGCGGCGACGGCCACCGCGTCGAGGCGCATGTCGGCCAGGAGGTTGGCGACCTCCAGGGGATGGACCAGGTAGGGCTCGCCGGAGTGGCGGACCTGCCCCTTGTGCTCCCGGGCGGAGAACACGTAGGCCCGCCGGAGCAGTTCGAGGTCGGCGTCGGGGCTGTAGCTGCGGACCTTGTCGACCAGGTCCTCGAACCGAATCATGGGGGGCGGTGTCTAAGCGTCGTTACACGAACAGGGCACGCAGGCGGATCATAGCCCACGGCCCGCCTTGACCGTTGCAGAGGCGGTCTTTATACTCGCCATGATTTTCCGCCTGGAATCGACCTGGTTGGCGTTGGCGCGGCCGATTCCCGTCCTCATGCTTGACGCACAGGCACACCGGGTTCCGGGTCCGCGAGCACCCGCATCGAGCGGGCGTGCAAGGAGTAGATCGATGTCGACGCGGTTGACCATTGTCCGGCTCATGGCCATTGCCGGTTTGAGCCTCTCCCTGACCGCCTGCGGGAAGGTGACGGCCCAGATGTCGTTCAAGGACGGCATCGGCGCGTACCAACAGCAGAACTACCGCACGGCGATCGAGGAGCTGGAGCAGGCGGTGCAGTACGATTTCGAGTACCGCCCCTACGCCTACTTCTACCTCGCCAATTCCCACGACAACGCCTTCAAGTTCACGCGCAAGGGGCAGCCCGAGAACGACGCGCACCTGCCGGAGGCCGAGAAGTACTACAAGCTGGCGTACGAGCAGATCGACCCGGCGTCCCGTGAGGGGCAGGGCGCGACCTTCAAGAAGCGCAGCCTGGAGTACCTCGTGGGCCTGTACGGCCCGGAAAAGCTGAACAAGCCGGACCAGGCGCTCGAGGTCGGCCAGCAGATCGTGGCCCTCGACCCGAAGGACGTGAACAACTACTTCGGCCTGTCCAAGCTGTACAAGGACATGGGACGCATGGAAGAGGCCGAGCAGATGCTGATGAAGGCCAAGGAAGCGGCGCCCAACAGCGTCGACGTCCAGCTGCAGCTCGCCGGCTTCTACAACAGCCAGGGCAACTTCGACAAGACGATGGAAGCCTTCCAGACGCGCATCCAGCTCGAGCCGAACAACCCCGAGGCCTACCACACGGTGGCAGGCTACTTCGAGGAGAAGGTCCGCAAGGACTACACGCTCAAGCCGGCCACCAAGGTCGACTACATCAAGCGCGGCCTCGACGCCTCCAGCAAGGCGATCGAGATCAAGGGCGACTACGTCGAGGCGCTGGTCATGAAGAACCTGCTGCTCCGCCAGCAGGCGCTCGTCGAGAAGAGCCCGGCGCGCCAGCAGGAGCTCCTCAAGGAAGCCAACGCGCTGCGCGACAAGGCCATCGAGACGCGCAACCGCCTGCAGGGCGAGGCCGAGGCTGCCGAGGCGGCTGCCAAGGCCAAGGGCGAGAAGAAGTCCGAGTAGTCCGGGCTCCGGCCCCGCAGGACCCGACGGGGGGTGGCGCCATGGGCGTCGCCCCCCGTTTTTTGTTCGCCTCGCGGATCTCGCTCCTCCCCTCCTGCCGCCGCCGGGCACCGCGCGCGGCGCCCTTCGTGCTTCATCTGTTTACGCCAGCGAAACATCCGGTTGCTAGCCTGTCAGGCGGTCTAGATTCCCCGCCCGCTCCTCAGGGCGCGTCGACGTACCGGCCGGTCTCGGCCGGGGTTCCTTCCCGCAGGTCAGTCCGGCACCGCCCAGGGTCGGCGGGCACGTAGGAGAGATTCATGGTGAGTGCGTTTCAGCGAATGCGCGGTGTGCGCAACTCGTGGTGGCGGGTGCCCGTGCTGGCACTGGCGACCGTCCTGGCTCTGGTCGGTGCCACGCGCCAGGCAACCGCGCAGGGCGTGACGACCGGCTCGTTGGGTGGCGTGGTGACCAACGCGACGGGCGCGCCGGTGGCGGGCGCGAGCGTGATCGCCATCCACACCCCGTCGGGCACCAACTACGAGACGACGACACGCCAGGACGGCCGGTACTTCATGCCGAACATGCGCGTCGGCGGGCCGTACGTGGTGACGGTGGCCTACGTCGGCGGTGGCAACGCCTTCGAGCCGTACACGAACGAGAACGTCACGGTGAACCTCGGCGTGACGACCGACGTGAACATCACGGTGAAGGACATCGCCGTCGAGGAGACCGTCACCGTGACGGCGTCGACCGACACGGTGTTCAGCACGCAGCGCACGGGCGCGGCGACGACGGTGAACCGCGACATGATCCAGTCGCTCCCGAACGTCAGCAACCGCCTCGAGAACTTCACGCGCCTCACGCCGCAGGCCAGCGGGTCGTCGTTCGTCGGGCAGGACAACCGCCTCAACAACATCACGGTGGACGGCTCCTACTTCAACAACTCGTTCGGCCTGGGCGGCGCGCCCGGCGACCGCACGGGCGTCGCGCCGATCTCGCCGCAGGTGGTCGAGCAGATCCAGGTCAACGTCGCGCCGTTCGACGTGCGCCAGGGCAACTTCGTGGGCGCCGGCATCAACACGGTGACCCGCAGCGGCGGCAACCAGTTCCGCGGCTCGCTGTACCGCCAGTTCCGCGACGACAGCATGGTGGGCACCAAGGCCGGCGCCAACACGGTGCCGGTGGGCAAGTTCGAGTTCGCCAACACCGGCGGCTGGGTGTCGGGCCCGATCTGGAAGAACAAGGCGTTCTTCTTCTTCAACATGGAAGACGAGGCGCTGACCGAGCCCGGCACGACGTTCCTGGCCAACCCGGGCGGCGCGACCGTCGGTGGCGCGATGACGCGCGTGCTGCAGTCGGACCTCGACAACCTCAGCAACTTCCTGTCGTCCAACTTCAGCTACCAGACCGGCCCGTACACGGGCTACGAGCACGAGACGCCGGCCCGTCGCTACCTCGTCAAGGGCGACTACAACCTGAACGCGAGCAACAAGTTCACGTTCCGGTACACGCACCTCGACTCGCTCACCGACGTGCTCGCGTCCAACTCCGCGTCGCTCGGCTTCGGCAACCGCCGCACCAGCACGCAGGCGCTGAACTTCCAGAACTCCAACTACCAGATCAAGGAAAACATCCGGTCGGGCATCGGCGAGTGGAACGCGACGTTCGGCAACACGATGGCCAACTCGCTGATCGTCGGCTACACCAAGCAGGACGAGAGCCGGTCGGTGCGCGGTGATGGCATGCTGTTCCCGCTCGTCGACATCCTCGACGCCGGCACCACGTACACCTCGTTCGGCTTCGAGCCGTTCACGCCGAACAACGAGCTCCGCTACAACACCTTCCAGGTGCAGGACAGCTTCACGAAGTTCGCGCGCAACCACACGCTGACCTTCGGCGGCACGCTGGAGCGCTACGAGTCGGAGAACGTCTTCTTTCCCGGGTCGCAGAGCGTCTACTCGTACAACTCGCTCGCCGACTTCTACACCGACGCGCGCGACTACCTCGCCAACCCGAACCGCACGTCGTCGCCGGTCAACCTCCGCCGCTTCCAGGTGCGCTGGAGCAACATCCCCGGCCAGACCAAGCCGGTCCAGCCGCTCGAGGTGCTCTACGCCGGGGCGTATGCGCAGGACGAGTGGGCGGTGCGCGACAACCTGAAGATCACGGCGGGCCTCCGCCTCGACGTGCCCAGCTTCGGCGACACGGGCTACGACAACACCGTCGCCAACGCGCTCACCTTCCGCGAGGAGGACGGCTCGGCGGTCCAGTACCAGACGGGCAAGTTGCCTGATCCGAAGATCCTCTGGTCGCCGCGCGTCGGCTTCAACTGGGGCGTTGACAGCAACCGCAACACGCAGGTGCGGGGCGGCACGGGCATCTTCACCGGCCGGCCGGCCTACGTGTGGATTTCCAACCAGATCGGCAACACCGGCGTGCTCACCGGCTTCGAGGAACTGAACAACGTCACCAGTCGCCCGTTCAACCCGAACCCCGACGCCTACAAGCCGGCCAACGTCACGGGCGCACCAGCGTCGAGCTACGAGCTCGCGCTGACGGATCCCGACTTCAAGTTCCCGCAGCTCTGGCGCACCAACATCGCCATCGACCAGCGCCTGCCGTTCGGCCTGATCGGCACGGCCGAGTACATCTACAACGCCGATGTGAACGGCGTGTACTACATCAACGCCAACCTGCCCGCGGCGCAGGCGGCGTTCACCGGCGTCGACGCGCGGCCCCGTTACACCAGCAACCGCATCTACAGCAATGTCTCCAACGCGGTCGTGCTGAAGAACCAGAACGTGGGCCGTTCATGGAACCTTGCCGGTACCCTCGCCAAGAACTTCCGTGGCGGCTTCATCAAGAGCGCCTACAGCTACGGCGAGGCGAAGAACACCGTGGACCCTGGCTCCATCGCCTTCGGCTCGTGGAACGGCAACGCCCACCCGGGCGACCCGAACAACCCGGGTCTCGGCTTCGCGGCTGGCTCGCCGGGCCACCGCTTCTTCCTCACCGGCTCGTACTCGTTCGAGTACTTCAATTTCGGCGGCACGACGTTCTCGGCGTTCTGGGAGTCGCGCACCAACGGCGCCACGACCTACACCTTCGCGGGTGACCTGAACGGCGACGGCGGCACGAGCAACGACCTGTACTACGTGGCGCGCAACGTGGGGGAGATGAACTTCCAGCCCTTCACGGCCAACGGCATCACGTTCACGGCTGCCGAGCAGGCGGCGGCCTGGGATGCGTTCATCGCCCAGGACAACTACCTGAGCACGCGGCGCGGCCAGTACGCCGAGCGCGGCGCGATCTTCCTGCCGATGGTCCATCGCATGGACGTGAGCATCGCTCAGGACTTGTTCGTCAACATCAAGGGTCGCCGCCACACCTTCACGGTGCGCGCCGACATCCTCAACTTCGGCAACCTGCTGAACGAGGACTGGGGCGTCGGCCAGCGTGTCATCAACAACCAGCCCCTCGTCGTGCCGACGGCCGCCCAGGGTGGCACGTTCGACGCGCAGGGCCGCGCGCAGTACCGCCTGCGCGTCATCAACAACCAGCTGATGACCAAGTCGCTGGAGCCCACGGCCGGCCTCGGCGACGTGTACCGCTTCCAGATCATGCTGATGTACCGCTTCTAGCTCGCGCAGCATCGCAGCACTCGAGGGCCGTCGCTCCCGACCGGGGGCGACGGCCCTTTTCTGTCTGGTGGAGCTGCGCTGGTAATGCCGCGATGCCCTTCGACTGCGCTCAGGGCAAGCCGCGATGCCGGAACGTCGGGGCGTCCGTCTCCCTCACTCGTGTAGCCGTCGGGCTTGCCCGACGGTCAGTGACGATTCGCTGAGCGTCGGGCTCGCCCCGCCGGAGCCTTGGCGAAGGCGGGCGCACTATACTCCGGCGCATGCCGACCTATGCCCCCGCCCGCCTCACCGCACGCCGGCCACGGATCGCGATGATCGGGGCCGGTTCCGTGGTGTTCTGCAAGACCCTCACGGCCGATATCCTCGCCACGCCGGCGCTGCGCGACAGCGACATCGTGCTGATGTCGCCGACCGAGCCGAAGCTGCGGCGGATGGAGGCCTTCATCAACCGCATGATCCGCGACAACGGCCTCTCGGCCACGGTGTCGGCGACGACGGACCGCCGTGAGGCCATCCGCGACGCCGACTTCGTGGTGGTGATGATCGCGGTGGGTGGCTTCGACGCCTACGCCATCGACTACGAGGTGCCCCTGCGATACGGCGTCGACCAGTGCATCGGCGACACGCTGGGGCCGGGCGGCGTGTTCCGCGGGCTGCGCCACATCCCCGTGCTCGTCGACATCGCCAGGGACATGGAGGCGGTGGCGCGCCCGGGCGCGATCATGCTCCAGTACGCCAACCCCATGGCCGCCAACTGCCTCGCACTCGGACGCGTCACCCGTGTGCCGTTCGTCGGGTTGTGCCATGGCGTGCAGACGACGCTCGACCTGATCGCCGGCTACTGCGGCATCGCCGACAAGCACGAGATCACCTGGACGTGTGGCGGCATCAACCACATGGACTGGTTCCTGCGCCTCGAACACCGGGGACGCGACCTGTATCCCGAGTTGCGCGAGAAGTTCGAGCGACCCGAGTACTACAAGAACGAGAAGGTCCGCGGCGAGGTGTTCCGGCACTTCGGCTACTTCATGACGGAGTCGACCGGGCACCTGAGCGAGTACGTGCCGTGGTTCCGCGCGCGTGCCGACGCGCTCGCGCTCTACTGCGACGAGCCGGCGTTCGGCGGCGAGAGCGGGGCGTACTACCGCTGGGGCAAGGCGATGGCCGACAAGTACGCGAAGGTCGATCCGCTCGAGTTCGAGGACACGGCGTGCGAGTGTCGCAGCGTCGAGTACTGCTCCTGGATCATGGAAGCCGTCGTCACGGGGCGCCCGTTCCGGTTCATGGGCAACGTGTACAACGACGGCTACATCGAGAACCTGCCGCGCGACGCCTGCGTGGAGGTACCGACGTTTGCCGACGACACCGGGCTGCACCCGACGCGCGTGGGCGCGCTGCCGCCGCAGTGCGCGGCCGCCTGCACGACCAACGTGCTGGTGCAGCAGTTGGTGGCGGAGGCGGCGCTGTCGGGCGACCCTGAGCACGTGGTGCATGCGCTGGCGCTCGACCCGCTGACGGGCGCCGTGTGCACGCTGAAGGAGATCCGCGAGATGGCCACGGCGATGCTCGAGGCGCAGCGCGCATGGCTGCCACAGTTCGCGGGCCGTCGCATCTCTCCCAAGCCGACGATCGTCATCCCTCCCGACGTCCGGCCCGTCGAGGTGCCGCTCGACCCTGCGCTGGCGATTCACCAGCGATTCGGCGCGCTGCTGTCGACGAAGACGGAATAGGGAACGGCAGTCGGGAGTCGGCAGTCGGCAGTCGGGGAGTCGGGGAGTCGCCAGTCGGGCCGCTCGGGCGTTGCCTGTTGACAGGCTGCGGCTTCGGGAGCATCCTCTGCGCATCCTGAATCCGTCGCGGCCCGTGGCGCTCACCGCGCCTGCGGCCGTCGTGCGTGCGAGTGGCTGTGCCGAGCCTCCCACCGGTCAGCCCGATGCGCGTGGTCGAGCTGTGTCCCATGGAGGCGCGATGTCGCTCGCGGTCCGTTTCGCCATCAGTCTGGTCCTGTTCTGCGCGGTCCTCGGCGGCCGCCTCGCTACCGCGCAAGTCACGACGGGCACCCTGCTCGGCACCGTCACCGACAGCGGCGGTGTCGTGCCCGGCGCGATCGTCACCATCGTCGACGAGCGTCGAGGGACGCGGACGACGTTCACGACGGATGCGGCCGGTTCGTACACCGCGCCATTCCTCAACCCTGGCACCTACACCGTGGAGGTGGAGATGCAGGGCTACAAGAAGTGGTCGCGCGCCGGCATCGCCCTCGAGGTGAACCAGCGCGGGCGCGTCGACGCGGTCCTCGAGGTGGGCGGGCTCGAGGAGACGACGGTCGTGGTGGCGAGCGCACCGCTGCTGCGCACGGAGTCTTCGGAGGTCGGGGCGGCCGTCGAGGAGAAGGCCATCCGGGAACTGCCGTTGAACGCGCGCAACTTCGCCGCGCTGGTGTACCTGGTGCCAGGCGTGACGCCTGGCCAGGCCGGCGAGAACCTGTCGGGCGCCAGCACGTTCAACCCGCGCGGCGCCTCGAACTTCAACGCGCTCGGCCACCAGGCCAACACCAACGGCTGGCTGATCGACGGCATCGACAACAACGAGTACACGTTCAACACCGTGATCATCACGCCGTCGGTCGAGTCGGTGCGCGAGTTCAAGGTGCTGACCGGCGTGTTCTCGGCGGAGTTCGGCCGCGGCGCCGGCGTGGTGTCGGTGTCGACCAAGTCCGGCAGCAACCAGTTCCACGGCACGGTCTTCGAGTTCTACCGCGACGAGAAGTTCGACGCGCGCAACTTCTTCGCGGCCAAGGCGCCGGCGCCCAAGCCGCCGCTCGATCGCAACCAGTTCGGCGGCGCCGTCGGCGGCCCGGTGTTCCGCAACCGCACGTTCTTCTTCTTCGATTACGCCGGCCTGCGCGAGACACGCGGCCTGGCGTTCGTCAACACCGTCCCCACCGCCGAGACGCGCGTCGGCAACTTCAGCAACTTCCGCGATCGCAGTGGCAACCTCATCGCGATCTACGACCCGCTGACGACGCGCCTGAATCCGGCCTTCGACAGCTCGAGGCCGGTGAGCCTGACCAACCCGCAGTTCCTGCGCGACCCGTTCCCGGGCAACGTCATCCCGGCCGACCGCCTCAACCCCGTCGGGCTGAACGTCGCCAGCATCTACCCGTTGCCCAACCAGGCCGGCAACTTCGACAACTACGTCACGACCGCCAATCGTGTCTCCACGGACGACAACATCTCCTTCCGCGTCGATCACCGATTCGGTGAGCGCGACTCGGTGTTCTTCCGCTACAACTGGGGCAGCTTCAAGCTCGATGCGCCGCAGGGGCAGGCGGCCTGCTGTCTCGAGACACCGGCGGAGGCGGCAGCCCGCTTCGACCTCGGGCCCTACGTGGCCGGCATCCAGAACACGCGGCTGAAGACGCAGGGGGCGGGCGTCAACTACACGCGCGTGATCACCAACACGCTCGTCAACGAACTGCGCGGCGGCTTCGCGCGCACCGTGCCGTTCACGTTCCAGTCCGACTTCGGGCGGCAGTCGGCGACGTCGCTGGGCATCCGCGGCATCAACATCACGGAGTTCACCACCGGCCTGCCCAACATCAACGTCCAGGACTTCACCGGCCTGAGCGGCGGCCCTGCGTTCCTGCCCGTCAACCCCAAGCAGACGCACTGGCAGATCGAGAACAGCCTGAACTGGATGAAGGGGCGGCACTCGCTGAAGTTCGGCTACCGCCTGGTGGATCGGTTCGTCTCGCCGTTCACCAACACCGACACGCGCGGCACGCTCACCTTCAACCGGAACTTCACCAACAACCCGGTCACCAACGCCGGCGGCACGGGCCTGGCCACGCTGCTCACGGGCTACATGACGGGTGCGGCACGCGGGTTCCTGATCGAGCCGTACGACATGCGCACGCAGGAGCACGGCGCCTTCGTGCAGGACGACTTCAAGGTCAGCAACCGCATGACCATCAACGCCGGCCTGCGCTACGAGGTCTTCACGGCACCGACCGAGGAACAGAATCGGCTGGTCAATTTCGATCCCACGAACCTGCGACTGATCTACGCCGGGGAGAATGGAGCGAGCGAGACGGTCAACCTGAAGACGCGGACGACGAACCTGGCGCCGCGGCTGGGCGTGACCTACCTGCTCTCGGAGGACGGCCGCACCATCCTGCGGACCGGGTACGGCATCACGTACTTCCCCATCGCGGCGTCGGCCTCGAACCTGCTGGGGCAGCAGGTGCCGTACACCATCTCGCAGAACGTCAACCCCGAGGTCAACCCGGTCAACTTCGCCAACGTACGCACCATCGCCGACCCGTTCCCGGCGGTGGTGCAACTGAAGCCGCAGACCACCGCCGAACTCAACGCCGCCAACCCACGCGTCCTCGGCCACTCGTTCGAGAACGAGACGCCCTACGCGCAACAGTGGCACCTGGGGGTCGAGCGCCAGTTGTTCGGACCAGTCGTTGCCGAGGTCGGCTACATCGGCAGCAAGGGGACGCACCTGCTCTTCTGCTACAACCCGAACGAGGTGCAGCCGGGCACGGGGTCACAGCCATCGCGGCGCCTGATCCAGCCACTGTCGAACATGAACAACCTGATCCAGTGCGATCCGCGCAACCGCTCGACGTACCACGGGCTGCAGGCGCGCGTGAACCAGCGCTATGCCAATGGGTTCCAGTTGCTGTTCTCGTACACGTGGGGCAAGTCGCTGGACTACGGCGGGTCGGCGGCGAGCGGCGGCGGCCAGACCGGCGGCCCGCAGACGGTCACGAACCTCAACGCCGGCAAGGGGCCTTCGGGCTTCGACGTGCGGCATCGCGCCGTGATCAGCTCGGTGTACGAGCTGCCGTGGGGCCCCAACCGGCCCTGGCTCAATCAGGGCGGACTGCTCAGCGCCATCGTCGGTGGCTGGCAGGCGAGCACGATCGTCACGGCAACGACCGGCCGACCGTTCAACGTGAACCTCGCCGTGGGCGTCAACAACGGCGCGCCGAGCTGGCCCAACCGGGTGGGCTCGGGCAGGCTCGACGAGCCGAGCGTGAACCTGTGGTTCAACCCTGCCGATTTCGTCGCGCCGCCGCCCAACACGTATGGAGACGTCGGCCGTGGCGTGCTCTACGCTCCCGGCCACCTGAACGTCGACCTCTCGCTCACCAAGCGCGTGTTCCTGTTCAGCGGCCGGGCCAACGCCCAGATCCGCATCGAGTCCTTCAACCTGTTCAACAACCCGGGCTTCGGCTTCCCGAATGCCTCGATCGGCTCGCCGACGGTCGGCCGCATCACCTCGACCGTGGTCGACAACCGCAGCATGCAGTTCGCCGTGAAGTTCGACTTCTGAGCAGGGCCGTCTGGCGGGCCGGGACGTCGACGGGGGGCGCCGCAGGGCGTTCGTCCCTGCTCAGTGTCAGGCGCGCACTGGGCAGGGACAGAACGCCGCCCTGGACGTGCGACGTCGTGTACATTCGAGCGCCATGCTGACATTGCTGCTCGCAGGCGTTGCGGTCCTGACGGCTGCGCAACCGCCGCTCGATCGAGTGGCGTGGTTGGGTGGATGCTGGCAAAGCACGGCGGGCTCCCGGGTCGTCGCCGAGATGTGGATGCCGGCCGACGGCGGACTCATGATCGGGGCTGGTCGAACGATCGTGGCGGGCCAGGCGCGTGCGTTCGAGCACCTGCGCATCCGCGCGGACGGCGAGGCCCTGGTCTACACGGCGATGCCGGCCGGCCAGCGCGAGACGGATTTCCGTTCCACGGCCACGAGCGCGACGGGCTTCACGGTCGAGAACCTCGCCCACGACTTCCCCCAGCGCATCATCTACACGCGCACGGGCGACGCGGCGTTCACGGCACGCGTCGAGGGCCCGGGGAAGGACGGACCACGCGGGTTCGACCTCGCGTTCCGGCGCGTCCCGTGTGAGAGCGGGACGCCGCCGAAGTAGCCGCTGACGCGTCAGGGTTGGTCGCGCGGCGCGGCGGCGGCTGGGGCCGGTCGCGCCGACGCGAACCTCGGGGCGATGCCCCTCCGGTCCGCGTCCCGCGTACTCCCGCGCGCCGTCAGGCGGGGCGCGCCATGGCGAGCGCCTGCTCGCGACTGAGCTCCATTTGATGCACCTCGCGCGCATGCTCCTGCGCCTGCGTCACCACATCCTCATCGTCGCGACCCTCGATCACGACGCCGCACGGACACTGGATGATCTTCGTCATGGGTTCCTCCTGGCCGGTATCATAGTCACGCTGATTTCCAGGACCTTGTGCAAACCTTGACGCCCGCCGCCGGACCCGTGGCTCCTGTCGTGCGCCTGTACCTGTGCGGGCGCGTGACGATCGAGTGCGGCTCGCTCGTGCTTCGCGACTCGGCGCTCGGCAGCGCCCAGAGCCGCCTGCTACTGGGATTCCTGGGGACCCGACGCACGCGCCCCGCGTCCAGGCTCGAAACGATCGGTGCCCTGTGGGGTGACCATCCACCACCGTCGGTCGACGCGTCGCTCAACGTCGTGATCAGCAAGCTGCGCACGGCGACCAGACGTGTGGGCCTGTTACCGCCGGCCGGCGTGGTGACCGAATCGGGCTCGCTGCATCTGTCCCTGCCGCACGGCTGGATTGACGTCGAGGAGGCGAGGAAGTCGCTCGACGCAGCGGAGGGCGCGCTGCGACGCGAGGACCTGCCCGCGGCCTGGGCCGCAGCCAATGTCGCTGCCGTGCTCGCGCGCCAGCCATTCCTCGCGATGGAGGAGGCGGCGTGGGTCGTGCGCGAGCGCGCGGGGCTCGAACGGATCTGGCGCCGCGCGTCGATCGTGCTGTCGGTGGTGAGCACGGCCACGGGCGAGCACCAGTTGGGCATCCAGCACGCGACGGAGGCGCTCGACGCAGAGCCCTTCGACGAAGTGGCGTGTCAGGCGCTGATGCGGGCCCACGCCGCCGCGGGCAACCGGGCCGAGGCGCTGCGCGTGTTCGCGCGATGCCGACGGCTGTTCCGCGAGGAACTCGGGGCCGAGCCGTCCGAGCGGACGACAGACGTCTTCACCACGATCCTCCGAAGCCGGACCTAGCCTCGCCGCTCGCGCAGCGACGCGTCACTTGTCCGAGGCCGGACGCGGCGCGCGCGCCTGCGGCCACGCCGAGACGTAACGCATCGCGGCGATGCGCCACGAGCCCGCGCCGTCCTTCACGGCAACGAACGTCGTGAAGCCGACGCCTATTCTCTGGCGATCGGCGCCGTACATCTCGTACATGTGATCGACAAGCGCGGCTGTGGACGACAGCAGGACGGGACGGATCGCAATCGTCCTGGCATGCGTTCCCCTGGCGCTGCCCTTGAAGCCATCGGCGAAGTACGTGATGAGTTGCTCACGAGTGGTGGACTCGAGCGTGCCGCTCGGCAGGACCACGCGGTCGACCTTCTCGGCGTACAGAGGACGCATGGCGGCGGCATCGTTGGCGCTGCGCGCCTCGGTCCAGCGTTCGACGAGCGAGGTCAGCGCAGCCTCGTCGCGATTGGTGGGCGACTGTCGCTCACCAGCCACCGTTGGCGGCGCGGCGAGCAGGACCAGCAGGAGCGGGAGCAGGCGTGTCAGCATCGAGACCTCCTGGCTGACGGTAGTCGGCCCCCCTTGGCGATTGCTTGCCGACTTCTAGCCGGCTGGGTCGTCGCCCTCAGCGACAGTCGGCAGCCGACTGCGCCGCGCTGTCGGCATCAGGAGGGCGAGCGCGCCACGGCCACGCCACTACACACGCACGCCCAGCGCGCGCAGGTCGGCGCGGCACTGTGCCGTGTCGATGAACCTGATGGCGTGCATGCCGGCAGCGCGGCCCGCCTCGACGTTGGCGAGGTTGTCGTCGATGAACACGGTGCGGGCCGGGTCGAAGCCGGTGCGCCGAAGCGCGAGCGCGAACATCGCCGGGTCGGGCTTGGCGATGCCCTCGACGCCGGAGATCACCACGTCCTCGAACCAGTCGAGGAACGGAAAGAGGGCCAGCGCCTTCGGGTACGTCTCGGCCGACCAGTTGGTGAGGGCGGCGATGCGATAGCCGTCGGCGCGCACCTCCTGCAGCAGGGCCACGCTCTCCTCGATGGCCCCTCCGAGCATCCGTGACCACTCGGACTGCCACTCGGCGAGCAGCGCGGCATGCTGGGGGAAGAGTTGCGTGCGCTCCGCGATGGCCTGGGCGAAGGGCTTGCCGAGGTCCATCTCGTGATTCCACGTGCCTGGCGTGACCTCGGCGAGGAACGCCTCCATCGCGTCCTCGGTCGGGAAGCGATCGCGGTAGTGGTTGCGCGGGTCCCAGCGGATGAGGACGTTGCCGAGGTCGAAGAGCAGGGCGTCGATCACGTGGTCACATTCCAATGCTGCGATGCCGCAGTACCCACAAACGGAAAACGCCGGCGCCCTTGCGGACGCCGGCGTGAGGTGTTCGCGCGGGAGGACGCCTAGTCGGCGCCGCCACCGCGACGCATGCCCTCGGTGACGATGCCGACCTTGTCGACACCGGCACCGGCCGCGGCGTCGATGGCCGTCACCACGTAGCCGTAGGGCAGCGTAGGCGCGCCCAGGATGAACATCGTCTTCTCCTTGCGCGTCTCGAAGATCTCGGTGAGCCGCGTCTGGAGTTCGGCGATCGGGACATCCTGGTTGTTGACCGACAGGGTGCGATCGGCATTCATCGTCAACACGATCTGCGTGTTGTCGGTGGCCTGCTCGGCACTCTTGGTCTCCAGGGGCAGGTTGATGTCCGTGCCCTTCTGGGTCATGGGCAGCGCCGCCATGAAGATGACGAGCAGCACGAGCAGCACGTCGATCAGCGGCGTCACGTTCATGTCCGAGCTGGTCTGCGGGAGTTCTCCCTTTTGGACCGTCTCGGCGCCGAGGTGCTTGTGGGCAGACATGCTAGTCTCCTCCCCCTTCTGCCTTCTTGCGGCTCTCGGTGATCAGCGCGACGTTCTCGATGCCGTTCTCCCGGAGCTTGTCCATCATGTTCATGATGGCGGAGTAGGGGGCGTCGGTGTCGGCCTTGAGGTAGACCACGCGCTCGGCCTTCTCTTCGAGGGCCGCCTTGATGCGGTCCACGGCCTCGGACTCGGAGACCTGGATGTTGTTGACGTACAGGCCCTTCTGCGCGTCGACATGCACCACGGTCTGGTCCTGGGTGGACGGCTTCTCGGTGGTGTTGTCGGCGAGCGGCAGCCGCACGTTGACGCCCTTCTGCAACAGGGGCGCGATGAGCATCATGATGATGAGCAGCACCAGCATGATGTCGACCAGGGGGGTGACGTTGATGTCGGCCTTGATGCCGCCCTTCCCGCCCCCCAAGTTCATTGACATGGCATCTTCTCCTCAACGAGGACGCGCTGGCCGGCGCGTCCTCGCGTCACATCCGGGCCCGAGGCGAGAGGCCGATCCGAGGACCGGCCCACCGGCCTAATTGCTCTTCTTGACGAAGTAGTCGACCATCTCCGACGAGCTGTTGTCCATCTCGACGTTGAAGTACTCGAGACGGCCGGTGAGGTAGTTGTAGAACCACACCGCCGGGATGGCCACGACGAGGCCGAGTGCGGTCTCGACGAGCGCTTCCGAAATACCCGCCGACACCGAGCCGATACCGCCCGAGCCCGTCGACGCGATGCCCTGGAAGGCCGAGATGACGCCGACCACCGTGCCGAGCAGACCCACGAACGGGGCCGTCGAACCGATCGTCGCGAGCGAGGAGACGCCCTTCTTCAGGTCGTTGCTCGTGAGGGCCGTGGCGCGCTGGATGGCGCGACGGACCGTGTCCAGAAGGTCGTCGCGGTTGAGCGCCTGACCGCTCTCGCTCTGGAACTGGTACTCCTGCAGGCCCGCGAGCACGACCTTGGCCAGGTGGCTGTAGCGGAAGTTCTTCGACTGCGAGAGCGCGATCGCGTCCTTGAGGCGGCCTTCCTTGAGGTGCTTGGCCACCTGCGGCGCGTAGAGCTTGGACTGCTTGCGCGCCTGCGAGAAGGTGTACCAGCGCTCCACGAACACACCCACCGACCAGAACGACATGAAGAACAGGATGTAGGCCACCAGCTTGGCAACGAAGCCCATCTGCTGCCACATGTGAATCAGATTCAGATCACCCATTGCGCTCTACCCCTCCGGGGATGACTCCTGGGACGCTCCCGTCAGGGAGCACGCCCATCGTTCGTTCGTGTTCAGTCGACCGATCGTGTGGTTTGACGTGACAGGCTCCGCGCCCTTCCACGAGGGCGCGGGAACCCAGGGACCTACTGCAGCGTAAAGTTCACCGTGACGGTCATGATGACCGGCACCGGCACGCCGTTGAGCAACGTGGGGGTGTATTCCCACTGCTTCACGGCATCGAGGGCCGCCTGATCCAGCAGCGGAATGCTGCGGAGCACGCGTGCGTTCTGCACCTTGCCGTTGGGGCCGATCGTCGCCTCGATGATGACCACGCCGGCCACGCGGGCCGACTGGGCAATCTGCGGATAGACCGGCTTCACGTCGCGGGTCTTCTTCGGCGGGGCGATGTTGCCACCCACGCGCACCGGCTGCGTCGGCGCCGGGGGCGGCGGCGGCGGAGGCGGCGCGGACGGGAGCCCACCCACGACGCCACCAAGGGCGCCACCGGGGATGCCACCCTCGACACCGCCGGGCACGCCCACGCCGACGTTGGCGGCAGGCGGGGCCGGGGCCTCGGGCTTGATCTCCTTGGGCGGCTCGATCGGCGCGGCGTTCGGGTTGGCCGTCGGGGTCGGCGTCGGGGTCGGCGCCGCAGCCGCCGGAGGCGGCGGAGGCGGAGGCGGCGGAGGCGGCGGCGGAGGCGGAGCGCCCACGAACGCCGACATGCTGCCTGACACCTCGGGCAGGGCATCCATCGCCATGAGCGGGACGATGATCACCGAACCCACGATCAGCAGGTGGACGAGGATCGAAACGGGGACCGTGTACCACTTCTGCGAACCAACCTTGATGGATGGTTCAACCACATCCCCGAACATGTCTTTCGGCACTGGCCTGTCCTCCTACCGCCTCTGACGCTCGTTAAAGCTTCCGTCGTGAGGCGGCGATTATAGCGACAGCAAAAAAACAGTGTCAACGCACACCGATGTCCTCTTGGACACCGGTTTTCGGGAATCGGCACACGCCCGCGCCGAACTTTTCTTCCCGCGGCAACCCGCCCCCTCCGCCCGAGCCACACGCCTGACCACGACCCCGTCACTCGGACGGGATCCCGGCGCGCGCCCCTGCTGAGGTCGCAGACCGTCGATGGTATGCGCGCACGTCCATGCGTGTCAAAACCCGGCTGTCACGGAGCGGTCACCGGCCCGCGCGATCGTCGTCCCTCACTGCGCCGCGTCGTCGCGCGGAGTCGCCACGATGGCCTCCGGCAGCGCCATCCCGCCCGTCAGGAAGATGCGCACGCCGTCCTCCACCGACAGGTCCGGGAAACGCACGCGCGCACGCCTGTAGAGCAGGACGTCGCCGAGGTAGAGATGGTTGGTGGGCACGTAGACGGCCACCCAGGCCTCCGGCCGGCCCGCGTCGTCGGGCACCGTCAGCTCGCGCGTGAGGAAGCCCAGCACCATGCCGCGCTGCGGTTCCTCCACGAGGACCACGCGCTTGAAGCCCGAATCGTTCTGCGGGTTGAAGGCCCACACGAGCTGCTTGACCGGCGCGTAGATCGACCGGAACAGCGGCACGAGCATCAGGTAGTGCTCGCCGCGCTGCAGCAGGCGACGGCCCACGACGTTGGCCGCGAAGAATCCGACCAGCAGGATGCCGGCCGCCGTGGCGGCGATGCCGAGGCCAGGCACGCGCTGCCCGAAGACACGCTCGACCAGCGGCGACGTGAGCGCGTCGGCGACGCCGAAGATCCAGACCAGGGCCGCGAGGCTGAGCGCCAGCGGCACGGTGACGAAGAAGCCCGCCACGAAGCGTCGGCGGAGGTAGCTCCACACGGCGGATGCTCCGGAGTGATTCAGGATTCAGAATTCAGAATGGAGCGCGGGGCGGGCAGCGCCATTGCGACCCGCTCTTCATTCCGCACTGTGAACTCTGAATGCCGACTGCCGGGTCTTCCCGGCAGCCGGACTAGGCGTTGCGCCGTTCGCGGCGGCGCGCGCGATCGGCGGCCGGTCGCGCAACAGGAGCCGCGGGCGTCGCGTCGTTCTTGCTCAACATGATCGCGATCGCCGACGCGATGAACACCGTCGAGTACGTGCCGCTGACGATGCCGATGAGCATCGTGAAGGCGAAGCCCTCGAGCACCTCGCCGCCGAACAGGTACAGGGCCAGCACCGACAGGAACGTGGTACCCGCCGTGATGATCGTGCGGCTCAGCGTCTGGTTGACGGCCATGTTCACCTGCGCCTCGAGCGAGGCCCCGCGCATCGTCCGGAAGTTCTCGCGCACGCGGTCGAAGATGACGATCGTGTCGTTCACCGAGTAACCGGTGATGGTCAGGATCGCAGCGACGACGTTGAGCGACAGTTCGTAGCCGAAGAACGTCAGCACGGCCAGGGTGACGATGACGTCGTGCAGCGTCGCCGCGATGGCGCCGATGGCGAACGAGGCGCGGAAGCGGAACGCGATGTAGAGCGCGATGCCGAAGATGCTCGCGAGCGTGGCGTACACGCCCTTGCGCTGCAGGTCCTTGCCGATGACGGGCCCGACGATCTCGGTGCTCACCGTCTCGAACTGGCCGAGGTTGGCGGCGCGGACCGCGTCGACGACCTGCCGGGCGCCCTGCTCCAGGCTGGTGCCCTGCTCGCTCTGCTGCACCATGGGCAGGCGCACCAGGACCTCGTTGGCCGAGGCGGCGCCGTACTGCTGCACGACCTTCTCACCGGGGATGGCGGTCAGGGCCTTGCGCACCGCCTCTTCCGAGGTCGGCTGCTGGAACTTCAGCACGACGATGGTGCCGCCCGAGAAGTCGATGCCGAGCGGCAGGCCGTTGCGGGCGATCTGCACCAGGCCGAGCAGCACGATCGCGATCGAGACCGCGAGCGCGTGCCAGCGCCACTTCGTGAAGTTGTAGTTGGTGTTCGAGAACAGGTCCATGGCGCCCTCAGATGCTCAGCTTCGCGGCCTGCGGGCGACGCGACAGGATGAGTTCGAACAGCGTGCGCGACACGAACACGGCCGTGAACACGTTGGACAGCAAGCCGAAGAACAGCGTGGTGGCGAAGCCGCGAATCGGGCCGGTGCCGAACTGGAACAGGAACGCGGCCGAGATCAGCGAGGCGACGTGGGTGTCGAGAATCGTGAGGAACACGCGGTCGAACCCGGCCGCGACCGCCGCGCGTGCCGACTTGCCGGCGCCGAGTTCCTCCTTGATGCGCTCGAAGATGAGCACGTTCGAGTCGACACCCATGCCGATCGTGAGGATGAAGCCGGCGATGCCCGGCAGGGTCATCACGGCCCCGATGTAGGCCATGAAGCCCATCAGGATGAGCAGGTTCAGCGACACCGAGACGAGCGCGTTGATGCCCGACAGCTTGTAGTACGCCAGCATGAAGAGCGTGACGAAGCCGAGGCCGATGGCCGAGGCCATCACGCCGGCGCGGATCGAGTCGGCGCCGAGCGAGGGGCCGACGGTGCGCTCCTCGAGGTACGTCAGGCTGGCCGGCAGCGCGCCGGACCGCAGCGTCAGCGACAGGTCCTGCACTTCCTGCTGCGTGAAGCTGCCCGAGATGCGGCCCTCGTCGTAGATGCGGCCCTCGATCGTGGGCGCGCTCTGGATGCGGCCGTCGAGGATGATCGCCAGCTGCCGGCCGATGTTCTGGGCCGTGAGCTGGCTGAACTTGTCGGCGCCCTGCTGGTTGAGCGAGAAGCCGACCGCCGGCTGGTTGTTCTCGTCGAGTGACGGGCGCGCGTTGCGGAGGTCACGGCCGGTGATGCCGGCGACCCGCTTCACGAGGTAGTACACGGGACCGGTGCCGGCCGCGTTGCCGGCCTCGGCCGAGCCCGGCACGATCTCGAGGTCGGGCGGCACCTGGCCGCCGCGCGCCGCCAGCAGCGCCTCGCGCGTCGGGGCCGGGCCATCCTCGACGATCTTCAGCTCGAGGAGCGCCGTGGACCTGATGATCTCCTTGGCGCGCGCGACGTCGGTCACGCCGGGCATCTGCACCAGGATCTGGTCGCCCTCGCCGTGCGGCGCCACGATGGGCTCCGCGACGCCGAGCTCGTTGACGCGGCGCTCGATGGTCTGCAGCGCCTGCGCCACCGCCTCCTGCCGCAGCCGCGTGGCCTGCGCCGACTTGAGCGTGAAGGTGTAGGAGCCGCCGACGCCGGAGGCGCGGTCGAACACCTGCCCGACCCACTCGTCGGCGATGCGCCGGAAGTCGGCGTCGCGGTCACCGGGCACGCCGTCCACCCTGAAGGAGCGGACGTCCTGCGGGGTGACGGCGCCGACCGAGACGCCCTGCCGCGACAACTCGTCGCGCAGGCGCTCGCCGCTCGTCTCCGTCTCGAGCTTCAGCGCATCGTCGGTCTGGACGCGGAGCACGAGGTGGACGCCACCCTTGAGGTCGAGGCCGAGCTTGACCTTGTCCTTGGGCGGATAGAAGGCCACGACGGCCAGCGCGACCACCACGAGGATGGCGATCACTTTCCAGCGAAGGTTGCTTGTCATGAGGGATTACGCGACGCCCTGATCGGGCACGACGGGGTCCTGGCCCTGCAGGCCGCCCACGGCCGCGCGGGCGACGTCGATGCGGACCTGGGGGGCAATCTGGAGCTGCACGTGCTGCTCGCCGAGGCGGGTGATCGTGCCGTAGATGCCGCCGGTGGTGATGACCTTGTCGCCGACCTTCAGTGCCGACTGGAAGTCCGCGACCTTCTGCTGCCGCTTCTTCATCGGCAGCAGGACCATCACGTAGAAGATGCCCAGGATGATGACGAACGGCAGCAACGACAGCCACGGGCTGGCGTTGGGATCGGCCGGCGCCGAAAGGGCGACCAGCGCACGGGCGAGCAGGCTCGGCGAGGGCATCAGGAACTCGGGGCTGTCCGGGAGAATCGGCGGTGGAAATCCTGTCGGAACTGCTCGAACAACCCGAAACCGATAGCCTGTCGGATCCTCCGGAGGGTGTCAAGGTAAAAGACGAGATTGTGGACGCTCGCCAGCGTCCCGGCGTTCATCTCCTTGTTGTGGAACAGGTGCCGGAGGTAGGCGCGGGAATGGCGGCGACAGGTGTCGCAGGGGCACTGCTCGTCGATGGGCCGATCGTCGCGGGCGAACCGGGCGTTACGCAGGTTCAGGGGGCCGTCGGGCGTGAAGACCTGGCCGTTGCGGGCGTTCCGGGTCGGCAGTACGCAGTCGAACATGTCGATGCCCCGGGCGACGCACTCCACCAGGTCGTCGGGCATGCCGGTCCCCATCAGGTAGCGCGGCCGGTCCTCCGGCAGCAGCGGCGTCGTGTAGCCCACCACCTCGTACATCGTCTCCACCGACTCGCCGACGCTCAGGCCGCCGATCGCGTAGGACTCGAACCCGATCTGCTGGAGCGCCTCGGCGCTCCTGGCGCGCAGGTGCGGATAGATGCCTCCCTGGACGATGCCGAACTGGGCCTGTCCGGGATTGGAGACGGTGACGCCGTCGACCGGCCCCGCCTGCAGGCGTTGGAAACGGTCGCGGGCGCGCCGCGCCCATCGCAGCGTGAGGTCGAGCGACGCCGCCGAGGCCGCCTCGCTGGCCGGCGCCGCCAGGCACTCGTCGAGCACCATGGCGATGTCGGGCCCGAGCTGCGCCTGGATGTCGACGACCTTCTCGGGGGTCAGCGCGTGGCGCGAGCCATCGAGATGGGACTGGAACCGTGCCCCTTCCTCGGTGATCTTCACCAGCGGCCCCAGGCTGAATATCTGGTACCCGCCGCTGTCGGTGAGGATCGGTCCGGGCCAGCCGATGAACCGATGCAAACCGCCACGCTCGGCGATCAGGTCGTCGCCGGGCCGGAGATAGAGGTGATAGGTGTTGGCGAGAACGATCGAGGCGCCGGCCTCCTCGAGCGCCCGCTGCGTCACCCCGCGCACCGCCCCCCGGGTGCCCACCGGCATGAACGCCGGCGTCTCGACGACGCCATGCGGCGTCTGCAGGAGACCGGTCCGCGCCTGCCCGTCCCGGCCCGTCAACGTGAACGCGAAGGCCCCGGGCATTCGGCTATACTACGGCATCCAATCCGGCCGGTCCGGCCGCCTCCCGTACCCCAGGAGACCCTTGAAGAAACTGCGCGTGGGCGTCATTTACGGTGGCCGCTCGGGCGAGCACGAAGTGTCGGTCGCCTCGGCCGCCGCGGTGATGGCCAATCTCGATCGCACCCGCTACGAAGCGGTGCCGATCCGCATCGACCGTGATGGCCGCTGGTCGCTGGCCGACAAGCCGCCGACCGCCGCCTCCGCCTCCGAAGTCATCGAGCAGACCCGCGCCGACGTCAAGGCCGTGCGCGCCGGTCGCGAGGTGCACCTGCTCCCCCGGCCGAGCGAGGAGACCATCCTCGCCATCGACCGGACGGCGCGTCGCGACGACGACGAGGCACGCGCGCTGGTGAATGGGGTCGGGCTCGACGTCATCTTCCCGGTGCTCCACGGCCCCCACGGCGAGGACGGGACGGTGCAGGGACTGCTCGAGCTCGCCAACGTGCCGTACGTCGGGTGTGGCGTGCTCGCCTCGGCGGTCGGCATGGACAAGGCGCTCATGAAGACGGTGTTCGGGGCGCGCGGCCTGCCGCAGTGCGCATACGAGGTGCTGCTCCGCCGCCAGGTGCTCGCCGACCCGGACGCGGTCGCCGCCGACCTGCTCTCGCGCCACGCGCTGCCGCTGTTCGTCAAGCCGGCCAACCTGGGATCGAGCGTCGGCATCTCGAAGGCACGGACGCAGGAGGAACTGGTCGAGGCGCTGAAGCTGGCCGCCGACTACGACCGCAAGGTCGTGGTGGAGGTCGCGGTCGCGCACGCGCGTGAGATCGAGGTGGCGGTGCTCGGCAACGACGACCCGATCGCCTCGGTGCCCGGGGAGATCGTCCCGTCGCGCGAGTTCTACGACTACGAGGCCAAGTACCTCGACGGCGCCAGCCGGCTCGCCATCCCGGCCGACGTGCCGGCCGACCTGGGCTCGCAGTTGCAGGCGCTGGCCATCGAGGCCTTCCGCGCCATCGACGGCGCGGGGCTCAGCCGCGTCGACTTCCTCGTCGACGGCGCATCGGGCGCGGTGTACGTGAACGAGATCAACACCATGCCCGGCTTCACGACGATCAGCATGTACGGGAAGCTGTGGGCCGCCACGGGGCTCACCTACCCCGAGCTCGTCGATCGGCTGGTGCAGCTCGCGCTCGAGCGCCACGCCGAGAAGCAGCAGCTGCGCGTCTCGGCCTTCTGAACCGCCGCGCCTCCGGTGCGGCCGACGGCGGGTGCTCCCCACGGGCACCCGCCGGATTTTTTTCTAGGGCGCCTCCCCGAGAACAAGCCACCAGCGGCTCCGCGTGCGCCCCCGGGACGCCGCGCCGATGCGTCTGCCCGCGCCGACGCGTCCGCCCGCTCGTCAGGTCGATATCCACTTACCGATGAGACGAGGCGCGGGCGGCAGCCCCCGGAAAAGCGTGCGCGAAACCACCGCGACCGAACCCTTTCGCGGGTAAGCGAAGGGTTTGATTTGTCAAGTTTGACAAGCCCTGGCGTTTGCGCTAGTCGCCTCGTCGGAGGGGTCTGCAAGGCGGGCGGAAAATTTTGACAAGCACGGTTTCTTTGTGCTTGACAAGGCAATTTTCTCATCCATAATCTACATCTTGTGTGAGGCAGGGTAGCTCAATCCACCTGTAGTGATGGGCCAATGACGGCCCGCGGGGCGAGCACCGCCAGCCAGAGGAGGAAGAATGGCGAAGAAGGCAGCCAAGAAGGCCGCGGCCAAGAAGCCGGCAGCGAAGAAGCCGGCCGCGAAGAAGACCGCCGCGAAGAAGCGCTAGTAGCGGTCGCGGCAACGGCGCTTCGTCGCCAGGCCGCAAACGGATGCCGCCCTCGGGTGGCGTCCGCCAGTTGGACATGCGGCGGCTACCAGTCACGACCGGTGGCCGCCGGCCATTTCCGGCCGCAACGAACGGCTGTCCGGGCCCGCCACTCACGGGTCGTGAGCGC
Organism: Luteitalea sp.; assembly: GCF_044337415.1. Taxonomy (GTDB): domain Bacteria; phylum Acidobacteriota; class Vicinamibacteria; order Vicinamibacterales; family Vicinamibacteraceae; genus Luteitalea. The sequence goes on from NZ_JBIINP010000004.1 coordinate 47,875, forward strand.
GGCAGGCAGCGTTGCGAGCGCAGGCGTGAGCCTGCGGGCGGCCGGCCAAGGTCGATCAACCTGGAAAGGGGGATACGCCCTGGCCAAGAAGGCAGCGAAGACGGCCGCAGCCAAGACGTCGGCAGCCAGCACGCCGGCTGCGAAGACGGCGGCCAAGAAGCGGTAGGCGGTGTCGCCCGGTCACACACACCGCAAGGGGCGCGGCCCTCCGCGCCCCTTTTGTGTCTATTGCGGCGCGGTCACGCCGTCCCACACACGCACCCGCGTGATCGTGTCGCCCACCTCGAGCTGGTCGACGACCTCCATCCCCTTCACCACCTGCCCGAACACCGTGTAGCGCCCCTCGAGGTGCAGCTGCGGCGCATGCGTGATGAACCACTGGCTGCCGCCCGTGTCCGGGCCCGAGAGCGCCATCCCCACCGTGCCGCGCTGGTAGGGGCGGTCGTTGAGCTCGTCGCGGATGCTGTACCCCGGCCCGCCCGTCCCGTCGCCCCGCGGATCGCCGTCCTGCACGACGAAGGCCGGCACCACCCGGTGCAGTTGCAGCCCGTCGAAGTAGCCCCGACGCGCCAGCGCGACGAAGTTCTCCACCGTGAGCGGCGCGTCGAGCACGGCCAGCTCGATCTGCACGGTCCCCTTCGACGTCTCGAGGTACACCTGCGGCGAGTAGGGCGGCGCCACGACGCGCGCGGCCTCGTACACCTCGGCGGCCACCGTCACCGGCGCCGGGCGAATGCGCGCCAGGGCGTCGCTCGCGGGGTCCCGCGCGACCAGCCACTGTGCCGCGCGCAGACGCATGGCCCAGTCACGATCGGCAAGCGTCTCGGTCATCGGTCCGGTGGCCGCCGCCGGGTCGATGGCCGCCAGCGCCGACAGCGTCGCCCAGCGGGCGTCGTCGGCCGTGTCGCCGCGCGAGCGCTCCCAGGCCGCGGTGAGCGCGTCGCGCATCGAGGCGAGCTTCTGCTGGCCCGCGATCGAGGCCGCCTCGGCGCGCACCGCCACATCGTCGCGCGCCAGCGCCGCCGCGAGGTGCGTCTCGAGGCGGGGCAGCTTCAGGGTGCCCCAGGCACGCAGCGCTGCCGGGAGCACGCGCGCGTCCTTGTCGGCGATGAGTCGCTCGAGCATCGGCGTCGCATTCTCGGGGGCCAGCGTCGTCAGCGCATCGGCCAGCGCCGCGCGCACCCGCCAGTCGCCGTCGGGATCGAGGCCCGACAGCACCGTCGTGAACGTGAGCGAGTCGACGCGCGCCAGCGTCCGCATGGCCGCGGCGCGGATGAGGGGCGAGCGGGCCGTGAGCCGATCGATCAGGTCCGGCTCGGCCTCCCGGGCGCCGAGCTGCCCCAGCGCCGACAGGATCTCGAGTTCGAGGCCCTGCGGCACGCCCTTCTGTCGCAACAACCCGAGCAGCGGCGCAATCGTTCGCGGGTCCTTGATCTGCCCCGCGGCACGCACCGCCGACACGCGCACCTGCGGATGGACCTGACGCGCGGGCTCGAGCAACGGCAGCAGCGACGGGATGGCCGAGGCCGCCCGCCGCTCGCCGAGGCCACGCACCGCATACCCGGCCGTGAAGGGCGAGGGCGACGAGATCAGCTCGATCAGGCCGGGAACCGCACGGTCGTCGCCGACGCGCGACAGCGCCGCCGCGACCGGCCACCAGCCACTGCGCGGCCGCCCTGACCCGTCGAGCACCGCTGCGGCGAGGCCGTCGAAGTTCTTCAGGGCCGCCAGCGCAGCCAGTCCCCGGCGCACGGCGTCGGCCTCCGCACTGCTGCGGGAGTCCTCGTCGGCGGGCGGCGTGGCGATGGCGCCGCCCTCGACCAATCCACGCACCATCTGCCCGATCGGGGCCGCGGCGGCGGCCGCCTTGTCCGGCCCCAGCAGGCCGAGGGCGTGCGCCGCCCGGCCCTTCACCTGCGCGTTCGGATCAGCGAGCGCCGCCACGAGCGGTTCCACGGCGCCGGCGTCGCCGATCAGGCCGAGGGCGAACGCCGCCATGGCACGGACGTCGGCATCCGGATCCTGCAGCCGTGCGACGAGCGGGGCCACGCCGGCCGGCAGCCCGACGCGGCCGATGGCCAGCGCCGCGCGACGCCTGACGCGGGCCTCCGGGTCGTCGAGCAGGCTGACGAGGTCGAGCGACGGCGGCGCGGGCGGCGTGGCGACGACGCGGCCGCGTGCATCCACGACGGGTGGCGGCACGACAGACCGTGACCGGGCATCCTCGAGCACGCGATGGTCCTCGAGCCGATGGATGCTGGCAATCTTGGCTTCGTAGGTGGAGGGCGGGGCCACGACCGGCGGGGGCGGCGGCGGCGCCGACGCACAGGCGGTGACCAGCGCCAGTCCGGCAAGGGGCAACAGGCGACGCGTCATCACTCGGGCGCATGCTAGCACGCGCGACTGGACGCCCCGCGAAGCCCGTCGCTATACTGCGCGCCATCGTGGACGCGCGCTACCTCGCGATCGAGGGCCCTCCTGGCGTTGGCAAGGCCGTGCTCGCGGAACGGCTCGGCCAGCGCCTCGACGCCAGCCTCGTCCTCGACGACATCGAGAACCCGTTCGCGCCCGACCGGAAGACCCGGACGTCGGGTGCCGCCTTCCAGGCCCAGCTCTTCCACCTGCTCGCCAGGCATCGGCAGCAGGACGCCCTCCGTCAGGGCGACCTCTTCAGCCAGGTCACCGTCTGCGACTACCTGTTCGACAAGGACCGCATCTTCGCGTACCTGACGCTCGACGACAACGAGCTGTTCATCTACCAGCGCCTCTACGAACTGCTCGCCCGCGACCTGCCCACGCCCGACGTCGTCGTGTACCTCCAGTGCCCCACCGACCGGCTCCGCAAGCGGCTCCGCGATCGCGCCCGGCGGGCCCCCGACCGCCGCGGCGACGACGAGGACATCGGCGAGCTGAACGACGCGTTCAACCACTTCTTTTTCCACTACACCAGCGCCCCCCTGCTGGTGGTCGAGACCTCCTCGCTCGACCTCGACTGGCAGGACGAGGACGTCGAGGACCTGCTCCGGCAGGTGGAGCACATGCAGCAGGGCACCCAGTACTACGTGCCTCGGCAGCGGTGATACCCTAGGTCCTTCGCCTGCCCGGCAGGCGCCTCCCATGGCCTGGTTCAAGCGCGTTCCGAAGCCCATCGCCCCGGCACAGAAGGCCAGCCGCATCCCCGAGGGCGTCTGGGTGAAGTGCCCCGATTGCGGGCAGGCCCTCTACAAGAAGGACCTCGACGGGAACCTGCAGGTGTGCCCCAAGTGCGCGCACCACTTCCGCCTCCCCGCCGCCGAGCGGCTGGCGATGCTGTTCGATGGCCCCTGGGTCGAGCACGACCACGACCTCGCCTCGACCGACCCGCTCGCCTTCATCGACACGAAGCCGTATTCGCAGCGCCTGCGGACCGCCCAGGAGGCCAGTGGCCTCAAGGACGCGATCATCTGCGGCACCGGCACGATCGACGGCATCGAGACCGAGATCGCCGCGATGGAGTACTCCTTCATCGGCGGCAGCATGGGCGTGGTGGTCGGCGAGAAGATCACGCGCGCCATCGAGCGCGGCCTCGAGCACCGGCGCCCGGTCGTGGTGGTGTCGTGCTCCGGCGGTGCCCGCATGATGGAGGGCACGCTGTCGCTCATGCAGATGGCGAAGGTGAGCGCGGCGCTCGCGCGCCTCGATCGCGCCGGCCTGCCCTACATCTCGGTCCTCACCGACCCGACCACGGGCGGCGTCACGGCGAGCTTCGCCATGCTCGGCGACCTGAACATCGCCGAGCCGAAGGCCCTCATCGGCTTCGCGGGCCCGCGCGTCATCGAGCAGACGATCCGCCAGAAGCTCCCCGAGGGTTTCCAGCGCGCCGAGTTCCTCGTCCAGCACGGCATGGTCGACATGATCGTCGACCGCTGCAAGCTGAAGGACGCCATCGCCGACGCGCTGCGGTTCATGCACGCGCCGGCATGACGCCACAGCAGCGCCTCGCCACGCGCGAGTTCTTCGGCATCAAGCTCGGGCTCGACACCATGCGGGCGCTCGTCGGCGCGCTCGGGCACCCCGAGCGCGCCTTCATCCCCGTCATCGTCGCCGGCACCAACGGCAAGGGGTCGGTCACGGCGATGGTCTCCAGGGCGCTCGGCGCCGCCGGCGTCCGCACCGGGCGCTACACGTCCCCGCACCTCATCCACCTCACCGAGCGCTTTGCCATCGACGAGCAGGACGTCGACGAGGCGACGCTCGACGCGGCGCTGGCCGAGGTGTTCGTGGCGGAGGACCGGTTGCTCGCCGAGGGCGGCCTCCCCGGGCCGGCAACGTACTTCGAGCTGACGACGGCGGCGGCACTGGTCCTGTTCCGGTCGGCCCGGGTGCAGGTCGCGGTCCTCGAGGTGGGACTCGGTGGTCGACACGACGCCACCAACGTGGTCGAGGCACCGTGGGCCGCCATCACCTCGATCGGGATGGACCACATGGCGCAGCTCGGCGACACCCTCGAGCTCATTGCCGCCGAGAAGGCCGGGGTGATCATGCCGGGCGCGATCGTGGTGAGCGGCGTCACCGCGCCGGGGCCGGCCGGGGTGATCGAGGAGACCGCCGCCTCGCGCGGCGCGACGCTGATCCGCGCGCACGACGAGACACGGGTACAGCTGTCGGGACCGGATGGCGAGTGCGAGGTGACCCTCGCCACGCCGAGGCGCGCCTACCGCACGGTGCGCCTCGCGTTGCGCGGGCGGCACCAGGTCGACAACGCCCTGGTGGCCGTGCGCCTGCTCGAAGCGCTCGAGAGCGCAGGAATCGGCGGCGGCGAGGCCGCCATCACCACCGGCCTGAGCGATGCGCGCTGGCCGGGTCGCCTCGAGCGCCGCGTGCTGCCCGGTGGCACGCCCGTCGTGCTCGATGGCGCGCACAACCCGGCCGGCGCCGAGGCGCTCGCCGCGTGGTGCCGGGAGGCGGGCTTCGCGCCCGCGACGCTGGTCGTGGCGTGCATGCGCGACAAGGACGTGGAGGGCCTGCTGCGCCCGCTGCTGTCGGTGGCCGACACGGTGATCGCGACGGCGGTGCCCTTCCCCCGCGCGCTGCCGCCCGAGGACCTCGCGGCGCGCGTCGTGGCGATCGCGGAGGCGATGCCCGTCACGGTGGCCCCGACGCCGGCCGACGCACTGGCGGCGGCGTCCGAGGGCCATGCGCGCGTGGTGGTCGCCGGCTCGCTGTTCCTCGTCGGCGCCGCCCGCGCGTGGCTCGCGCAGGTGCCCGGACCGCCGCAACCCGCGTGATATCCTGCGGGTCGCGCCCGCCGCCGATCGCCAGCCCGTGCATTCGACCCACACGCTCCGTGTCCTCGCGCTCCTGCTCCTCCTGATGCCGCTGTTGCCGGCAGCGGGGCGCGCACAGCAGGTGCCGGGCTTCAAGGTGACCAAGCAGCTGAAGATCGAGATCAGCGGCAACACCTACCACCTGGAGGGCCAGGTGGAGATGGAGCAGGGCAACCAGAAGTTCTACGCCGACCAGGTCGACTACGACACCAGCACGCGCCTGATGGTGGCGACAGGCAACGTGGTGTACACGTCGCCGCAGACGCGCATCGCCGCCGACAAGCTCGAGTACAGCCTCGACACGAAGATCGGCGTGTTCCACAACGCGACCGGGTCCACCTACCTCGGTGACAAGGTCGACAAGAGCTTCTTCGGCACGCAGGAGCCCGACGCGCTGTTCTACGGCGAGCGGATCGAGAAGGTCGGTCCCAAGCGCTACAAGATCACGCACGGCGGCTTCACGAGCTGCGTGCAGCCGACGCCACGCTGGGAACTCGTCTCGAGCACCGCGATGGTCGAGCTCGACGAGTACGCGGTGCTCACCAACACCATGCTCAAGGTCAAGGGCGTGCCGGTGTTCTACCTGCCGGTGATGTACTACCCGATCCAGAGCGACGATCGGGCGACCGGCTTCCTGCTGCCGACCTACGGGTCGTCGACGATCCGCGGGCAGAGCATCAGCAACGCGTTCTTCTGGGCGATCAACCGCAGCCAGGACGCGACGATCTACCACGACTGGTTCACCAAGCGCGGGCAGGGCGTCGGCGGCGAGTACCGCTACGTCGCCGGCGCCGGGTCGCAGGGCTCCTTCACCACGTACTACCTGAAGGAGAAGGAAGCCAGCTACGACACGACGAGCGGCCCGGTGACGACGCCGGCGGCCACCAACTACGAGATCCGCGCCAACGTGGCGCAGGTGCTGCCGCTCAACCTGCGGGCCCGCGGCAACATCGACTACTTCTCGAGCATCGTCACGCGCGCCACGTTCAACCAGAACCCGTACGACTGGTCGTCGCGCACGCGCAGCATGCGCGGCAACCTGTCGGGCACGTGGGGACGCCAGAGCGTGAGCGCCACCTACGACACCACCGAGCTGTTCTACTCGGACACCTCGTCGAGCCTGCAGGGCGGCACGCCCCGCCTGTCGTACAACCTGGCGCAGAGCCGCATCGGCCAGACGCCGTTCTACTACGCGCTCGGGTCGGAGTGGGTGTCGATCGCCCGCGTCGACAAGGACGGCGACCGGGAGGCCGACCAGTCGCTCAGCCGCTTCGACATCACGCCGACGCTGCGCGTCCCGTTCAACCGCTGGCCGTTCCTCACGTTCAACTCGTCGGTGGCCTACCACTACACGCGGTGGACCGAGAGCTACGTCAGGGACGCCAACAACCGCGACGTGCAGGCCGAGGTGCCGCTCACGCGCAGCTACTTCGACCTGCGGACCGACATCGTCGGGCCGAAGTTCACCAAGGTGTGGGACACGCCGAAGAACGGCTATGCCGAGAAGTACAAGCACACGATCGAGCCGATCTTCACGCTGCAGCGGCTGACCGCGTTCGAGGACTTCGACCGCATCGTCAAGCTCGAGGGCTACGACTTCACCTACGGCGGGACCACGCGCATCGCCTACGGCCTGGTGAACAGGTTCACGGCCAAGCGGCGCTCGGGCGAGTCGGCGGCGCGCACGCGCGACTTCCTGACCGTCGGGCTCACCCAGAGCTACTACAGCGACCCGCGCGCCAGCCTGTACGACTTCGGCTCGTACCCGCTGAACTACTTCGGGCGGCTGCCCAGCAACTTCTCGCCCATCAACTTCAGCGCGCAGTTCTCGCCGACCGCGCGCACGAGCGTCACGACGCGCCTCGACTGGGACGATCGGGCCGGCGAGTTCCAGAGCATCCGCCTGAACGGCCAGTGGGGCCTGAAGGAATGGCTCGACGTGACCGGCGGCTGGAGCCAGCGCAAGTTCTCGTTCTTCCCCGATCGCCCCGACAAGTTCCTCAACGCCAGCGCGAGCTTCAAGACCAAGGGCAACAGGTTCGGCGGCACCTACGCGTTCTTCTACGACCTCGGGCGCTCGGTGATGATGGACCAGCGGATCGTCGGCTACTACAACGCGCAGTGCTGTGGCATCGTGGTCGAGTACCAGGCCTACAACTTTCCGCAGTACTCCACCTTCGCCGTGCCGCAGGACCGCCGCTTCAACATCGGCTTCACGCTGGCCGGGCTCGGCACCTTCTCGAACTTCCTGGGCGCGTTCGGCGGCAACACCGGGCAGTCCGGCAGCCGCTCGTTCTGACATGGACGGACCGGTCCTGGTCACGGGTGCGGCCGGCTTCGCGGGCGGACACCTGGTGTCGCTGCTCCGGGCCGACGGCCCGGTGGTCGGCTGGTACCGGCCGGGAGTGCCCCCGCCGCCTGCGTCGCTGGCGCTCGGCCCCGACGTGTCCTGGGTCGCCGTCGACCTGACCGACGCGGCGGCGGTCGACGCCGCCATCGCGGACCTGAAGCCGTCGGCGGTCCATCACCTCGCCGGCGCCGCCAACCAGGGCGCCGCCTGGGCCCACAGCGACGTCACGCTCGAGCTGAACGTCCGCGTCACCCATGTCCTGCTCCGTGCGGTGGCACGGCACGTGCCCACGGCGCGCGTGCTGGTCACCACGTCGGCCGCCATCTACGCCGCATCGGACGCGCCCCTGCGCGAGGACGACCCGATCGCGCCGGCGACGCCCTACGCGGTCAGCAAGCTCGCACAGGAGATGGTCGCGCTCGATGCCGCGCGCGACGGCGGCCTCGACGTCATCGTTGCCCGCCCCTTCAACCACATCGGCACGGGCCAGGACCTCGGTTTCTTCGCGCCGGCGTTCGCACGGCAGGTGGCGCGCATCGAGGCAGGCCTCGAGCCCGGGCCGATGCGCGTCGGCAACCTGACGCCGCGCCGCGACCTCTGCGACGTCCGCGACACGGTGCGCGCCTATCGCCTGCTGGTGCAGGGCGGCGCGCGCGGCCAGGTCTACAACGTGTGTCGCGGGGAGGCCATCGCGATCAGCGCCCTGCTCGACATGCTGCGCGCGCAGGCCGCCGTGCCGATCGACGTCGAGGTGGACCCGGCACGGCTGCGCCCGGTCGACCTGCCCGTCCTGGTGGGCGACCACGGACGCCTGACGGCCACCACGGGATGGACGCCGCAGATCCCGCTGGCCGACACGATCACGGCGCTGCTCGAGGAGCAGCGGGCGTTGATCCCTAGACCTTGAGGAACGTCCCGTTCTTGTAGAGGTAGTTGAGGAAGATCCAGCGCGCCGCGAGTGCGCCGAGCGCGAGCACCACCGGCCCGGCCCCGCCCAGCAGCGACGCGACGCCCCCGAGGAAGAACTTCGAGATGTCCGGGAAGTTGATGAACTCCTGGGCGACGTAGATGGTGATGGCGTTCACGCCGATCACCACGAAGAAGAACGCCCAGCGGCGCGCGCCCCGGACGTCGATCACCCAGTAGAACAGCGCGACGAGCAGCAGGCTCCAGCCTGCCGTGATCAGCACGTACGACCCGGTCCACAGGTTCTTGATGATCGGGAACAGCGTCGACCACGCCAGCCCCACGATCAGGCTGGCGATGCCCGCCAGCACGAGGCCCCGCACCTTGGTCATCGCCGGACGCGCCTGCGTGAGCCACCAGCCGGTGAGCGCGCCCAGCAGGCACGTGGCGATGGCCGGGATGTTGGAGAGCAGGCCTTCGTTGTCGCCATACGGGTAGCAGCAGAACTTGCCCGGGATGACGAGGCGATCGACGTAGCCCACCAGGTTGCCCTCCGGTGAGAGGTCGTAGGCCCTGAAGCCCGGCGCGGGCACGAAGGCGAGCAACGCCCAGTAGCCGAGCAACAGGCCGGCGGCCAGCAGGGCCTGCCCGCGCACCTTGAGGTGCAGCACGGCGAACGCCGTGAAGAGGTAGCAGATGGCGATGCGCTGCAGCACGCCCGGCCAGCGCATCTCGGCGACGTTGAACTGCAGCAGGCCCCAGTTGATCCAGCCGAGCAGCAACAACAGGGCGAACCGCCGGAGGATGCGCGGGTAGGCGGCAGAGGGGTGGCCCTCGTACCGCTTCAGCGACATCGGCAGCACGATGCCGACGATGAAGATGAAGAGCGGGAAGATCAGGTCGTAGAAGACGAACCCTTCCCACGGGAGGTGCTCGAGCTGGTAGTCGAGCCAGTGCCACCCGAGCCAGGCCGCAAGGGCGCGGCCGAGGATGTCGCCCCCGGTGATCCAGAACATGTCGAAGCCCCGGAGGGCGTCGATGAACAGGAGCCTGGGGGCAACGACCTGGGCCGCGGCTGTCGCGGCCTGACGCGGGGCGGCCGTCACGCGCCTACGGCTTGCGCGTGGCCGACCACGATCCGGCGTTGCCGCCGATGTCGTAGCTGCCCTTCAGCTTGCCGTCCTCGAGGGTGCCCTTGACGGTCCCGGCGGCGGCATCCGCATTGACGTTGAGGGCGAGCGCGCTACCCTCGAACGTGCCCTTCACCGGCACTTCCATGCCGTCGGGGCTCTTGAGCATCCCGGCCACCGCGGTGCCGTCCTGCGTCAGCGTCAGCGACCAGCCGCCGCCACCGTCGCCCGTCACGTCCCAGCTGCCGGTCACGCCCGCGCCGGCGCTTGCCGACGCGCCAGCCTTGCTGCCCGTGAAGTCACCGGAGGCGGCGCCCCCGGCGTAGTCGACCGCACCCTTCATCTGGGCACCGGTCACCTTGCCAGTCATGACGATGTCGATGGGCTGGCCCTGATAGTCGATGGCGAAGGCAATACGCACACCGGCGTCGGTCGTGGCGACCGTCGGCGCGCCCACGAGCGGGAGGCCGCTCGCGGTGGCCACCAGCTTTCCGGCGTCCTCCTTGACGTCGACCGTCATCGGGTGCGTGCCCTGCGGCGAAGTCAGCGTGAGGTTCCACGTGCCGACGAGATCATTGGCCGAGGGCGCCTGCGCGTAAGCGGTACCGGCGCAGAGCACGGCGGCCGCGGCGACGAACGCCCGGAAATTCTGGGTGTTGATGGGCATGACCTTTCCAGTCTACCCGAAAGTTGGAGCTGGCCACTCCCCCGCTTGACGACGTGCCGGGGCGCCGGACACAATCGAACAAAAGGCGAAAATCATGCGCAACCAACTCGCCCTGTTCGAGCGTGACCTGACCACGCGCGGCGTCGCCGATCTCGTGAAGGCACACGGCGTCGAGTCCCTGACCGGGGCCGAGCGGCGGGCAGACGACGCGCGGTATCAGGAGGTGGTGTGCCGGTCGGCCCTGAATCGCACGCAGGGCATGCCCTTCCGCTGGACGTTGAACCCGTATCGCGGCTGCACCCACGCCTGCCAGTACTGCTTTGCGCGGCGCTACCAGTCGCAGCTCGAGATGGGCGCGGGCGACCAGTTCTCGTCCTACATCTTCGTGAAGCGGAACGTGGCCGACGTGCTCGCGCGGGAACTGGCGCGGCCGTCCTGGCGCCCGGAACTGGTCGCCATCGGCACGGCGACCGACCCCTACCAGCCGATCGAGGGGCAGTGGCGGCTCACACGCGCGTGCCTCGAGCACCTCGATCGGTGCGACACGCCGATTGGCCTGGTGACCAAGGGCCCGATGGTGGTCCGCGACGCCGACATCCTGGCCCGGATGTCGGCCCGCGGCCTGGCGACCGTCTACGTGAGCGTGCCGACGGTCGACGACGCCTGGGAACGGCTCGAGCCGGGCACGGCGCCGCCGCTGCAACGCCTACGGGCGGTGCGGCGCCTCATCGACGCGGGCGTCAGGGCCGGCGTGCTCATGAGCCCACTGGTGCCGGGCTTCTCCACGCAACCGGCCCGCATCGAGGCGACCCTTCGCGCCATGGCCGAGCTCGACGTGCCGCTGCTCGGCGGCAACGTGCTCTACCTCGAGGACGGCAGCCGCGACCACTTCCTGCAGTTCCTGCAGGCCGAGGCGCCGCACCTGCTCGAGAAGTACGCGCGACTCTACGTCCGCAAGTACCCCGACCCGGCCTACGCGGCGCAGGTGAAGGGCGTGCTCGCGGCGCTACGCGCCCGATACGCGAACCGCCGCACGCCCAGCGAGGACGTACGGCGGCAGACGGACTGGATTGCGGACCAATTCTGACAATTCCGCGATGCCGGGAATACCGTCAATGTGGGAGACGTGGATGGCCCCCGACATTCGCGGCATTCTCGGCATCGCGGCATTACCACCAGCGCATCAATGCGCTCTCCTAGAGGTTCCGCCCCATGAGCGCATTGATGCGCTGTTCCGTCGGCGGGTGCGTGCTGAACAGCGAGAACAGCCCGTGCACGCTGAACGGCTTCATGATGAACATGTGCGCCGTCGCGGGGTTGGCGTCCATCGGGACCTGCTTGCCGTAGCCCTCGATCTTGCGCAAGGCGCTCGCCAGGCCCATCGGCGACCCGGCGATCGCGGCGCCGCCGGCATCGGCCTTGAACTCGCGCGACCGCGAGATCGCGGCCTGGATCAGCATCGCGGCAAACGGCGCCACGATGATGCCCACGAGCAGGGCCAGCGGATTGGACCCTTCGCCGTCGTCCGAGCGCGACGAGCCGCCGAAGAACGAGGCGAACTGGGCCATGCGCGCCACCATCATGATGGCGGCCGCCAGCGTGGCCGCGACCGAGCTGATGAGGATGTCGCGGTGCTTCACGTGCGCCAGCTCGTGCGCCATCACCCCCGCGAGTTCGTCGCGCGAGAGGATGCGCATGATGCCCTCGGTGGCGGCCACCGCGGCGTGCTGCGGGTTGCGCCCGGTCGCGAACGCGTTGGGCGACTGGTCGGGAATGACGTACACCTTCGGCATCGGCAGCTCGGCGCGCCGCGCCAGCTCCGCGGTCATCTGGTGCAACGGGTGCTCCGGCCCGACCTCGCGCGCGTTGTACATGCGCAGGACGATCTTGTCGGAGAACCAGTAGGAGCCGACGTTCATGACGGCAGCCATGAGCAGGGCGATGACGAGCCCCTGCTGGCCCCCGAACAGGTCACCCAGGTACAGGAACAGCGCGCTGAGCAATCCCAGCAGCGCAGCGGTCTTCAGGGAACTGGTCATAAGCTCTCAGTCTAGGGCGTCCTTGCCCATCTCCGTACAATAAGACGCATGACGCGCGTGATCGAGCTAACCGTTTGTCTCACGCTGCTCGGCGCAGCCGCGGCGGCCGCCCAGCCGCGCCCCCAGACCCCGCCGCCCCCGCCGCCGTCCACCAGGGGCACGGGCGCCACACCCCCGGCGTCGCAGACCCCGGCCACGCCCGCCTCGCAGGCCCCCGCCCCCACGCGGCCGGCCTCGCAGGCCTCGCCCACCGGCACGCTGGCCGTGCCAGCGCCGGCGCCCCCGCGCCAGGCCGCGCCGATCGCAGCGCCGGGCGCGGAAGCGGCGCCGTCCGAGGCCCAGTTGGGGGTGCCCCTCTATCCGGGCGCGAAGTTCCTGCGGTCGTACGACGCCGGCCAGGGCCAGCGGTACTACCTCTTCGGTTCCACGGCGACGTTCGGCGAGCTGGTGCTCTACTACCGCACGCAACTGAAGGACAAGGGCGACCTCGTGTACGACGTGCCGCCCGTCCACATGTTCGAGGTCGGCCGGTTCCGCGAGGAGACCATGGCCTTTCCGCCGGGCGTGACGATCAAGGACTACACCTACGGCGGCGGCAAGGGGTACCTCGTGCCCACGCCGGGGGCCAACCCCAGCCGCTATCCGTCGGTGATCCAGATCGTCCCGGTGGTCGCGGCCAACAGGTAGGCAATGGGCGGCAGGCTCAGGGCTCAGGGCTCAGAAAGCATCATGAAGAAAGCTGCCTGAGCCTCGAGCCTCCAGCCTTGAGCCCGCGGCGTGCTCTCTGAGCCTTGAGCCCGAAGCCTTGAGCCCCTTTATCCCTGCTTCACGTAGATCTCGCCGGCTTCCTTGAAGTCGGCGGCCTTTTCCTTCAGACCCGCTTCGATCGCCTGCTCGGCCTGCAGCCCCTGCGCCGCCGCGTAGTCGCGCACCTGCTGGGTGATCTCCATCGAGCAGAACTTCGGCCCGCACATCGAGCAGAAGTGCGCCACCTTGGCGCCCTCGGCCGGCAGCGTCTCGTCGTGGTACGCGCGGGCCGTCACCGGGTCGAGCGCCAGGTTGAACTGATCCTTCCAGCGGAACTCGAAGCGCGCCTTCGACAGCGCGTCGTCCCACACACGCGCCTGCGGGTGGCCCTTGGCGAGATCGGCAGCGTGCGCGGCAATCTTGTACGCAATCACGCCCGCCTTCACGTCGTCGCGATTGGGCAGCCCGAGGTGCTCCTTGGGCGTGACGTAGCAGAGCATGGCGGTGCCGTACCAGCCGATCATCGCGGCGCCGATGGCCGACGTGATGTGGTCGTAGCCGGGCGCGATGTCGGTGGTCAGCGGCCCGAGCGTGTAGAACGGCGCCTCGGCGCACCACTCGAGCTGCTTCTCCATGTTCTCCTTGATCATGTGCATGGGCACGTGACCAGGGCCCTCGTTCATCACCTGCACGTCGTACTCCCACGCGATCTTCGTGAGCTCGCCCTGCGTCTGTAGCTCGCCGAACTGCGCGGCGTCGTTGGCGTCGGCAATCGAGCCCGGGCGCAGGCCGTCGCCAAGCGAGAACGACACGTCGTACTCCCGCATGATTTCGCAGATCTCGCGGAAGTGCGTGTAGAGGAAGTTCTCCTTGTGGTGCGCCAGGCACCACTTGGCGAGGATCGAGCCGCCGCGCGACACGATGCCGGTCACGCGCCGCGCCGTGAGCGGGATGTAGCGCAGCAGCACGCCCGCGTGCACGGTGAAGTAGTCCACGCCCTGCTCGGCCTGCTCGATCAGCGTGTCGCGATAGAGCTCCCAGGTCAGCTCCTCGGGCCGGCCACCGACCTTCTCGAGCGCCTGGTAGATCGGCACGGTGCCGATCGGCACGGCGCTGTTGCGGAGGATCCACTCGCGCGTCTCGTGGATGTCCTTGCCGGTCGAGAGGTCCATCACCGTGTCGGCGCCCCACAGGGTCGCCCAGCGCAGCTTGTCGACCTCCTCCTCGATCGAGGAGGACACGGCGGAGTTGCCGATGTTGGCGTTGATCTTCACCAGGAAGTTGCGGCCGATGATCATCGGCTCGAGTTCCGGGTGGTTGACGTTGGCCGGGATGATCGCGCGGCCGCGCGCCACCTCGTCGCGCACGAACTCGGGCGTGAGGCTCTCGCGCGTGGCGATGTAGGCCATCTCCGGCGAAATCTCGCCGCGACGCGCGTACGCCAGCTGGGTGACCGACTCGCCCGCCTTCGCGCGGCGCCGGGTGCGGGTGCGCGCGGCCAGCGCCGGGGGCATCTCGCGCTTCCACGCGTCGAGCAGCAGGAAGCGCGGCTCCTCGACGGTGTTGCCACGGCCCTCGATCCACGCCTGCCGGAGCTTCGGCAGGCCCTCGCGCACGTCGACGCCCTGCGGACCGCTGGTGTCGTACACGCGCACGGGGGCGTTGCCGCCCGACAGCCCGATCTCGCGCATCGGCACGCGCACGCCGTAAGGCCCATCCACGAGGACCTTGCGGGAACCGGGGAACGCCTCGTCGTACGACAGGAGGGTGGATGCGGGGGCGGTGGGCGACTGGGACACGCGGTGACTCCTCTTGGCCGGTGAGCCGGCCCTGCCTGCAAGGCGACGAGGAGTCGACGCGCGATCGCGCTCCGCACTCCCTGCGCCGGTATCAGCCGGTTCCCACCGTCGCGCGTGCAGCGCGTCGGCGGGTTTCGCCACGAGGCGAACCAGGTTCCAAGGGTCTGTTCTCAATCCCTCGCGGGATACCCCTGGCGGATGAGTGCATCATACCGGGTTCCGGGTACCGGGTACCGGGTACCGGGTACGGGTAGCGGGAAGGCGGGCAGTCGTCGGTTGCGGATAATCGTCTCGTGCCGCTGCCGCCCCTGCCCATCGATGCGCACCTCGGCGCGGTGCGCGAGGCCCTGCGGTCGAGGCGCGCGGCGGTGCTGGTGGCGAGCCCCGGCGCCGGCAAGACCACGCGGGTGCCCCCGTCGCTGGTCGGCGCCGGCCAGGTGCTGGTGCTGCAGCCACGGCGTGCGGCGGCGCGCGCGCTGGCGCGCCGGGTGGCCGAGGAACAGGGCTGGACGCTCGGGCGCGAGGTCGGCTGGCACGTGCGCTTCGAACCCCGCTTCGGGCCCGACACGCAGGTGCTGTTCGCCACCGAGGGCATCCTGACCGCGCGCCTGCAGCAGGATCCCCTGCTCGACGGCATCCGCACTGTCGTCCTCGACGAGTTCCACGAGCGCAGCGTCCACGCCGATCTGGGCCTGGCTCTGGTCAAGCAGGCCTGGCTGGCACGCGACGACCTCCGCGTGCTGGTGATGTCGGCCACGCTCGACGCGGATCCGGTGTCGGCGTACCTGGGCGGCTGCCCGATCATCGAGGTGAAGGGCGACGCCCACCCGCTCGACGTGTCGTACGCCCCCGATCGCCCCCTGGCAGGCGTGGTGGACGACCTGCTGCAGCGCCAGGAGGGCAACGTGCTGTGCTTCCTGCCCGGCGCTCGCGAGATCGACGACGCGCAGCGGGCCGTGGGGCAGGTGGCGGCACGCCATGGCGCGGAGGTGCTGCCGCTCCACGGGACGCTGCCGCCGGAGGCGCAAGACGCCGTGCTGCGCCCGGGAACGACGCGACGCGTGGTGCTGGCCACCAACATCGCCGAGACGTCGGTGACCGTGCCCGGCGTCCGCGCCGTTGTCGACACCGGCTGGCAGAAGGTGGCGCGCTACGACGCCGCGCGGGGCATCGACACCCTGCAGACCGAGCGCGTCACGCTCGATGCCGCTGACCAGCGCGCCGGACGCGCGGCGCGACTCGGCCCCGGGCGCGCCGTGCGCCTCTGGGACGCGCGCGACCGCCTGCGTCCCTTTCGCGATCCGGACGTGACGCGCATCGACCTCGCGCCGGTGCTGCTGGCAATCCTCGCCTGGGGCGGGCGAGTCGACGACTTCGAGTGGTTCGAGGCACCGCCCGACTCGCGCCAGCACGACGCGCTCCTGCTGCTCGAACGTCTGGGCGCTGCAGACGCGGGCTCGGTGACCGACCTCGGCCGTCGGATGGCCAGACTGCCGCTGCCGCCACGCCTGGCCCGGCTGGTCCTGTCTGCGGACGGGCACCCCGATGCCTGCCTGGCGGCGGCCCTCCTCGGCGAAGGGCGCCTGCCGGCGCCAGACGGCCGGACCACCTCATCGGACCTGCTGTCGCTGCTGGCCGGGGCGCGGGCGTTGCCGCACCTCTCGCGCGCCGCGGCGGCGATCGCGCGGGCGAGCACGGACCGGTCGGCGCCGACGCGGGCGTCCGCGCCCATGGCCGAGGACCTGCT
Organism: Luteitalea sp.; assembly: GCF_044337415.1. Taxonomy (GTDB): domain Bacteria; phylum Acidobacteriota; class Vicinamibacteria; order Vicinamibacterales; family Vicinamibacteraceae; genus Luteitalea. The sequence goes on from NZ_JBIINP010000004.1 coordinate 64,566, forward strand.
CGGTCGGGCTGTGCTCGCGGGATTCCCCGATCGCGTCGCCCAGCGCCGGGTGCCGAACGGCGACGCGCTGCTGCTCGCCACGGGCACCGGTGCACGACAGTCGCCTGCCAGCGGCGTGCGCGATGCCGCGTACCTCGTGGCCCTCGACGTCCGGACAGTGGAGGGTCGCGATGCGCAGGTGTCGCTCGCGAGCGCCGTCGACAGGGCCTGGCTGCGTCCGACCCACGCGACGCGCGAGCCGTATGTGGACGAGCAGGGCCGCCTGCGAGTCGTGGTGCGCCGGCGCTACCACGCCCTGACGCTCTCGGAGCAGCAAGAGGCGCCACAGGCCGAGGACCACGACGTGCTTGCCGACGCCTGGCTCGCGGCGCCCCGCCGCGACGACGACGCGCAACTGCTGGCACGCCTCGCCTTCTGCGGCCTCGACGTCGACCTGCCCGCGGTGGCGCGCCTCGCGGCGGCGACGGCCACCACGCTCGCGGCGATGGACGTCGAGGCGGCGCTGCCGTGGCCCACGCGTCAGCGACTGCTCACCGATGCACCGCCGCGCCTGCCGTTACCGAGCGGCAGGACCGCCGCGCTGACCTACACCAGCGAGGGCGGCGTCCGCGCGGCCGTCAAGCTGCAGGAGCTGTTCGGCCTGGCCGAGACCCCGCGCCTCGGCCCGCGCCGCGAGCCCGTCATGTTCGAGTTGCTGGCCCCCAACGGGCGGCCGGTGCAGTCGACGCGCGATCTCCGCAGCTTCTGGACGACGACCTACGCCGAGGTCCGCAAGGAACTGCGCGGCCGCTACCCGAGGCACCCGTGGCCGGAAGACCCGTGGACCGCGACGCCGACGCACAGGACGACGCGCAGGGCCTGATCCTTACCGGGTACCGGGTACCGGGTACGGGGTACGGGGTACAGCAGGTCAGGGGCGCCGAGTCACAAGGGACACGGCACATCAGGCACAAGGGACAAGAAGTGACGCCGGGCGGGCCGCACCCGTCCCTTGTCCCTGGAGCCGTGTCACTGGTCCCTCGGCTCCCTTGTGACTTGCGTACGTGTCCCTTGTCCCTCGTTCACCCTGCCCTGCGGAGCACGAAGCACTTCGGGTAGGGTGTGTGCCCTGGTCCCTTGTCACTTGAGCCTCGTCCCTGGTCCCTTGTCGCCCTTGTGACTTGCGTACTCGTCCCTCGTCCCTCGTTCACCCTGCCCTGCGGAGCACGAAGCACTTCAGGCAGGGTGTGTGTCCTGGTCCCTTGTCACTTGAGCCTCGTCCCTGGTCCCTTGGCTCCCTTGTGACTTGCGTACGTGTCCCTTGTCCCTCGTTCACCCTGCTCTTCTGAGCACGAAGCACTTCAGGTAGTACGTCTCCGGCACGCCCAGCAGCACCGGGTGATCGCGGCCCTGCATCCGCTTCTCGACCACCACGACGGGGATCTGCGCGTCGGTGGCGGCCGAGTAGATGATGCCGCCGAACATGCCCTCGTCGACGTGCGCCGAGCAGGTGCAGGTGATCAGGTGGCCGCCCGGCTTCAGCAGGCGCAGCGCGCGCAGGTTGATGTCCTTGTAGCCGCTGATGGCCTTGGGCACGGCGCCCTTGTGCTTGGCGAAGGCCGGCGGGTCGAGGACGATCGTGTCGAACCGCTCCTCGCCGCGCTCGAACTCGCGCAGCGCGTCGAACACGTTGGCCTCGCGCGCCTCGACATTGCCGAGCCCCTGCCGCGCGGCGTTGGCAGCGATCGCGGCGACGGCATCGGCCGAGGCGTCGAGCGCCAGCACGTGGTCGACATGCGGGGCCATCCGGAGCGCGAAGCCGCCCTGGTAGCTGAAGGCGTCGAGCGCGCGGCCGCGCGCGTAGCCGGCGGCCACCGCGTGGTTCTCGCCCTGGTCGAGGAACAGGCCGGTCTTCTGGCCATGCCACGGGTCCACGAGGTAGCGCACCGGCCCCTCGCGCACTTCGACCTGCGCGGGCACCTCACCGTACGCGAGTGCCACCTCCTGAGGCAGCCCCTCGAGGGTGCGCACCTTGGGGTCGTTGCGCAGCAGCACGCCGCGCGGCTGCAGCAGCTCGACGAGCAGCTCGACGATCAGCTCGCGATGCGCGTCGGTTCCCTGCGACAGCGTCTGCACCACCAGCACGTCGTCGTAGCGGTCGACGATGAGCGACGGCAGCAGGTCGGCCTCGCCGTGGACCAGGCGCAGCGCGGTGGCGTCGAGCGCCAGGCGCTCGCGGACGGCGATGGCCGCCGCGAGCCGTGCCCGCCAGAACGCCCGATCCACCGGGGTCGCGTCGCGGGTGAGCATCCGCAGCGTGATCTGGGACTCGGTCGAGGACAGCGCACGGCCGAGCGGGGCGCCGCGGCCGTCGCGCACCTCGACGACGGCGCCGCGGTCGGCCTCCAGGTCGGTGACGTCCGAGCGGTAGATCCAGGGATGGCCCGCGCGCACGCGGTCCGCCCCCTTGCGGGTGAGGACGGCGGTGTTCGGGCGGGGAGCAGGCGCTGAGGCTGACATAAGGGGACAAACCGGCCGGAATGGGCGGGACCCGTATAGTACAATTCGGCCTTATGCGCGTGGCCCTGGGCGCTGATCATGCAGGCGTCCACCTGAAGGAGGCGGTGCGCTCGCTGCTGCTGTCGCGCGGCATCGAGGTCCAGGACTTCGGCACGGTGGACGACGCCTCGGTGGACTATCCGGACTACGCGGCGCTGGTCGGTCGCGCCGTGGCGGCTGGCGAGGCCGATCGCGGCATCCTGGCCTGCGGCACCGGGCTGGGCATGGCCATCGCCGCCAACAAGATCGAGGGCGTGCGCGCCGCGCCCATCGTCGACCTCGAGAGCGCGCGCCTGTCGCGCGAACACAACGACGCCAACGTCCTCGCGCTCGGCGCCCGGGTGACGTCGGCCGAGATGGCCCTGCAGATCGTCGCCACGTTCATCGACACGCCGTTCGCCGGCGGACGCCATCAACGGCGCCTGGACAAGATCGCGGCGCTCGACCACGAGCGCCATTCGTAAGGCTTCACGGGATCCCACGATGTTTCACCTCACGCCCCCACACCTGCGCACGCTGGCCCAGGTCGATCCCGACATCGCCGAGGCGATCGCCAACGAGACGAACCGGCAGAACCTCGGGCTCGAGCTCATCGCCTCGGAGAACTTCGCCAGCACGGCCGTGATGACCGCCGCCGGCTCGGTGATGACCAACAAGTACGCCGAGGGGTACCCGGGCAAGCGGTACTACGGTGGGTGCGAGTTCGTCGACGTCGCCGAGTCGTTGGCCATCCAGCGCGCCAAGGACCTGTTCCAGGCCGAGCACGCCAACGTGCAGCCGCACTCGGGCGCGCAGGCCAACATGGCCGTGATGCTGTCGTTCCTCCAGCCGGGCGACACCATCCTGGGCATGAACCTCGCCCACGGCGGCCACCTCACGCACGGCCACCCGCTGAACTTCTCGGGCAAGCTGTACAACATCGTGCCGTACGGCGTGCGTGAAGACGACGAGCGCCTCGATTACGCGGAGGTCGAGCGCCTTGCGCACGAGCACAAGCCGAAGCTGATCGTCGTCGGCGCCAGCGCGTACCCGCGCGTCATCGACTTCGAGCGCGTCTCGAAGGTCGCCAGGGCCGTCGGCGCGCGGATGCTCACCGACATGGCGCACATCGCCGGCCTGGTGGCCGGCGGCGTCCACCCGAGCCCGGTGCCGCACAGCGACTACGTCACCACCACCACGCACAAGACGCTGCGTGGACCGCGCGGTGGCCTCATCCTGTGCAAGAAGGAGTACGCCAAGGACATCGATCGCTCGGTGTTCCCCGGCGTGCAGGGCGGCCCGCTGATGCACATCATCGCCGCCAAGGCCGTCTGCTTCCGCGAGGCGATGGAGATGAGCTTCCGCGCCTACCAGGCGCAGGTCGCCGCCAACGCCAAGCGCCTCGCGCAGTCGCTGCACGACGAGGGCTTCCGCCTCGTGAGCGGCGGCACCGACAACCACCTGATGCTCGTCGACGTCTTCTCGAAGGAGATCACGGGCAAGCAGGCCGAGGCGACGCTCGGGCTGGCGGGCATCACCGTCAACAAGAACGCGATCCCGTTCGACAAGAACCCGCCGATGGTCGCCTCGGGCGTGCGCCTCGGGACGCCGGCCGTCACCACCCGCGGCATGACCGAACCCGAGATGGACCGCATCGCCGACCTCATCTCCGCGGCGCTGCAGGAACCGGAGAACGAGACCGCCCTGGCCAAGATCAAGCTGGAAGTGGAAGAGCTGTGCCGGGAGTTCCCGCTCTACCCGCCCCCAGCCTGATCGACGGCGTCCGGCGTGCCCTCGGCCCCGAGGGCGCGCTGGCGACCGTGCTCGACGGCTTCGAGCCGCGCGAGAGCCAGCAGCAGATGGCCGAGGCCGTCGCGCGCGTCGTCGGCGACGGCGGCGTGCTGCTGGCCGAGGCCGGCACGGGCACCGGCAAGACGCTCGCCTACCTGGTCCCGGCGATCCTCTCCGGTCGCAAGGTGCTCGTCTCCACGGGCACCCGCAACCTCCAGCAGCAGCTGATCGACAAGGACGTGCCGCTCCTGCAGCGCGCGCTGGGCCCGTTCCGCGCCACCTGCATGAAGGGACGCGGCAACTACCTCTGCCTCCACCGTTTCGAGCAGGCCCTGCACGACGACCGGCCGCGCGACGACGAGACGCGCGTCGCGATGGCGCTCATCGAGCACTGGGCGCCGCGCACGCAGACCGGCGACCGCGCCGAGCTCTCGGACCTGCCCGAGGAACTCCCCTTCTGGCACGGCATCGCCGCGACCACCGAGAACTGCCTCGGCAGCGAGTGTCCCCGCTACTCCGACTGCTTCGTGACGCGCATGCGCCAGGAAGCCGCCGACGCCGACGTGGTGGTGGTCAACCATCACCTGCTGTGTGCCGACGCGGCGCTGCGCCGCCACTCGTTCGGTGAGGTCATCCCCGAGTGCCAGGTGGGCATCGTCGACGAGGCGCACCAGCTCGAGGACGTGGCGACGCAGTACTTCGGCGTGGCCGTGAGCAACTACCGCGTCGAGCAGTTGTCGACCGACGCCGCCGCGATCCGCACGTCGCCGCTGTTCGTGCCGGCGCAGGAGGCCGAAGCCGTGGCGCGCGCGATCGAGCGGCTCGCGAACACCGCGCGCGGGTTCTTCCTCGACCTGCAGACCCGCCGCCCGGGGGTGCGACAGGGCGGCGCGCCCGAGCCCGGGGCGACGCTGTTCGACGAGCGCCTGCGCGTCACCGGCGAGGCCCTCGCCGACGCGGTCGGCGAGAGCGGACTCGAGCTGCTCGGCGCCCTGTCTGGGCTCGAGGAAGCCCTGGCCCTGCTGAAGGATGCGCCCGAGGATGTGCGCGCGCTGGCCAAGCGCGCGGGCGAGGTCCGCGACGACCTCCGGTTCCTGCTCCGCGCCGAGGGCGAGGAGTACGTGTACTTCCTCGAGCTGCGCGGCCGACAGGTGGCCCTGCGCGCCGCGCCGATCGACGTGTCGCACATCATCCGCGACGTGCTGATCGACCGGCTGCCGTCGCTGGTGCTCACCTCGGCGACGCTCTCCATCGGCGGCTCGTTCGGCTATGCCCGCGCACGGCTCGGCATCGGTGAGGCGCTCGAGGTGCGCGTGCCCTCCGAGTTCGACTACCGCACGCAGGCGCTCGTGTACCTGCCGCGCCGCATGCCCGATCCGCGGACGCGCGAGTTCGCCGAGGCGTTCGCCGCCGAGGCCGAGCGACTGCTCGCCGCCAGCGAAGGACGCGCCTTCCTGCTGTTCACGAGCTACGCCGCGCTCCGCGACGCGCACGCGCGCCTGTCGACGCGACTGCCCTACCCGATGTTCGTGCAGGGGACGATGCCGCGCGGCGTGCTGATCGAGCAGTTCAGGAAGACCCCGAACGCGGTGCTGTTCGGCACGTCGAGCTTCTGGCAGGGCGTGGACGTGGTGGGCGATGCGCTGAGCTGCGTGATCATCGACCGCATCCCGTTCGCCTCACCGGGCGATCCCGTGGTGGCGGCACGCATCGAGGCGCTGCAGCGCCGCGGTATCGACGCCTTTGCCGGCTTCCAGGTGCCGCTCGCGATCCTCACGCTGCTGCAGGGCGTGGGTCGGCTGATCCGCCATCGCCAGGACCGCGGCGTGATCGCGCTGCTCGATCCGCGACTGCAGTCGATGGGCTACGGCCGCCGCTTCCTGAACGCGCTGCCGCCCGCGCCCGTGACGCGCCGACCGGAGGACGTCACACGGTTCTTCGCCACGACGTGAGGCGTCGACAGCGATCGATGGTGTGAGTGGCAGGGGCCCTCATTCCCGTCGTCAGCGCGTCGACTCGCGCGTCGACGGCCGGATACAACTGATCACGACGTGCGAGGTCTCGCCGATCGTGAGGGCGGCCCCCGATTGCGGGTCCACGTCCGGATCGAGGTTGCCGTTGGCACGGCGGAAGGCGATGGCCGCCGTCACCTGCTCGAGCGCCGTCGGAGCCGTCTGCGTGCACGGCCGGTCCTCGATCGGGGCCATCACGTGCTCCCGGGCCTCCACGTGCCAGAAGCCGAGCGCATGGCCAACTTCGTGGGCGACCGTGGCCGGACGGATGCGCGTGCCCGGACACCCGCCGCAGCGATTGAGGTTCAGCGTGATCCGTCCCGGGTCGCCCGCGACCCGCGCCGTCCCACACGACAACCCGAGGGGATCCTCGACGAACGCCACGGTGATCCAGCCGGCGCGCTCGGGGTTGTCACGCCCGGTCTCGACAGCGGCCACCTGCAGGACACCGCCGCTGAACTCGCGCACCGAGGACTGAATGGTGGCCGTCACCGCCGCGAGCGTCGCGGGGTCGACGTCGCGCCCCGCGGCGTCGACGGTCCGGATGTACACCGAGGGCGGCCGCGTGAGGCGCCGCACCGCGCGCAGTTCCCCGGGTTGCTCGAGGCCGTTGCGGGCGAGTTGGCGGAAGAAGCCGAGCACGGACGCCGGTAGCAGGTCGATCTGGACATCGGTGCGCTCGCGCTCCCAGCGCAGCCACAGCTCGCGATCCACGAAGCCCGGCGCCGAGACGTCGACCTGGTAGGGCGTGGACGGGGGATTGGTGTCGCTCGTGTAGCGGAAGGCGCCGTCGGCGCCCGATTGCGTCGGTGCGCCCCCGGCAAACCGCATCGTCGCCCCGGCGATCGGCGCCCGCGTGTCGCTGGCGAACACGCGCCCAGACACGGCAAACGCGTAGGTCGGCGTGGGCGTCGGGGTCGGCGTGGGTGTCGGCGTCGCGACCGGCGGGGTCGGCGTGACGGGGTTGCCTCCTCCACCGCAGCCAGCGAGACACGCCACACCGGCGAGCAACGTGGACCGGAGTGCCCGGGCTCCTGACATGGGCGCCATTCTGTGGTGGCGTTCCCCGAGGGTCAACCGCATCCGGCCACCGGGCCGGGCCGACGCCATACCAGTGACGCAGGGTCACGCCAGCCGGACGTCCCCGTTCCTCGGACGGGGGCTGTAGGCAGTGGGCGCCGATGGCGATACACTGTTCGGTCGGACGCTCGGACGTCCCGGAGGAACACATGTCAGCACTCAGGTTCGGCGCGCGCCTCGTGGCGGCGGCCACGCTCGCGATTGCATTCGTCGTGGCGGCACTTCCCGCCGCTGCCCAGACCACCGGCGCCATCAGGGGCAAGGTTGTCGACGGCAAGGGTCAGCCGGTCGACAAGGCCACGGTGACGATCGAGTTCAAGGGCGGCACGGTCCAGGTCCGCGAGGTCAAGACCAACAAGCGTGGCGAGTTCACGCAGGTCGGCCTCCAGCCCGGCCCGTACTACCTCGTCGTGAAGGCGGATGCCGGTCAGGCCGCCGACCAGATCCAGGTGCCCGTCGGCAACGCGCAGGAGATGAACTTCACGCTCAAGCCGGCCGCCAAGGGCATGTCGGCCGAGGAGAGCGCCTTCCGCAAGACGTTCGACGAGGGCGTCACGGCGATGGGCGCCAAGAACCACGACGAGGCGATCACCAAGTTCAACGACGCCATCAAGATGCAGGCCGACTGCTACGCCTGCTACATGAACGTCGGCTCGGCGCACTACGAGAAGAAGGAACTCGACAAGGCGGAGGCCGCCTTCAAGAAGGCCGCCGAACTGAAGCCGGACGACCCCAAGCCGGTGTCCGTGCTCGCCGACCTCTACAACTCGCAGGGCAAGCGCGAGGAAGCCGCGGCCATGGCCTCCAAGGCGGCGGCGCTCGGCGCGGCCGGCGGCGGCGGCTCGGCGCAGGACAGCTACAACCAGGGCGTGATCCTGTGGAATGCCGGCAAGATCGCCGAGGCCAAGACCCAGTTCGAGGCGGCCGTGAAGGCCGACCCGAACTACGCCGACGCCAACTACTGGGTCGGCATGGCCAACCTCAACGGCGGCAACATGTCCGAGGCCGTGAAGTACTTCGAGAACTACCTGAAGCTCGCCCCGACCGGGCCCATGGCCGCGCAGGCCAAGGGCATCGTCGACCAGATCAAGCCGAAGGAGTGAGTACGGACGCGCTGGATTCCGGGATTGCCGGGCGGCTCGACGCCATCCGGCAACGGATCGCCAGCGCCGCGATCCGCAGCGGACGGTCTCCCGAGGCCGTCCGCCTGATCGCCGTGAGCAAGACCTTCGGGCCCGAGGCCGTGAGGGCCGCTCACGCCGCCGGGCAGGTGGACTTCGGTGAGAACCGGGTCCAGGAAGCCCTCGCCAAGCAGGCCGCCACCGCGGACCTGCCGCTCCGGTGGCACCTCATCGGGCACCTCCAGTCCAACAAGGCCAACAAGGTGCCCGGCGTGTTCGCGGCCGTGCAGTCGGTCGACAGCCTCGACCTGCTCGAGCGACTGTCGCGGGCAGCCGCCACCGGCCGCCGGCCCCTGTCGGTCCTGATTCAGGTCGATCTCGCTGGCGAAACCACCAAGTCGGGGCTCGACGAGGCCCTGCTGCGGCCCCTGCTCGCCCGCGCCGCCGACCTGCCGGGCGTCCGGGTGGAGGGCCTGATGCTCCTCCCGCCGTACGCCGACGACCTCGAGCAGGTCCGCCCATGGTTCCGCCGCCTGCGGATCCTCCGCGACACGCTCCTGGCCGAGGGCGTGCCCGCAGAGCAGTTGCGCGAGCTCTCGATGGGGATGTCCCACGACTTCGAGGTGGCGGTCGAGGAAGGCGCCACCATCGTCCGCGTCGGCTCGGCCCTCTTCGGGGCAAGGTAGACGGGGCGACAGACCTCGGGCCACAGGCGACCCGCGCGGTATTCAGGCAGCCTGCAGCCCGCAGCCTGTCGCCTGCTGAAGGCGCATTCCCGTCATCGCGCGTCGGAGAATCGTCAGCGCCACGCCCAGGCGCCCCCCTGGACCTACAGTTCAACGCCGGAAATGCTGATACTTCTGGCGTGGTACGGTATGTGCTTCCTCAATCCACGCTGATTCGCAGGAGTTCCGGCTCATGAAAGTTACGCCTCTCGATCTGCGCCAGACGCACCTCTCGTCGTCCCTCCGTGGGTACGACCGCGACGAGGTCCGCACGCTGCTCGCCGACGCCGCCGACGACTACGAGGCGGCCCTGCGCGAGCTCGACCGGCTTCGCCAGGACCTCACCGAGGCGAAGACCCAGCTCGGGGAGCATCGCGACCGCGAGGAGAACCTGCGCAACACGCTCCTCACGGCCCAGAAGGTCGCCGACCAGATCCGCGAGAACGCCGGCAAGGAAGCGGAGGTGCTCCTCCGCGACGCCGAGACGCGCTCGCAGGCGCTCCTGAAGGACGCCGAGCTGCGCTCGACGACGCAGCTCGGGGACGCGGAGGCGAAGTCCCACGCCCTGATCTCCTCGGCGCAGACGCGCAGCATGAGCGTCACCGCCGACGCCGACATGCGGGCCGCCGCCGAGATTCGCGACGCCGAGTCGAAGGCTGAGGCGACGCTGAAGGACGCGACGTCGCGGGCGCAGGCGATGCTGACCGACGCCGAGAGCCGCGCGCGCACGCTGCTCACCGACGCACAGCTGCGTGCCGATGCGACCTTCAACGAGGCCCAGCTGCGCTCCGACGCGATGGTGAAGGACGCGCAGGCGCGCGTCGACGTGCTGCTCCAGAAGACCAACGCGCGGCTCGACGAGCTCGAGCATGCCGTGGCGGAGATGCGGCTGCGCAAGCGCGACGTCGAGGGCACCCTCGAGCAGTCGATCGCCTCGCTCACCTACGCGCTGGAGTTCGTGCGCACGCAGGACTCGCGCGACGACAAGGTGCGCATGCTGCGTCCGCGGCATGCCGAGGGCGGCGCCGAGCAGGCGACCCGTCCGGCCCAGGGCGGCGAGGCCGCCATGCGGGGCTGACGCAGGGCACGGTTCATGGTCCGCAACCTGGTGCGCCTCGTCCTGCTCGGCCTGCTGGTGCATGCCGGGGTGCGCATCGTGCCGGAGTTCTGGCACTTCATCCAGTTCAAGGATGCGGTGACCGAGGTGGCGAGCTATCCGGGCCGGCGCACCGACGAGCAGCTGAAGGCCCGGATCCTCGAGCTCGCCGACGAGCACCACGTGCCGATCGGGCCGCCGGACGTGGCGATTGCCCGGCGGGGCGACCGCCTGTTCGTGTCGACGGGCTGGACCGCGCAGTTGGAGTACATCCCGCGGCAGTACTACCCCTACGACTTCATCGTCGACGTCGAGGGGCGGCCCGAGCGATTCAACGGCTTCTAGCAATTCGACATTTGAAACTCGAAATTCTCGCGGCGCGGGCCTTCGGCCACGCGCCTCGGGATGCCGCGCGCGAGCGAAGGGCGAAGCCCGAGCCGCCGAGAATTTCGAATCTTGAATTTCGAATTACTGGATCTGCTTGCCCAGCCGGTTCCACCGCGTCTTGGTGAAGAACCCGGTCAGCCCCGAGAAGAGCTGCTCCATGCCCGGCCGCTCGTAGTCGGCGGCATCGCTCTCGAACGACCAGTACACCGCGACGGCGCGGCCCTTCACGTAGGGCTGCGGCAGGAACCCCCAGTAGCGGCTGTCCTGCGAGTTGTCGCGGTTGTCGCCCATGACGAAGAGGTGTCCCTCGGGCACCGTGACTGGCCCGTAGGTTTCCCGCTTGTCGAACGACGTCGTCTCGCTGTCGGAGCGCGGTGGCAGCAGGTAGTGCACGTACGGCTCGTCGAGGGCCGTGCCGTTGATGTAGATCTTCTTGTGCCGGAGCTCGAGCGTCTCGCCGGGCAGGCCGATCACGCGCTTGATGAAGTCGCGCTCCGGATCCTCGGGCGACTTGAACACCACCACGTCGCCACGGCGGAACTGCCGGATGGGCAGCACGGCCTTCTCGAACCCTGCCGGTGCGAACAGGAACTTGTTCACGACGAGGTGATCGCCGATGAGCAGGTTGTTCTCCATCGAGCCGGTGGGGATCTTGAACGCCTGGAAGCACCAGGTGCGCACGAACAGCGCCAGGATCACGGCGACGACGATCGACTCGAAGTACTCGCGCGCGGTGCCCTTGGGCGGCGCGCCGACCGGGGTGACTGGCGTGCTCATTCGTCGGTGCCCACCTTGAGCACGGCGAGGAAGGCTTCCTGCGGGATCTCGACGCGGCCGACGCGCTTCATGCGCTTCTTGCCTTCCTTCTGCTTCTCGAGCAGCTTGCGCTTGCGGCTGATGTCGCCGCCGTAGCACTTGGCCAGCACGTTCTTGCGGATCGCCTTGACCGACTCGCGCGCGATGATGCGCCCGCCGATGGCGGCCTGGATCGCCACCTCGAACATCTGGCGCGGGATCAGCTCGCGCATCTTGGAGGCCAGCAGGCGGCCGCGCTGGTAGGCCGTGTCGCGGTGCACGATGATCGAGAGCGCGTCGACGGGCTCACCGTTCACCAGGATGTCGAGCTTGACGAGCGGCGAGTCCCAGTAGCCGGTGACGTGGTAGTCGAGCGACGCGTAGCCGCGCGACACCGTCTTCAGGCGGTCGTAGAAGTCGAGCACGACCTCGTTGAACGGCAGCTCGTAGGTGATGACGACGCGTCCCGACGTCATGTACTCGATGTTCTTCTGCTGCCCGCGCTTCTCCTGGCACAACTGCAGGATGCCGCCCACGTACTCCGAGGGCGTCAGGATCGTCGCGGTGATGATCGGCTCCTCGAGCTTCGAGATGCGCCCGGCATCGGGCAGCTTCGAGGGATTGTCGACAGCGTGCGTCTCGCCGTCGGTCGTCGTCACCTGGTAGAGCACGCCGGGTGCCGTCGTCACGAGGTCGACGTCGAACTCGCGCTCCAGGCGCTCCTGCACGATCTCCATGTGCAGCAGGCCGAGGAAGCCGCAGCGGAACCCGAAGCCGAGTGCGGCCGATGTCTCGGGCTCGAACGCGAAGGCGGCGTCGTTCAGCTTCAGCTTCTCGAGCGCGTCGCGCAGTTCCGGGTACTGATGGCCTTCCACGGGGTAGAGCCCCGCGAACACCATCGGCTTCATCTCCTGGAAGCCCGGGAACGGCTCGGCGGTCGGCCGCGCGGCCTCGGTGATCGTGTCGCCGATCTGCGCGTCGCCGAGGCGCTTGATGTTGGCGATGACGAAGCCCACCTCGCCGACGCCGAGGCTCTCGACCGGCTGCGGCTTGGGCGAGAAGATGCCGACCTGGTCGATGTCGTACGACTGGCCGTTGATCATCATCGTCACCTTCATGCCGGCACGGATGGTGCCGTCGATGACGCGGATCTGCACGATGACGCCGCGGTAGGCGTCGTACCAGGAGTCGTAGATGAGGGCCTTGAGGGGCGCGTCGGCCGAGCCGGACGGCGGCGGCACGCGCTCGACGACGGCCTCGAGGATGTCCTGGACGCCGATGCCTTCCTTGGCGCTGGCGAGGATGGCGCCGTCGGCGTCGAGCCCGATGATCTCCTCGATCTGGCGCCGCGCCTCGTCGGGCATCGCCCCGGGCAGGTCGATCTTGTTGATGACCGGGATGATCTCGAGGTTGTTGTTGGCCGCCAGGTAGGCGTTGGCGAGGGTCTGCGCCTGCACGCCCTGTGAGGCGTCGACCAGCAGCAGCGCGCCCTCGCACGCCGACAGCGACCGCGTGACCTCGTACGAGAAGTCGACGTGACCTGGCGTGTCGATCAGGTTCAGCACGTACTGCTGGCCGTCGCGCGCCTTGTAGTCGAGGCGCACCGAGTGCGCCTTGATGGTGATGCCGCGCTCACGCTCGAGGTCCATCGAGTCGAGCACCTGCGCCTCCATCTCGCGGGCCTGCAGCGCGCCCGTGAGCTCGAGGAAGCGGTCGGCCAGCGTCGACTTGCCGTGGTCGATGTGCGCGATGATGGAGAAGTTGCGTACGAAGCGCGGATCCATGAAAAGCCCTTCATTATAGCGCGCTCGCTGGACCCTGGCTCGCGCGCCATCACGGCAGTCGGCGGTCGGCCGTCGGCAAGGGAGGGCCGGCTCTCCGCGCCCGGCCCGCGCCTCAGGGCTGGGGGCTGGGGGCTGGGGGCTCGGCGCTGCCGGGCAGGCGTGGAAGCGCGCCACGTGGATGATATATTCATAGGTATATTCATGCCGACGACCGTGCACATCCCCGATCCGTTGTTGAAATCGGTCGACCGACGCGCTCGCGCGCTCGGGATCAGCCGAAACCGGCTGGTGGTGCAAGCGTTGGAACAGGTCGTCAGCGAGCCGACGGGCTGGTCGCCCGACTTCCTGCAGCGGCTCCGGGACGTGGCCCCGGAGACCACTGCCGCGGTTGACGACATGCTCACCAGCGTCATCGAGGCGAGGCGGTCGAAGGCACCGCGCGACCTGTGATGTACATCCTGGATACGAATGCGGTGTCGGCGCTGATGAAGGGAACTCCGGCGGTCGTCGACCGGCTCACCGCGCTCGCGCCGGACGAGGTCGCCATCCCGCAGCCGGTGATCGCCGAAATCGCCTTCGGGATCGAGCGCCTGCCCCGCTCGAAACGTCGAACGTTCTTGCAGGCGCGCTTCGACCTCGTGTCCGCAGGGTTGCGCCGCGTCGACTGGACCGACGCCGTCAGCCTCGCGTTCGGCCGTACGAAGGCCCTGCTCGAACGGCGCGGCATGCGCATCGAGGACTTCGACGCCGCGATTGCAGCGCATGCCCTCGCGCTCGAGGCCACGCTCGTGACCGCCAACCTCGATCACATGATTCGCGTACCGGGGCTTCGCGTCGAGGACTGGAGTCGAGGTTGACCGACGGTCTGCGCCGCCTTGCGTGGCACCGGACGATCGTGTTCGCCGTGGCGCGGCGCGCGAAGGCGGAAGGCCGTCAGGCTCCCCCTACCGCTGATCCCGCGGGACGAAGCGCTGCGGGTACGTCGGGCCGGTGTAGTCGGCGCGCGGACGGATCAGGCGGTTGTTCGAGAGCTGCTCGAGCACGTGCGCGGTCCAGCCCGACACGCGGCTGACGGCGAAGATCGGCGTGTACAGGTCGATGGGAATGCCCATCGTGTAGTACGTCGAGGCCGAGTAGAAGTCGACGTTCGGGAACAGCTTCTTCTCCGACTGCACGACCTGCTCGATGCGCTGCGACATCTGGAACCAGCGCGGGTGGCCGGCGCGTTCGCCCAGTTCCTTCGACATCCGGCGCAGGTGCGTCGCGCGCGGGTCCTCGGTGTTGTACACACGGTGCCCGAAGCCCGAGATCTTCTCCTTCCGGGCCAGCTTGCCGCGCACGAACGCCTCCGCGCGCTCGTCGGTGGCATCCTCCCCGAGGTCGAGCAGCATCTTCATGACCTCGGCGTTGGCGCCGCCGTGCAGCGGCCCCTTCAGCGTGCCGATGCCCGCCACGATCGCCGAGTGGACGTCGCTCAGGGTCGCGGCACAGACGCGCGCGGCGAACGTCGAGGCGTTCAGTTCGTGGTCGGCGTGCAGGATCAGGCCGATGTCGAAAGCCCGCACCGACGTCGGGTCCGGGCGCTTCCCCTGCAGCATGTAGAGGAAATTGGCGGCCTGGCTGAGCGCGGGGTCGGGCGCGATGAGCCCGCCACCCTGGATCATCCGGCCGTAGCTGGCCACCAGCGTGCCCATCTGGGCCGTGAGCCGCACGGCCTTCCGGTAGTTGGCCGCAGGGCTGTTGTCGCTGGCATCGGGGTCGTAGTGCGAAAGCGCCGACGTGAGGGTGCGGAGCGCGTCCATGCCGTCACCGGCCGGCAGGCTCCGCATGAGCCGAACCACGCCCTCCGGGAGGGCCCGTCCCGCCGCCAGCTGCGACTGCAGGTCGCCGAGTTCCGCCCGGTTCGGCAGGCGCCGGTGCCACAGGAGGTAGCAGACCTCCTCGAACGTCGCCGACTGGGCGAGATCGTGGATGTCGTACCCGCAGTACGACAACACACCGCGGTCACCGTCGATGAAGCAGATGGAGGACGAGGTCGCGACGACGTCTTCGAGGCCGCCCTTGGCCGCAGTGCTCATAGACCGGAGAGCATATCAAGGGACAAGGGACACGTACGCAAGTCACAAGGGAGTCGAGGGACAGGGGACGAGGCCCGGCAAGGGACACCGGAACAGAAGTCCTCGACCCGCCCCGTCCGCTCGGGCGGCCCTGAAACGACAAGAGGAGCGGCCCGGGTTCCCCCGGCGCCGCTCCTCGATCCTTCTGGTTCCCTGTCACTAGGCCTGCGTCGGCCCTTGTCCCTTGTGCTTACTCGCCGGCGATCTGCGTACTCAGTTCCGCCGACTCGCCGCCGAACTGCTGCAGCAGCGACGTCAGGCCGGGGTACAGGAAGCCGACCTGGAACAGCACGAGGAACGGCAGCGTGCCGTAGATGCCGTTGGCCAGGGCGTAGAAGACGGTGCCGGTGAAGTACAGGCCGAGCGCGACCTCCGCGAGCGGCTGCCAGAGCATCAGCTGGTGGTACTTCTTGTGCGCCCAGTCGTCGCCAGTGCGCTCGACGCCGTGCTTGGGCGTGCGGACGAACTCGCTCTGCTTGCCGAAGATGGCCTCGAGCACGGCGCGCGTGTTGTTGATCGACAGCCCGATGCCCACGGCCATCAGCAGCGGCAGGTACTTGATCCGGCTCTTCCAGTCGTTCGGGTAGGCCTGCATCTGCGAGAAGGCGTAGAAGTTGACCACCGAGAACGTCGCCGCGAAGAACAGCGGGATGTCGATCAGCAGCATCTCCGACCAGCCCATGTTGTAGCGCACGTACATGGACGGGAACATCAGCACGCAGAGCACTACCATCAACAGGTAGTTGAAGTTGGCCGTGAGGTGGAAGAAGGCCTCGGCCTTCACCCGGAAGGGCAGGTCGGCGGCGAGGATCTGCGGCAGCAGCTTGAGCGCGGTCTGCACCGAGCCCTTCGCCCAGCGGAACTGCTGCGACTTGAAGCTGTTCATCTCCACCGGCAGTTCGGCCGGGGTGATGACGTCTTCCATGAACACGAAGCGCCAGCCGCGCAGCTGCGCGCGGTAGCTCAGGTCGAGGTCCTCGGTCAGCGTGTCGTGCTGCCAGCCGCCCGACTGCTCGATGGCGTCGCGACGCCAGATCCCCGCCGTGCCGTTGAAGTTGAAGAAGCACCCGGCGCGGTTGCGGCTGCCGTGCTCGAGCACGAAGTGACCGTCGAGCATGATCGACTGGATCTTCGTGAGCGTCGAGTAATCGGCGTTGATGTGGCCCCACCGGGCCTGCACCATGCCCACCTGCGGGTCGCCGAACTGCGGCAGCGCCCGGCGCAGGAAGTCGGCGGGCGGCACGAAGTCGGCGTCGAAGATGGCGATGTAGCGCCCCTCGGCGACGTTCATGCCCGCCTCGAGCGCCCCGGCCTTGAAGCCGGTCCGATCGGTGCGGTGCAGGTACGAGATGTTGAAGCCCTGGTTCTGCCAGCGGCGGACCGCGAGGGCCGCGACGTCCACGGTTTCATCCGTGGAGTCGTCCAGGACCTGGATCTCCATCAACTCCTTCGGGTAGTCCAGGCGACAGACGGCGTCGACCAGGCGGTCCACCACGTACATCTCGTTGAAGATGGGGAGTTGGATGGTGACGACCGGGAGCGGATCGAGTTGCGGCCGGGGCCCGGGCACGTGATCGGCGTAACGCTTGTACCAGTACACCATCACGTACCGGTGCCAGCCATAGAACGCCAGGATGCTCAGGACGAAGAAGTACGCCGCAAGGATCGCGAGTTCCGATAAGGTCATAGACGGCAGCTGTCTCTACGGTTCGTGTCCAGACACACGAATTCCACAGGGTACCCTGTTGTGGCCGTGTGGTCAAACCAATGCATAGCCTCGGCGCCCGCACGCGCGTGATAGGCTAGGAGGTTCGTCCGCGCGTCTGCGCGCAGACGCCCACCGCCATGCACCTCACCACGCTCCGCGCGCTCGAGTTCGACCAGATCGCGGCCGTGGTGCGCTCGTACGCGGTTACCCCCCTCGGCGCGCGCCGACTCGAGCACCTCACGCCGTCGGCCGACCCGGTCAAGGTGGCCGAATCCCTCGACCTCACGGGCGAGGCGCTCCTGCTGCTCCAGGACCATCAGTCGCTGCCCCTGCGCGGCGGCGAGGCCGCCGGACTCGCGCTCGAGGGCCTGGCCCTGCTGGGCCAGCCGCTCGAACCGCTGCGCCTGCTGGCGCTGGCCGACTTCTTCGACTCGGTCGACCGCACGGTCGCCCTCGTCGCGCGCGCCGCGACCCGCCTGCCGGCCCTGGCGGCCGTCGCCCGGCGTGCCGAGCGGTTCGTCGATGAGAACGCCCGCGTCCGCAAGGCCATCAGCCAGCACGGCGACGTCGTCGACGAGGCCAGCCCGGCCCTGTCGGGCATTCGCGACAAGCTCCGGCGCCAACGCCAGCGGCTCCGGGGCACCCTCGAGTCGTACCTGCGGGGCCGCGACACCGCGAAGTACCTGCAGGAACAGGTCGTCACGGAACGCAACGGCCGCTACGTGCTGGTGGTCCGCGCCGAGCACCGGGGCTCCATCCCGGGCCTGATTCACGGCGCCTCGGCCAGTGGCGCCAGCCTGTACCTCGAGCCGCTCAGCACCGTCGAGGTCAACAACGACATCGTCGCGCTCGAGGAGCAGGAGGCCGAAGAAGTCCGGCGCATCCTGCTGGCCCTGACCGACGCCTACCGGGTCCGCACCGCCGACCTGCAGCAGACCGTCGAGGCCGCCACCGACCTGGACGTGATCCAGGCCCGGGCCCGCTGCTCGATGTCGTTCAACGGCGTCCGCCCCGCGCTGTCGCACGACGGACGCCTCGAACTGCGCCATGCGCGCCACCCGCTGCTCATCCCGACCGTCGCTCGTCGCCTGCCCCAGACGGAAGGCCGGGTGGCCCGCGAGATCGAGCCGGTCGCCAGCGACCTGCTCCTCGTGCCGCCCGCCAAGGCGCTCGTCATCACCGGGCCCAACACCGGCGGCAAGACCGTGGCGCTGAAAACTGCCGGCCTGCTGGTGCTGATGGCCCAGGCCGGGCTCTTCGTGCCGGCCGAGGCGGGCTCGCGCCTGCCCGTGTTCCGCAGCGTGTTCGCCGACATCGGCGACGAGCAGTCGATCGCGGCCAACCTGAGCACCTTCTCCTGGCACATGACCAGCATCGTCGCCATGGACACGGCGCTGAAGCTGCCGTCGCTGGTGCTGCTCGACGAGGTCGGCAACGGCACCGATCCCGTCGAGGGTGGGGCGCTCGGGGTGGCCATCATCGACCACTTCCGCAAGCGCGGCGCCCTGGTCGTGGCGACGACGCACTACGAGACGATCAAGACGTACGCGACCAGCACCGAGGGCGTGACCTGCGCGGCCTTCGGCTTCGAACCCGGCACCTTCGCGCCGACCTACCGGCTGATCTATGGATCGCCCGGCGGCAGCCTGGCCTTCGAGATCGCCGCCCGCCTCGGGCTGCCTCGCACCGTCCTCGACGCCGCGGCCGCCTGGCGCACCGACACCGAAGTCCGCGTGTCGGAGCAGATGGCCAAGCTGGATCGCGAGCTGCAGTCGCTCGACCATGAACGCCGCCTGACGGCGCAGGCACGCCTGCAGGCCGAGGCGGCCGAGCGGCAGCTCCGCGAGCGCGAGGCGCAGGTGCGGGAGCGGGAGGCGCAGTTCACGCGCAAGCTGGAGCAGCGCCTGAACGAGCAGTTGCGCGACGCGCGGACCGAGGTCGACCGCATCGTCGCCGACCTCCGGCAGCAGGCGGCGGCGCTCGAGAAGAAACAGCAGAAGCAGATCGTGGCGCTGCCGACGGGCGTCGTGGGTGACCTGCGCGTGTCGGCCCGCGGGGCGCTCGACGCCGTCGCCGACCGGGTGCGCGAGGGCGGCGCCGTGACGCCGGCCGCGCCCGTGATGCCGCCCACGCCCGAGGCCAGCGGCCCGATCGTCGTCGGCGATCGCGTCGAGGTCGGCGCGTTGAGGCTCCAGGGCGTGGTGCGGACGCTTTCGGACAAGGACGCCGGGGTCGACGTCAACGGCAAGCGCATGCGCGTGCGGACGAGCGAACTCCGGAAGATCGGCGGGGCGACCATGCAGGCCACCCCGGCGGTCCGGGTGACGCTGGCCGAACGCGGCGCACGAGCCGGCGCGGGGGGCGACCTCAACGTCATCGGCTGCACGGTCGACGAGGCGATCGACCGGGCCGACAAGTTCCTGGACGAGGCCGCCATGCAGGAGCTGCGGACGGTCCGCGTGATCCACGGGCATGGCACGGGGCGGCTGCGGCAGGCGCTGAGCGGCTACCTGAGCAAGCATCCGCTGGTGCTGCGCGCCGCGCCGGCGCCCAACGAGATGGGCGGCGGCGCCGTGACGCTGGTCGAGTTGAGGGAGTAGCGGGGTGCTTTATCCGCGCGAGCTCATCGACCAGATCCGGCACGCGGCGGACATCGTGCAGGTGGTGCAGGAGTACGTCCCGCTGAAGCGGGCGGGCGCCACCTACAAGGGCCTGTGCCCGTTTCATGGGGAGCGGACGCCGTCGTTCACGGTGAACCGCGACAAGGGGTTCTTCCACTGCTTCGGCTGCGGGCAGGGAGGCGACGTCTTCAAGTTCGTGGAACTCCAGGAGGGGGTGGGGTTCCAGGACGCGGTCAAGCGGGTGGCCAGCAAGTGCGGCATCACGCTGCCCGAGGCGGCGTCGTCGCCCCAGGCGCACGCGGAAGAGGTCGAGCGGGAGGCCCTGCTGAAGGCCCACGAGCTGGCCCGGGCTTTCTACGCCGAGCAGTTGCAGGGACCGGCCGGCGCAGCGGCGCGCGACCTGCTGAAGCGGCGGGATGTCCGATCGGAGAGTGTCGAGACGTTTGGGATCGGGTACGCCCCGCCGTCACGCGACATGCTCGTCAGGCATCTGAAGCAGCAGGGGTTCTCCCCCGGCCTGCTCGTGCGGGGCGGTTTGGCCATGCAGCGCGACGATGGGAGCGTCGTCGACAGGTTCCGGCAACGGCTGCTGTTCCCTATCCATAGGGAGGGCGGCTCGGTGGTGGCGTTCGGGGGGCGGGCGATGGCCGACGACCAGGTGCCCAAGTACCTGAATTCGCCGGAGACGCCGCTCTATACGAAAGGGCGGGTGTTGTACGGCCTCCACCTGAGCAAGCACGCCATCAGGAAGGCCGGGAGCGTCGTAATGATGGAGGGCTACTTCGACGTCGTGCAGGCCTGGCAGGGCGGCGTGACGCACGTGGTGGCCTCGAGCGGGACGGCCCTCACCCAGGCCCAGGCGCAGACGCTGAGGCGTTTCGCCTCGAAGGTGGTGCTGAGTTTCGATGCCGACGGGGCCGGGCAGAACGCGGCGGCCAAGTCGGGGGATCTGCTGGTGGCCGAGGGCTTCCAGGTGAGCGTGGCCCTGCTGCCGGAGGGCGAGGATCCCGATACGTTCGTGCGGCGGTACGGCGGCGACGCCTACCGGCAGAAGGTGGACGAGGCCCGGCCGTACCTGGATTTCGTGCTCGACCGGGCGGCGGCGCGTCACAACGTGAAGGATCCGACCGGTCGGGTCGCGTTCCTGAACGAGATGCTGGTCGTGGCCGCGCGCATTCCGGAGGCGCTGGCCCGGGACCAGTTCGCGGATCGGCTCGCGCACCGGGCACAGGTGGGCGAGGAGACGGTTCGTCAGGAGATTCGCAAGGCGGCGGTGACGAAGCAGGAGACCCTGCCCGACACGGCCCGCCGCGCGTCGATGCCCGGCATGACCCGGGCGGAACGCGAGCTGATCGTCGGCGTGATGACCACGCCGCGGGAGGCCCTGCTCGCGATGGATGCGCTCGAGGAGGCAGATCTCGAGCCGTTGCGCACCGCGCGCCTGTTGCGCCTGGTGCTGACACTGGACGTGCCGGACCCGGAACAGTTGCCGGGGCAGGTGCTGGCAGGTCTCACAGAAGAGGAGCGCCGGTGGGTCACCGGATTGACGATGAGCGCGGGCGTCGTGGCGACGCCCGAGTCGTGCGTACGGGCGATACACGCCATGCGGCTGGAACGGGAACGGGCCAGCGTGCAGCGGGAGATCGACCAGCTGCAGGAGGCCGGAGGCGCGGCGAACACGCAGCGAATCATGGTGCTGTGGGAGCAAAAAAAGGCGCTGCTGGAACGGATCGAGGCACTGAGGGGATAATCGAAGATCGCCCGCCATCCCCTCGCGCGGGCCGAGGAGGCCAAGCCGACGTGTCCATCGAAGACAAGTACGACGAAGTACGTCACCTGATCGCGATCGGGAAGGAGAAGGGCTACCTCCTCTACGACGAGGTCAGTGAGGTGCTTCCTGCCGACATCACCTCGTCGGCCGAGGAACTCGAGGACCTGTTCAGCACCTTCGGCAACGCCGGCATCGAGGTGGTCGAGTCCGAGCAGAAGTACCGCGAGGACAAGATGCTCGATCGCCCGGACACGGGCGAGGAGCCGGAGCTCGACCTCACGCCGGGCGCGCTCGACAAGACCAACGACCCCGTCCGCATGTACCTGCGCGAGATGGGCACCGTGCCGCTGCTGACGCGCGAGGGCGAGGTGGAGATCGCCAAGCGCATCGAGCGCGGCAAGCTGGCGGTGATCAAGTCGATCTCGCGCACGCCGACCGTCGCCAAGAAGATCCTGGAGATGGGCGAGCAGCTGAAGGAAGGCAAGCGCACCATCCGCGAGATCGCGATCTTCACCGACGATGAGGTCACCGAGGACCGCCTCGAGGAGCGCGCCAAGGAAGTCCTGAAGCAGATCGAGGCCGTCAAGAAGGCCATCGTCGCCTTCAAGACCGCCGAGGCGAAGTTCGTCACGATCAAGAAGGGCAAGACCAAGGCCGAGCTCGGCAAGTGGCGCAAGGCGCGCTGGTCGATGCTGCGCAAGCGCGTCGCCATCTCGAAGTGCATCCGCCGGATCGAGTTCACCGAGGCCGTCAAGCGCCGCCTGATCGAGGAGATCAAGGAGCAGGTGGAGGCGGTCCAGAAGATCCAGCGCGAGGCCGATCACATCGAGCGCCAGGTGAACCCGACGGCCAAGGGCCGGAAGGTGAAGCTGAAGGAGGAGGAGAAGAAGAACCTCCTCAAGAAGCAGAAGGACCTGCGCGCGGTCGTGCAGCAGATGTCGGCCGACCTCGAGGAGACCCCCGAGCGGCTGCGTCACACGCTCGAGACGATCTACCGCGGCGAGGTGCAGGCCGAGCAGGCCAAGAAGGAACTGGTCGAGGCCAACCTGCGCCTGGTGGTGTCGATCGCCAAGAAGTACACCAACCGCGGGCTGCAGTTCCTCGACCTGATCCAGGAAGGCAACATCGGCCTGATGAAGGCCGTGGACAAGTTCGAGTACCGTCGCGGCTACAAGTTCTCGACCTACGCGACGTGGTGGATCCGCCAGGCCATCACCCGCGCGATCGCCGATCAGGCGCGCACCATCCGCATCCCGGTGCACATGATCGAGACGATCAACAAGCTGATCCGCACCTCGCGCGCGCTGGTGCAGGAGCTCGGCCGCGAGCCGACCTCCGAGGAGATCGCGCAGCGGATGGACATCCCGGTCGCGAAGGTCCGCAAGGTCCTCAAGATCGCGCAGGAGCCCATCTCGCTCGAGACCCCGATCGGCGAGGAGGAGGATTCACACCTCGGCGACTTCATCGAGGATCGCAACATCGTGTCGCCGGCCGAGGCCGTCATCAACCTGAACCTCAAGGAACAGACCGATGACGTGCTGAAGACGCTGACGCCCCGCGAGGAGCGCGTGATCAAGATGCGCTTCGGCGTCGGCGACGGCAGCGAGCACACGCTCGAGGAAGTCGGCCAGAACTTCGCCGTCACCCGCGAGCGCATCCGCCAGATCGAGGCCAAGGCGCTGCGCAAGCTGCGCCACCCGTCGCGCAGCCGCAAGCTGAAGGCCTTCCTCGAAGGCCGCTCGTAGTTTCTGAATTCGGAATTCAGAGTTCAGAGTTCAGAAGGTAGAAGGTAGAAGGGGCGCTCCCCACGGGGCGCCCCTTCGCGTTTTCGCTACAATCGCACGCCATGCATCGACGGCACGCGCTCGCTCTCGCCCTCGGCCTGGTCCTCCCGTTCGCCGTGGCGCCAGCGGCAGCCGCTCAGGCGCCCGACACGGCGCTGGTCGCCAAGGCGCGCGCCATCCACGAGCGGGTCATCACGCTCGACACGCACGTCGACATCGACCCGCGCAACTTCGTGGCCGGTCCGCGCGACTACACCACCGCCATCGACACCCAGGTGAACCTGCCGAGGATGGAGAAGGGCGGCCTCGATGCCGCGTTCTTCATCGTGTACGTCGGCCAGGGGCCGCTCACGCCGGCCGGCTACGACAAGGCGTACGCGGACGCGATCGCCAAGTTCGACGCCATCCACCGGCTCACCGAGGTCATCGCGCCGAAGCGCATCGGCCTGGCGACGACGTCCGCCGAGGTCCGTGCCATCGCGGCGTCTGGCCGGCGGGTGGCCCTCATCGGCGTCGAGAACGCCTACTCGCTCGGCACCGACTTGTCGCGCATTGCGGAGTTCCAGAAGCGCGGCGCGCGGTACATGTCGCTGGCACACAACGGCCACAGCCAGTTCGCCGACTCCAACACCGGCGAGCGCGAGGGCTGGAAGTACAACGGCCTGAGCGACCTCGGCAAGCAGGCCATCGCCGAGCTGAACCGGGTGGGCATCATGATCGACCTGTCGCACCCGTCGAAGCAGTCGAACCTCCAGGCCATCGCGCTCTCGAAGGCACCGGTGATCGCCTCGCACTCCGGCGCGCGCGCCCTCGCCAACCACTCGCGCAACCTCGACGACGAGCAGCTCGAGGCGATCAAGAAGAACGGCGGTGTCGTGCAGGCGGTGGCCTTCGACGGCTACGTGAAGATCAAGCCGGCCGACTCGCCCGAGCGTGCGGCAGCACTCGCCGCGCTCCGCAAGACGCTGCCCGCGGGCGGCATGGCGACGATGACCGACGAGCAGCGCGCGGCCTTCCGCGCCGGCATGGCCGAGATCAACAAGAAGCATCCGCAGCCTCGCGCCACGGTCGCCGACTTCGTCAATCACGTCGACTACCTGGTGAAGAAGCTCGGCATCGACCACGTCGGCATCTCGTCGGACTTCGACGGCGGCGGCGGCGTGGACGGCTGGAGCAATGCCGAGGAGACCTTCAACGTGACGCTGGAGCTCGTGCGCCGCGGCTATTCGGAGGCCGACATCGCCAAACTGTGGAGCGGCAACCTCCTGCGCGTGATGGACGAGGTGCAGCAGGTCGCGGCAAAGCTGCAGGCCGCCGCGAAGTAGGGCCCGCACCTCGCACGCACGATCACATGGCTGTCCGGACGCCGCTGCCCGACCCCGTGGAGGCGCACCGCGACCGGCACTGGTGCCGCGAGGAGGCGCTGCGCGTGACCTCTGCCGGTGAGGCCGAGCGCTTCATCGAGCGTGCGGGGTTTGCCGCGTGCCTCACCGACACGCGGCGCCCCGGGCCGTCGCTCTACGTCGCGGTGTGCGGGCGGCGCGATGCGGTGATGCCACGCCACGTGCAGCACGACCCCGAAGCGTCACTCACGTGGACGCTGAAGGACGAGGTGATGCGGCGGGGCCAGGTGTATTACGCCAAGCTCGGACGCGGCCGCGCGATGTTCGTGGCGCCGCGCCTGGTGCCGGCATTCCACGCGCTCTGGGGCATGAAGAAGGTGGACGAGGCTCGCCGCCTCGACGCCGACGCGCGCGCCGTGCTGCGCGTGTTGCGCGCCGAATGGGAGATGGCCACCGCCGACCTGCGCACCGAGTCGGGCGTGACCGACGGCAAGCGTTTCGCGGCGGCGATGGACGCCCTGCAGGCGGCCATGCTCGTCGTGCCGAGCGAGGTGCTGTACGAGCCGCGCTTCACGTACATCTGGACGCTCGCGGTCGGTCGCTTCCCCGCCCTGGCGCGCAGCCGCATGACACGCGACGCGGCGCTGCGCGAGGTGGCGCGGGCGTTCCTCG
>NZ_JBIINP010000161.1:0-9805 GCF_044337415.1 Luteitalea sp.
CCCTCGCACCCCTTGTGACTGGCGTACCTGTCCCTTGTCCCTTGTTCAGTGTTCACATGGAAGCCAACGGGGCCCGGTGGCCCTCCCGGTCTTCAAAACCGGTGGTGTCCCGCCATGCGGGGCGGCTGGGTTCGACTCCCAGGGGCTTCCGCCATTCGACTCGAGCACGAGAAAGGGCCGGCACTCCCGAGGGAATGCCGGCCCTTCGTGTTCAGGCGAGCACGACGACGCTAGGCGTCGAGCAGGCGGACATCCCCGGCGCGGGGACCCTTGCCGGAATCCTCGGCATTGAATTCGACGCGCTGGCCTTCACGCAGCAACTCGAACACGGCGCCGCGAACGGCGCTGCGGTGGAAGAAGTGTTCAACACCCGTTTCATCGCGAATGAAGCCGAAGCCCTTGTCGATGAGCAGGCGAGCAATTGTTCCCGACGGCATACCGTGACCTCCGATGTCCCGTGCCCCGCATCGTGCGGGAGACGGCCTCGCGCGAGCGGTGGGCGCCGTGCGAGGATTGGCTGGCCGGGAGTCTGGTGCGTCCCGTACGCACCATGGCCGATTTCCCCCGGCGTGTCTGAGGCAGCAGATGCAGGCTACGGTGGCTCTTCCCTGTCGGGCCCCATGGCGACCCGCCCGCACGAGGGTTTTCACCCTCTGACAGCCTTGACGATATGAGTAGGACGCAAAAGGTGCAGGAGCAGTTCCCTCCTATGCCAGGAATCGTCCTGGCGGGAGGCCGTTCCTTACGGATGGGCTGGCCCAAGGCCCTGCTGCGCTGGCCGGGCGAAACTGTGTCGCTCGGTCGACACGTGACAAGCACATTACGCGATGCCGGGCTGTCGCCGCTCGCCATCGTCACCGGGGCCCACCATGACCAGATCGCCCCGTTATTCGCCGACACCGACGTCGCCGTCGTCTACAACGCCGACCACGATGCGGGGCAGTTGTCCTCACTGCAGCTCGGACTCCGGTGGGGACTGGCTGTTCCCGGCGCCGAATGGGTCCTCGTCACGCTGGTGGACGTCCCTGCCGTGCAGGCCGACACCGTGCGCCACCTCATCGCCCAGGCGCGACATTCGTCAGCACTCGTGGTCCGGCCCGTCATCGGCGCCAGCCACGGGCACCCCGTGATCTGGCGCCGGGAGGCCGTCCACCAACTCGACCAGGCCGATCCTGCCGTGGGCGGCCGTTCGGTGGTTCGGGCGCTCGCCGCGCGAGGGCGCGTGCTCGACGTTCCCGTCGACGACGCGGGTGTGCTCCTCGACGTCGACACGCCCGACGAGTACGACGCGTTGCGGCGCGCGATGACGGGGCCGGCATCCGAATCCTGACAATGCGGCTGGGGACGGCCCGCCGCGATGCCGAAATCAGAGGTGTCGGGTGGCCAGCACCTCGCGTGCCGGCGTGCGGTTGCCGTTGCAGCTGATCCGTCGCGGGGCGTCCAGCACCTGCAGGTCGTACCCGAGCCCCCGGTACAGATCGAGGATGCGCGGCGTGGCCTGGTTGGCGAGGATCACCGGTCCCGGATGCGCGGCGAGGAACTCGGCCGTCCGCACCTGATCGGTCCACGAGAACCCGCGCGGCGCGTACTGCCTGAACTCGACGTCGTACGGCGGGTCCGCGTAGACGAAGTCGTCCGGCTCGAGCGCAATCGCGTCGAACTCCTCCGTGGTGAAGCGCCACGCGCCGAGCACGTCACGGTAGCCGGCAAAGTCGGTGACGTACGGAATCGAGCGGTAACGGCCGAACGGCACGTTGAACTGGTTGCGTCGGTTGAAGCGACACAGGCCGTTGTACCCGGTCCGGTTCAGGAAGTAGAAGAGCGAGGCGGCCTCGGCCGTGTCGTCGTCGCCAGCGGCCAGCAACGCGTTGAAGCGCGTCCGGTGGGTGTCGTACAGGGCCCGGTCATTGGCCAGCGGGATGGCAATCTGCAGGCCCCGCTGCAGCCAGCGGTAGAAGTTGATCAGGTGCGGGTTCAGGTCGTTCAGGAGGGCGCGCGACGGGCGGAGGCCCAACGGCACGGCCAGCCCGCCGCAGAACGGCTCCACGAGCCGCCGATGGCGGTGCGGCGCCCACAGCGGCTGCAGGACCGGCACCTGCCAGCGCTTGCCGCCGGCCCACTTCAGCGGAGGCGCGAGCGCCGCGTCGGTCGACGGCGGGTCGGCGAGGGACGTGGGCACGTGCGCCATCCTACAGGACGGGACGGCCACGGGCTGCAGGCGACTCGCCCGCTACCCGGTACCCCGTACCCGGCACCCGGTACCCCGTACCCGGTCCCCGGTCCCCGGTCCCCACCCCTTGTGCGTTAGTCTGATGGTTCGTATGTCCGAACCCGAAGATTTCCATCCGGAAGAAGATTTCGCGGCCCTGTTCGAGGCGTCGCAGCGGGCCAGCCGCTTCACGAAGGGCCAGTCGATCGAGGGCACCATTGTCGGCATCGGCGATGAGGTCGCGCTCGTGGACATCGGCGGCAAGAGCGAGGCCGTCGTCCCCGCCGCCGAGTTGAAGGACGACGAGGGCACCCTCGAGGTGGCGGTCGGCGATCGCATCACGGCCGTGGTCATCAACACCGTGGGCGGCATCACGCTGTCGCGCAAGCTGGCCCGCAAGGCCTCCACCGACAAGGAGGTCGCCGAGGCGTTCCACGCGCGCCTGCCGGTCGAGGGCACCGTGCAGGGCGTGATCAAGGGCGGCTACGAGGTGAAGGTGGCCCGCAGCCGCGCCTTCTGCCCGTTCTCGCAGATCGACGTCATTCGCACCGAGAACCCCGAGGTGCACGTCGGGCAGGCGTACGCCTTCCGCATCACGGAGTACCGCGAGGAGGGCCGCAGCATCGTCGTGTCGCGCCGCGCCATCCTCGAGGAGGAGCAGGCGGCGCAGGCCGAGGAAGTGCGCAAGACGATCGTCGTCGGCGCCGTGCTCACGGGGCGCGTGGCCTCGGTCCGCGACTTCGGGGCCTTCGTGGACCTGGGCGGCGGTGTGCAGGGCCTGCTGCACGTGTCGGAGATGGGGTGGTCGCGCATCGCCGACGCCTCGCAGGCCGGCATCAAGGCGGGCGACGAGATCACCGTCAAGGTGCTCCGGCTCGACGAGGCCTCCGGCAAGATCTCGCTCGGCCTGAAGCAGTTGCTGGAGGACCCCTGGACGACCGTGGCCAGCACCTTCGCGGTGGGCCAGGTGGTGCCGGGGCGCATCACGCGCCTGGCCGAGTTCGGTGCGTTCGTCGAGATCGCGCCGGGCGTCGAGGCGCTGGCGCACGCCTCGACCTTCCCGCCGGGGCAGCGCGGGGCCTGGCGGCGGACCGTGCAGGCCGGACAGGCCGGCAGCTTCCAGGTCCTCGCCATCGAGCCCGACAAGAAGCGCATCGGCGTGTCGCTCGTGCCCGAGGGCACGACCACCGCCAGCCTCGCGGCCGACGCCGCCGACGAGTCCGAGGCGCTCGCGCGCGCCACGGCCGCGCCGGCCGGCGGGCTCGGCTCGCTGGCCGACAAGCTGCGCGATGCGTTGAAGGGCCGCTGACGCCCGCGGGGGGCGCGACTACCGGTCGCCGGTCGGCGCTGCGGCGCGGAACGCCGCCATGTCGTCCCAGATCTGCGTGAGCCGTGGCGTGTCGAGCGTCACGGTCTCGCGCTTGTCGGGCGCCTTCTCGGACCAGAGCTCGATCGTCACCGTCCCGCAGTGCGGCCCGAGGGCCTCGGGCGTGAACACGTACAGGCCTTCCCGAATCGCGTCGGTCTCCGAGATCCGCCGCTCGATCACGAACGGGTGGACAGGCGGCACCTCGCGCGTGCCGCACAGCACGCGCATGCGCGCGAACCCCGGCGCGAAGTGCGTGATGGGTGGCAGGGCGATGCCCTGGGTCATCGCCGCGCCCCGCGCCACCTTGAGCCACAGGCTCTCGACCTGCCTCGGCGTGGCGCGCAGCAGCAGGACGGACGGGTACGACGCGACGTACGCCGACCATTGCCCGAAGTCGAGCGTGCCGGGCGTGCCGCCGCGCGCCGCCAGCGGCGTCACCACCGAGACATCGAAACCCGCCGACGACACCTGGTACGGGGAGAGGCCGCCACGCTTCTTCTCGATGGCCTTCGCGAGGTCGCCTTCGGTCACGTAGGTGTCGGGCTCGACGGGCAGGGGCTCGCTCGTGGGCTCGGTGTTGGCGGCGCGAGCAGCGGTCACGGCCTCGCACACGGCCGTGCGCGGCACGATCGGCGTCTCGATGCTCGCGTCCTCCTCGCCGCCCTCGGCCAGGGAAGTGAGGCCCAGCAGGGCGCCGTCTGCCGAGAACACCGGGCCCCCGACGCTGCCGAGTGCGTAGTCGAACTCGGCCAGCAGCGGCCCCGTCCTGACCCGTCGTACCGTGCCGGTGGCGGTGTTGGGCTGTCCGCGCACGGGCAGGCTCAGCGCCGAGACCCGATCCCCGCGCTCCAGCGCGACCGGCGCCGCGTCGCAGCCGAGTGACAGCGCCGGCCGCGTACCGAGAAGACCGGGCGTGATGGCGAGGATCGCGACCTCGCGCGTCGCGTCGCTGGCGACGACCCGGGCCGCCACCTTGACGGTCGTCGACACCTGGAGTTCGACGGTCGACGCGGTGCCGACCACGCGCTGCGCGGTCGCGACGAGCCCAGGGGCGACGATCACGCCCGAGGCCGGCCTGGTGGGCGTCCACACCCGCACCACGCTGTCCTGCCAGCGCAGCAGCAGATCCCACGCGTCGAGCGCGCGCGTGGCGCCCGGGGCCGTGGTGTCGGGCGACCGCTCCCCGATCTCGGCATTGGCGTCCGTGAGGGTCAGGACCGTGTCCTGTCCGGCGGTGATCGTCACCTCCTGCCGCCACTCGTAGGTGCGCCCGGAGAAGGCGATGGGTTCCTCGGACTCGACCGTGTACGTGCCGGCCGGCAACGTGACCTTGCCGGCGCCGTCGCCGCCGGTCACGAAGCGCCACGGCGCGCGGCTCGGCGGCATGTCGCTGGCCAGCAGGGCGTGCCGGCGGATCGGCGTGGACGCACCGTCGATGCCGAGCGTGACCGTCACGCGCAGCACGCCGGTGCTCGACGCCTGCGGCGCCGGTTGTGCGGCCACCGGCAGGGC
This sequence comes from Luteitalea sp., assembly GCF_044337415.1. Taxonomy (GTDB): domain Bacteria; phylum Acidobacteriota; class Vicinamibacteria; order Vicinamibacterales; family Vicinamibacteraceae; genus Luteitalea. The sequence continues at coordinate 5,091 of NZ_JBIINP010000161.1, forward strand.
GGCGCTGCCGAGCGCTACGGCGCTCACGAACATGCCGGCCATGCGACGCAGCCACCCCATGAGGCGAGTCTACTCTGGCGGCAGTCGGCAGCCCGTGCGTCAGCGTGTCGGGGAGGGGGCGGCAGGGGCCTGCGGTGCCGCGGCGGGTGGGCGCGGGGCGCGGGCGGCGCGGCGACGGATGGCCGGCAGGTCGAACAGGGCGTTGGGGCCGAGGGCGCGCAAGCGCGCCACGATCAGGTCGCGACGCTTCAGCAGTGCGTCGATCTCGAAGCCGGTGAGGTAGCCCTTCATCTCCGCCTGGAGGTCGGCCTTGGTGAGGGCCTGCATCCGCTCGAACACGGCGTGGTCGCAATGAAGCAGCGTCCGCGGATTGCGCAGCGTCCGGTTGGTGCGGAAGGCGCGCGAGTGATCGATGAGCCAGAGCCGCCAGCCCGTGTCGATGAGCATGTTGCCCTGGTTGCGGTCGGTGTTGGCGATGAGTTCGTCGAACACGCGCATCATCGCCTGCTGGGCATTCCAGGCCGGCGCGTTCGGCGGTGTGCGACCGTGCTTGCGGCGCTGCAGCTCGTCCATCAGCACGTCGTCGACCCACCACGTGTAGGCGGCATCGTCGCCGCGGAAGCGACGCTCGATCGACGGCGGCACCATCGGCAGCTCGAGCATCACGGCCAGCTTCGCCGCGGCCACGTTGTAGCCCCAGTAGTCGCGGAAGTTCATCTCGAAGCCGTGCGCCATCTGCACGTTCGACCGCGACTCGTTCACCGACTGGATGCTGACGTCGTGCGTCCGCGTGCCATCGCTCAGCGTCGCCTGCTGCGTGCCGGTGATGCCCTTGCGGGCGCCCCGTACCTTCACCAGGTCGGCCTCGTGGAGGAAGCGTTCCATCTCCTCGCGCGTGAGCACCGGCGTCGGCGGCGCGGTCGCGGTCGCCTGGCGCGTGGTCGGCGGCTGGCCGGCGGCGGGCGCCAGCGACATCACGGCAAGCGTCAGGCAGAGCAGGAAGGCGCGGTAGTGTCGCATGGTCAGAACACTCGCTTGAGGCGGATGACCACCGAGTGGTCGCTGGTCTCGAAATCGTCCTGGAACGAGTTGCGCGATCGCGTCCAGACGTACAGCAACTCGCCCCGCCACTCGGCGCTCCGCCGCCAGCCCGCGCCCGTGCGGATGCGGTGGCGATTGGCGAAGCGCTCGTCGGGGTCGCCGAGCGGCACGAAGGCCTCCCAGTCCGCCGAGGCGTACACGGCCCCGTCCTCGGTCAGCCTCGCGCGATTGATCGGCAGGAGCACCTCCACCCGATTGCGGAAGCGGACCGTCGACGACGACTCCTCGTCTGAGCCGTCGTAGAACAGGTTGCGCTGTTCCACGCGCAGCAGGTCGCGCACCACGAGGCGCCGGGCCGGTGACCGCTCGCGACCGGGCAACAGGGGCGGCAGCCCACGCGAGAACAGGTGCACGCGGACGCCGGCGCGCGGGCTGACCTCCGCGGACCGCACGTCGTCGGTCTGCCGGGTGTAGCCTGTGGCCAGTTCACCCACCACATCGAGCCAACTGGTGGCCGCGTACTCGAGCGACGGGGTGACGTCGACGTTCCACCAGCCCGGTTCGCCCGGGGGCGCCGAGAGCAGCACCTTGGGCTCGACGGCCAGGCCCCACGTCACGCCACTCGGCTTGACCCACTCGATCGAGAGGTCGCCCCAGAGCTGGGAGTCCGACTGTGCGGACGCGCGCGACGCGCCTGCCAGCAGGCACGCCCACACACACAGCCCGGCCCGGACCCGGGGCGACATCGTCGGCATGGGGGAGGAGGCGCCCTACTTCTTCGGCGAGACCTTCACCTCGTTGAGGCGCACGGGCTCGCTCGACCAGTTCTCGAGCTCGATCCTCTGGTCCTTCTTGTCGAAGGTGATCTTCGTGGCCACCGACATCTTGCCGGTGCCCTGCCCCCGGGCGTCGACGCGGAGTTCGATGAGCGTGAAGGGATAGTCGATCGTGCGCGCCTGGTTCCTGGCCTCGCTGACGCCGATGTAGCGGTCCGTGATGACCACGATGCGGCGGCCGCCATCCTCGAGTGGCGTCTGGAAGGCATAGCGGAGGTCGTGCCCGAGGCGGAGTTGCGCGGGGTCGGGGCCCGTGAGTGCCGGCAGGCGGAAGCGCCCCTTCACCGGGAGCTCCTGCAGCTGGCGCAGTGTCGCGTCGGGGCCCTTCTCCATCATCGTGGCGATGAGACGCGAGCGTTCCGCCGCCGTCGACCAGTTGGTGATCTGCATGTCGACCACCGCGGTGGCGCCGGTGGCCGTCGTGCCCATGCTGACGGCGAAGGCGGAAATCTGCAGCTTCTCGGCGTTCTGTGCCCGTGCGAAGGGGGCCGTGGCGGCCAGTGTGACGAGCGCGGCCAGGGCGAGCGACGAAAGCGTACGCATGTGCGATTCCTCGGGAGATCGGGCCGTCAGCGGCCCCAGTGGAACGTCCCCGCGAACACGGGACCGTAGTGGGTGACGTCGTAGGTCGTCGGCACCGACAGGCCACCGGCGGCGGCCAGGCCGCGCGGGTCGCCGGTGTCGATGCCGAGGCCCTTGTAGCCGACCAGCAGGCCGAACGCGGGCTTCACGTGGTACTCCACGGCCACCAGACCGCTCCAGGTGAAGTCGGACTGACCTGCGCCCATGTCGGCCCGCGTCAGCAGGGTCAGGCGGGGCGAGAGCTTCGGGCGCCAGGTGACGCCGGCGATGGCGTCGACGTTGGTCTTGCTGATCTCGACTTCGCGCAGGTCGATGTCGGCGACGCCCAGCGTCACGTTGGGCGAGAAGGTGTACGTCCGCACGCCGCCGATCACCGCGAAGTCGCGCGTGAGCCACGCGGCCCCGCCGGTCTCGAAGATCAGGTTGTCGAGCTCGACGCGGCCCTTCGCCGTCAGCCGGCCCGGGCGGATCACGTCGTACTCGGTGTCGGTGCCGAGGCGCACGAACCCGAGGTCGGCAAACGCACCCCAGCGGCCCTTGCGCACCTCGGCGTCGAAGGTGAAGGTGGCCGACAGGTTCTTCACCGCCGTGCCGAAGTCCATGAAGATCGGCACGTTGCGCGGCCCCACGGTCATCGCGCCGTCGAGTTCCGACGCCCACAGGTAGAGCGGTGCGATCGAGACCTCCCACCCACCCCCTGACACGGCCGCCGGCTGTGCCTCCACGCGCGCGGCGCCGAGGCCCGCCACGACTGCCAGGGCGGCGACCGCCCACCTGATCCTGCTGGTCATCTGCTGCATCCTTTCCTTGCCGTATTCCGCCGTGCAGGAGCACATACCCATGCGCCGACGATAGGCATCGGGCGCCGCCTCGACCACTGTCACAACTGACAGGGCATCGAGATGGGTCAGCACCAGCTGACGCGACGAGTGCCGGTCATCACGTCGTGCATCGCCTCGATCAGCGCGCCGACGCCGGCGCTCTTCACGACGTAGGCATCGGCACCGCGCCGCAGCGCCTCGGCCACCGTGTCGCGGTCCTCGTCGATGGTGAAGAACACCAGACGCACGCCCGGCAGGCGCGCCTTCACCTGCGCCGCAGCGTCGAGGCCGGAAAGGCCCGGCATCGAGATGTCGCTGACGATCAGGTCCGGGTGCAGATCGATCGCGACCTGCACCAGCGATGGCCCGTCCGCCACCGCGGCCACCACGTCGAAGGTCGGTGCCAGCAGCGTGCGCAGCGACTCACGCAGCTCCGGGTGGTCATCGGCGACGACGACACGAATCGGGGGCGCTGGCATGGGGCTCCTCGGCGGTGTGGCGCGTGGCCCGCCTGCGGACACCACGTGGCGGCCCGTCAGGCGCACGCCCGTCGATCACGGGCGCGGCACGGCGAGGCAGCGATGACGGGAGCCTACGGGGCAGCACCCCGCGTGCTGAACTGTCAGAACTGACAGGCGCGACCCAGCAGGGCGCTGAACAACTCCGCCCTGCAGTTCAGAATTCGGAGTTCTGAATGAAGAACACGACGATCTTCAAGGGAGTCGCCGCTCGTCCATTCTGAAATTCGAACGCTGCATTCAGGTTGCTGGCTTCTCCAGCGCCCTGCTAGGCCCGGCTGCCGGGCACGACGAGGCCGAGGGTGACCGCGTGCTGGATGAGGGCGGCCGTGGTCTTCACGCCGAGCTGCTCCATCATCGTGTACTTGTGGAAGGCGATCGTCCGGGGCGTCAGGTCGAGCACCGCCGCCGCCTCCTTCATCGATCGGCCCTCGGCCAGCAGCTGCAGCACCTCGCGCTGGCGCACCGTCAGCGACGTGCGGCCGGCCTTCTGCGCGCGTTCGATGAACACGCCGGCCGGTTCCTCGGTGATCGCCGGCGTGATGTAGGGGCGTCCGTCGAGCACCTGCCCGATCGCCTCGAACAACTCGGCCACCGAGGCCGACTTGACCACATAGGCATCCGCGCCGCGCCTGATGGCCTCCGCGGCGACGTCCTGGTCGAGGGTCATGGTGAGGAACAGGATCCGCACGCGTGGCAGCTTCTGGCGCAGGCGTGTCGCCGCGTCGAGCCCGTTGAGGCCGGGCATCGCGATGTCGGAGACGATGATGTCGGGCTCGAGTTCCTCGGCGGCCTTCAGGAGCGCGTGGCCGTCGCCGACGCTGCCGACCACGTCGTAGTGCTGCGACAGCACCATGCGCAGCGAGTCGGCCAGGATCGGATGGTCGTCGGCCAGCAGGATCCGGAACCTACGCGGA
>NZ_JBIINP010000162.1:0-9798 GCF_044337415.1 Luteitalea sp.
TGGCCGCGACCTCGCCATGCTGGCTGAGGTCGAGGCCGTCGATCTCGGCGTCGGGCGAGACGCGCATGGGCCACAGCGTGTCGACCACCCGGTAGAGCAGCCAGGACCCGACGAACGCGAAGGCCGTGACGACGAGCAGGCCGAACAGGTGCACGCCGAACGTGTGCCACTGGCCGTGGATGAGGCCGACGTCCTTGGCGAAGACCCCGGTGAGGAGCATGCCGACCATGCCGCCGACGCCGTGGCAGGGGAACACGTCGAGCGTGTCGTCGAGCGTGCTCCGCGACTTCCAGTGCACCGCGAGGTTGGACACGATGCTGGCGATGAGGCCGATGGCGATGCTGTGCCGGATCGTGACGAAGCCGGCCGCCGGGGTGATCGCCACCAGGCCGACCACGGCGCCGATGCACGCGCCCATCGCCGACGGCTTGCGGCCACGCAGCATGTCGAAGAACACCCAACCGAGCATGGCCGCCGCAGACGCCGTGTTGGTGGTGGCGAACGCGAGCACGGCGGCGTCGTTGGCGGCGAGGGCCGAGCCCGCGTTGAAGCCGAACCAGCCGAACCAGAGCATGCCGGTCCCGAGCAGCACGTACGGGATGTTGGCCGGCTCGTGGGGCTCGTTGGCGACGTGGCTCTGCCGACGCCCGAGGACCAGCGCCCCCGAGAGTGCCGCCAGGCCCGCCGACATGTGCACGACCGTGCCCCCCGCGAAGTCGAGCACGCCCATCTGCCGCAGCCAGCCCTGGGGGTGCCACGTCATGTGGGCGAGCGGTGAGTAGATGAACACGCTGAACAGCACCATGAACAGCAGGTAACTGGAGAAGCGCACTCGCTCGGCAAAGGCCCCGGTGATGAGGGCGGGCGTGATGATCGCGAACTTCAACTGGAAGAGCGCGAACAGCAGCAGGGGAATAGTGGGCGAGAGGTCGGGGTGCGTGGCCGCGCCCACCCCGTCGAGCATGAAGAACGTGAATGGGTTGCCGACGAAGCCGCCGAGGCTGTCGCCGAAGGCCAGGCTGAAGCCGACCACCACCCACAGCAGGCTGATGACGCCCAGGGCGACGAAGCTCTGGAGCATCGTCGACACGACGTTCTTGAAGCGGACCATGCCCCCGTAGAAGAACGAAAGCCCGGGCGTCATCAGGAGGACGAGGCCGGTGGCGGTCAGCATCCAGGCCACATCGCCCTGGTTCCAGGGGCCGCCGGCCGCGACGGTGGGCGCTGAGCGCGGGAGTAGGGCGGCGAGGGCGACAGCCGACAACAGCACGAAGGGAAGGGAGCGAACGTTCATCGGGCACCTCCAGGGGCGGCAGGGCCGCCAAGTTTTTCCACGAAGAGCGTAGGCATGTTGCGCCTATTGGTCAACTCTCTGGCCACGCTTTGTAAAACATAGCTTTCTCTGTGTTTCTGCCTGCGCTTGGATCGTGCGAAACGCGCACGAATTGATCGACATGCCCACGCGCTGTCACAGCGTCGGCTGTCCACGGCTGCGCTATCGTCGAACAGACGATGCCGACGACATGCACTGCGCGCTTCGGGACGGGCGCTGCCGGCTCGGCGTGGGACGTCGACCTGCGGCAGCCAACCGACACGCGGGCGGCGGCCCGTATCGACGAACTGCCCGGTGTCGTCACCTGGGCCGAGGCGCAGGCTGCCTCCCGGCGATGGGTCGCCTTGCTGCTCACGTATGAGGCGGCGCCGGCCTTCGATGCCGCCTACCGGACGCGCCCCCCGTCCGGTCCGCTCCCGCTGGCGTGGGCCGCTGCGTTCGAGGCCGCCGAGGCCGTCGAAGGTCCGGCGCGCGCGCCCCTCGCGGCCATCGACGCCCCTTCGTGGGTGCCAGCCATCGACGAAGCGCGCTTCGTCGCCGATCTCGCGCGGGTTCACCAGTACATCGCTGCGGGCGATACCTACCAGGTCAACTACACGTTCCCGCTGACGGCGCGATTCCACGAGGATCCGGCGCGCTGGTTCGCGGCGTGCGCCGCACAGGCCGACGTCGGCTTCGCCGCCTGGGTCGACACCGGCACGTCCGTGGTCATGAGCCTGTCTCCCGAGCTGTTCCTCGAGCGTCGGGGCGACCGCGTGCGCACGAAGCCGATGAAGGGCACGGCCAGGCGCGGCCGCTGGCCCGACGAGGATGCCCGCCTGGCAGCCGAACTCGTCGCCAGCCACAAGGCGCGCGCCGAGAACGTGATGATCGTCGACCTCCTGCGCAACGACCTCGGACGGGTCGCCGCCACGGGCAGCGTGAGGGTGCGCGACTTGTGCGCGCTCGAGCGGTACCCCACCGTGTGGCAGCTGACCTCCACCATCGACGCCACCGTGCGGCCCGGCACGTCCCTGCTCGATCTGTTGCACGCCATGTACCCCTGTGGCTCGGTGACCGGGGCGCCGAAGGTGCGGACGATGGACATCATTGCGGAGCTCGAGCCCGCAGCTCGCGGCATCTACACCGGCGCGATCGTGCTCCTCCGGCCCGGTGGCGACTTCATCGCGAGCGTGCCCATCAGGACGGCCGTGCTCGACAAGGCCACCGGCATCGCCACCTACGGCGTCGGCGCCGGCATCACCGCCGATTCGGATCCGGCCGAGGAGTGGGCCGAGTGCCTCGCCAAGGCGCGCGTCGTGCGCCCGCCCGCCGTGCCGGAGGACGCGATCCTCTTCGAGACGCTGCGGCTCGAGGAGGGGACGCTGTGGCGGCAGGACGCGCACGTCGCTCGCATGGCCGCGTCGGCGGCCCTGTTCGGCTGGCCATGCGACACCAGCGCCCTCGAGCGCGCGCTCGAGGCGCTGCTCGTGGCGTATCCGACCGGCACCTGGCGGGCCAGGCTCTTTCTCGATCGGCGGGGCGTGGCGCGTGCGGAAGCCGAGCCGGTCGATCTCGCGCCGCGGCGCTGGCGCGTCGGGCTGGCCGCGTCGCCCGTCGATGCACGCAACCCGTTGTTGTTCAACAAGACCACCCGGCGGGATGTCTACGAGGCGGCGCGGGCGATGCGCCCCGACCTCGACGACGTGATTCTCTGGAACGTGCGCGGCGAGTTGACCGAAGGTACCGTGGGCAACCTGGTGCTCGAGCTCGATGGCCGCCGCGTGACGCCGCCGATCGGCTGCGGCCTGCTCCCCGGCGTGTTCCGTGCCGACCTGCTCGCGCACGGCGCGATCGAGGAGCGTGTGCTCACGGCGGACCTGTTGACGCGGGCCACGCGGGCATGGCTGGTCAACAGCCTGCGCGGCTGGATCGAGGTCGACCTCGTGCACCTCGACGCGGACGTCCCGGCCTGAGCCGACGCGCCGGCTCGACACGGTATGCGGTTCGGCGATCCGCTGCGGTTGCCGTTCGGCCCGGGCCGTTGTTCGCGAGTCACACTCGGGGCAGGTAGAGTGTTCGGGTGCAGATCACACGGCGAACACGGACTTCATGGCGCCGCGCCGCCGCTCTCGCGTTCGCCGGCGTCGTGCTGACGCTGGCCTCGCCGATGCCCGCAGCGGTCGCCGCCTCGAGTGCAATGCTCCAGCATCCACCTGGGCCGCTCGAGGCCACCGCCGTGCGACCGACGCCGGAGATGCCGGCCCCGCGACGCGTCACGCACGTGGCCCCGGCCTGGCCTCCAGGAACGACCGGCACGGTGCGGTTACGCGTGAACCTGGTGATCGACGCCGAAGGGCGGGTGGCCGAGGCGCGGATCACGACACCCACGGCCACGCTGCCGCGCGATCCCTCCGAGATTGCGGCAGTGCTGACGGCGGTGCGGCAGTGGCGGTTCGAGTCGCCAGCGCAGGCACCGCTCCTGCTCACCACCTATGTCGGCACCTCCGATGACGATGGCATCGTCGTGCCGTCGGGGCGCGCGCGTCCGCCGCTGCGCGTGGGTGGGGTGGTCGGCCCGCCCACCAAGATCATCCATGTGCCGCCCCGGTATCCCGCCGAGGCGCAGGCGGCCGGCGTCTCTGGTGTCGTGATCCTCGAGATCACGGTCAACCCCGATGGCGCCGTGGTCAACGCCAAGCCGGTGCGGAGCGTGGCGGGCCTCGACGAGGCCGCGATCGCGTCCGTGCTGCAGTGGCGGTACGCGCCCACGTGGCTGAACGGCGAACCGGTGTCGGTGATGCTGACGGTGACGGTGAACTTCCAGCCGTAGCGAAGAATGCCGCGATGCGGCGATGCCGGGAATGGCGAAGAGCGTCGGGACGCTCCGACGCGCCATTCACCACGACCACGCGGAACACGTGACGTCTGCAGGAACGGCGGGCACGGCTGCGGACGTCGCCGCGCCGACCTGTCGCAGCGACTCGCTGCGCTACAATCCGGCCTTCCGACAACCTCATCGGCGCACCTCCGCGCCGCCCTCCACCCCCGACGGGGAGGGCACGGTGGGGCGGTGGAACCGTCGCATCGATGAAGGAGACAGCGTGACCGACCGAGAGCGCAAGGAACTCGCCGAGACGCAGATCACGGCGCCGGAGGCCGCCGGCGACGAGGTCTCGGAGCGCATCGGCGAGGCCGATGACATGTCGGGGCGCCGCCGCACGGGCGGCGACGTCTCGGCGCACATCAGCGACACCGACGAGGTCTCGGAGCGCATTGGCCCGTACCGCATCATCCGCGAGATCGGTCGCGGTGGGATGGGCGTTGTCTACGAGGCCGAGCAGGAGGTGCCCGTTCGGCGCATGGTCGCCCTCAAGCTGATCAAGCTGGGGATGGACACGCGCGAGGTCATCGCCCGCTTCGAGTCGGAGCGGCAGGCGCTGGCGCTGATGAACCATCCCCACATCGCGCGCGTCTTCGACGCCGGGGCCACGCCCGACGGGCGGCCCTACTTCGCGATGGAGTTCGTGCAGGGCGTGCCGATCACCCAGTACTGCGACACGCACAAGCTGACCATCCGCGAGCGGTTGCTGCTGTTCATCGACGTCTGTCGCGGCGTCCAGCACGCGCACCAGAAGGGCATCATCCACCGCGACATCAAGCCGTCCAACGTCCTGGTGGCGAACCTCGATGACGTCCGCGTGCCGAAGATCATCGACTTCGGCATCGCCAAGGCCACGTCGCAGCGTCTCAGCGAGCACTCGGTCTTCACCGAGGTGGGGCAACTCGTCGGCACGCCGGAGTACATGAGCCCCGAGCAGGCCGAGATGACCGATGTCGACGTCGACACGCGTTCCGACATCTACTCGCTCGGCGCGCTCCTCTACGAGTTGCTCGCGGGGCAGCAGGTGTTCGATCCCAAGGACCTGCGTCGCGCCGGTCTCGCCGAGATCCAGCGCAAGCTGCGTGAAGAGGACCCACCGAAACCCAGCAGCCGCATCAGCCGGATCGGGCCTGCGTCGAACGTGCCCGCCACCAACCGCAGTGTCGACGTCCGCGTGCTCGAGCGGACGCTGGAGGGCGATCTCGACTGGATCACGATGAAGGCCCTCGACAAGGACCGCACGCGCCGGTACGAGACGGCCAACGGCCTCGCGATGGACGTGCAGCGCTACCTCGATGACGAGCCGGTGCTCGCGACTCCGCCCAGCGCCCTGTACCGCGCCAGGAAGCTCTACCGGCGGCACCGCATCCCCGTGCTCGCCGCCGCGGCCGTGGCCCTCGCGCTCGTCGCCGGCATCGTCGGCACGACGTGGGCGTCCGTGCGGGCCGCGCGCGCCGAGCGTGTCGCTGCGGCCGAGGCCGTGGAAGCGCGTCGGCAGACCGCCATCGCGACGGCCGTCAACGCGTTCCTCACCGACGACCTCCTCGCGTCGGCGGCACCGTCGACGGCCGCCGGCCGGGGCAAGGACGTCACCATGCGCGCCGTCCTCGATGCGGCGGCGGGCCGCATCGAGGAGGCCTCCAAGCCGGGGGGACGCTTCGCCAACGAGCCGCTCGTCGAGGCGGCGATTCGCATCACGCTGGGCAACACCTACGGCGAACTGGGCGAGTACGCCGCCGCCGAGCCGCACCTGCGGCGCGCCCTGGCCCTGCGACAGGGCGTGTTCGGTGAGGCGAAGGGCAGCTCGGTCGAGGTCATGAACATGCTCGGGTTGCTGGCATGGCGGCAGGGGCGATACGACGAAGCGGAGCCGCTGCTCCGTCGCGCGCTGGCCGCCGCCGCGAGCGGTGGGCAGGACGACCCCTTGTCGCTGGCCATCGAGATGAACCTGGCCAACGTGTTGCGGTCGGACGGGCGTTTTGCCGACGCCGAGCCGCTCTACCTGCGCAACCTGGACGCGAAGCGCCGGACGTTGGGTCCCGACCATGCGGACACGGTCTCGGTCATGGGCAACCTCGCGAACTACTACCAGGAGACGGGCAACTACGCGAAGGCCGAGGCCCTGCACCGGCAGGCGCTGGAGATCCGACGTCGCCTGCACGGCGAGTCGGAGCCGGCCACCGTGCTCGAGATCAACAACCTCGCCAACGACCTCGCCTTGATGGGGCGGGTCGAGGAGGCCGACCCGCTCATGCGACGTGCGCTCGAGTTGAAGACCGTGCTGTACGGGGCCGCCCATCCGAGCACGCTCAACAGCGTGAACAACGTGGCCGAACTCGCCCTGATCATGGGCCGCAGCGCGGAGGCCGAGGCACTGCATCGCCAGGCGCTCGAGGGGCGGCGTCGCGCGCTGGGCCCGACGCATCCCCGGACGCTGTCCTCACAGGAACGCCTCGCCGCCACGCTTGCCAGCCTCGGGCAGTTTGCCGACGCGGAGCGGCTCGCGGCGGAGACGGCCGCCGCCAGCGCCGCGAGCCGGGGGGCAGACGATGTGGTCACCATCGACGCCAACGACACCCGCGCCGTGGCGCTGCTCGGGCTGCAGCGACCGAAGGACGCGGCCGCGCTGCTGCGTCGCCAGATCGCGATCGTCGAGGAACGCAGGGCGGGAGGCGAGGACGCGGGGGAGACCGACGTCACGCTGACCGACCTCCGCGTCCACCTCGGGATGGCGCTCGCGGACCTCGGTCAGCGTGCCGAGGCCGAGGCTCTGCTGCTCGGCGCCGTCCCGGCGCTGTCGCCGTGGGAGGCCGACACCGCCCGCGCGTACCGCTTCGTGGCGCGGTTCTACGACGCGTGGAACCGCGCGGAGCCTGATCCGGCTCGGTCCGCACGCGCCGTCGAATGGCAGCAACGGTTCGAGGCCTCTCCGCGACGAGCGAGCGTCGAGTAGCCAGGTGGCTCACCTGGTGGCCGACCGCACGCTGTCCGCGCGCGAACGTGCCGGGATGCGGACGTGGCTCGACAGGGAGGACTGATGTCCTGGCACGCCGTCGTCCTGCCACTCGTCGCGCTCGTGCTGCTGGGGATCGCGGCGTGTGCGCCGGCGCGGCGCGTGGCGGTGGAGCCCGACCCCTGGCCGTCGCAAGTGGCGGCGGCCGACGCTCGCGTCGGCGAGGGCTGCTATCGCTGCCTCGATGACGCGTTGCACGGATACGAGCAGGCGCTCGCGGCGCGCGTGGACCCGGCCGTCGGGGCGCGGGCGTTCCGCACGGCCGTGCATCTCGCGCTGCGAGAGCGGCTGATCGGGCTCTACCCGGGGGCGCACCAGGGCACCCCTGAGCGCCTCCGCGCCCTGGCCATGATGGACGACGCGACGGTCGCGGCCGACGTGCTTGCCGCGGTGCCGTGGCGGCGCGGCACCCTCGCTCCCGGCGCCCTGCAGTTTCCCGGACCAGCGACGCTCTCGACATGGCGGTCCCGGCGGCACGCCCTCGAGGCGGTTGCTGATGGCGATTCCTGGAGCGCAACGTTGCTGATCGCGCTCGTCGCGTCGAACCCCATGGTCGCCGTCGAGGAAGGGGAGCCGCCCCCGCGCGGGACGCCGCCCCGGCTCGGTCCCGAACGATGGGCCGGACGCCCCGTCGACGACGGGGCATTCACGTTCACACGTCTGCTCTTGTTGCGGTCGTCCATCGACGACGTCCTCGCTTTCCAGGCAGCGCACCCGGGATTCGAAGAGGTCGGCGTACTGCTCGGCGAGGCCGAGCTCGGACGAGGCCGGCTCGTCTCGGCAGAGGAGGCCCTGGTACCGGCGCTGGCGGCCATGCCCGACCTCGTGCCCGCTCGCGTCCTCGTCGGCGACATCCGGCAGCGCATGGAGGACTTCCCGGCGGCGCTCGCGGCCTACGACACGCTGCTGGCGCGCGTGCCAGACCACCGCGAGGCGTTGCTGGGCCGCGTGAAGAGCCTCGGCTGGCTCGGCCGTCACCATGACGCCGTGGCCACGGCCGACACGATGCTCACGCTCGGCACGTGGTACACCGGCGAGGCGCAGTACTGGAAGGCGTGGAACCTGTACACCCTGAAGCGGCTGGACGAGGCGCGCGCGGCCGTGGACGCGGCGCGCAGCCTGATGGTCAACGCCGACCTGTCGTACCTCGGCGGCGCGATCGCCTTCCAGCAGCAGCGGCCGGATGACGCGTTGAAGGACTTCGATGCGGCGCTCGACCTCGAGGACCGGCACTGCGAGGCGCACTTCGATCGCGCGGCCCTGCATCTCGTGCGGCGCGCGTGGTCCCCGGCATCAACGGGCTTCGACGCTGCCTACGAGTGCCTCTCCGAGCGGACGCCCACGTTCGAACAGCGCATCGCGGATGCGCGGGAGGCGCGCATGGAGGAAGGGGCACGCGTGGCGCTCGTGGCGCGGCGTGAGCGTGCGCTCGTCGAGCACCAGCACCAGAAGGGCTGGGCGCGCTACAACGCCGCGGTGGCTTACGCCAACCTGGGACGCGACGCGGACGTACGTTCGCGAGTCGACGAGGCGCTCGCGATTGGTGGCCCCGCCGCCGACGCCGCCCGGGACCTGCTGGCGCGGTTGAAGAAGCGGTGAGTGTCGACCTGAAGGTCGACACCCACGAACTGTGGTTGTTCGTGGGCGTCGAGCTTCAGCTCGACGCTCGCTGATGCTCGGGCAGCCTGCAGCCCGTCGCCCGTGGCCGTTACTTTTTCTCCGGGGCCTTCGTCAGCTCAGGCGCCGGGTCGCCGAAGATGTGATGGTTGAACCACGCCAGGTTGTGCTGGAGCACCGCGCGCATCGACTTCGGCTTGGTGATGCCGTGGCCGAAGCCCTTGTAGACAATCATCTCCACCGGCACGCCGCGATCCTGGAGGCCCTGGCGCAGTTCGTACGCGTTGGCGATCGGCACACGCCGGTCGAATTCGCCGTGCTGGATCAGCGTCGGCGTCTTTGCCCCCATCACGTAGGACATCGGTGACGTCTTGCGGTAGATCTCCGGATCCTTGGCCGGGTCGGCGTCGAGGTACTGGATCGTGAAGGGCGTGATGTCGGTGTTGTAGTAGTACGTCGCCCAGTTCGAGATGCCGGCCCCCACCGAGATGGCCTTGAACCGCGTCGTGGAGGTCGTCAGGAACGCCGAGATGTAGCCGCCCTGGCTCCAGCCCATGCAGCCCAGGCGAGTCGGGTCGACCATCCCATTCGCGATCAGGCTGTCGATCCCCGAGAGCACGTCCCACGCATCTCCGACGCCGAGGTTGCGCACGTTCAACTGCCGGAAGCGCTGGCCGTAGCCGGCGCTGCCGCGGTAGTTCACCTTGAGCACGAGCGCGCCGCGCGCAGCCCAGAGATCGGCGGGGTAGTAGCGCGCGTCGATGGCCTGTGGACGGTCCACCCCGGTCGGCCCGCCGTGGATGACGCACAAGAGCGGGTACTGCCGACCCGGCTGGAAGTCGCGCGGCTTCACGAGCACGCCCTCGATCGTCTCGCCGTCCTGGCTCTTCCAGCTGATGACCTCGCGCGTACCGAGCGTCCAGTTGGCGAGCCGCGTCGAGCGCGTCGTGAACGCGCGCGGCGCGAACGTCG
>NZ_JBIINP010000389.1:0-2660 GCF_044337415.1 Luteitalea sp.
GATCCCTTGAGGAGCCCCACGACCGAGGCCAGGTTCAGCACGCCGAAGTACCAGGCCACCTGCAGGAGGCGGCGTGTCTGGGGGACGGCCATCAGGACGAGCACCGTCGCCGCCAACGCCGCCCAGATCCACGGGGCCGCAGCGATCAGCGGCGGCAGCAGCAGCCCCGCGCTGGCGACCGCGATGCCGAGAAGGAAGAGCCCGGTGAACCACCGCAGGATCTTGTGCGAGACGATGGAGACGGCGAAGAATCCGACCTTCCACGGCTTGAGCACGTCGGAGGCCAGCCACACCGCCCGCCAACTGCGGCTGATGATGCGGACGCGCCTGCGGTACTCCTTGCTGGTGTCGCCCGCGGTCTCCTCGTAGCAGACGGCCTCGGGCTCGTACACGCCTCGCCACCCGGCGGCCACGATCTGCAGCGGGTTGAGGAAGTCGTTGATCCCGTCCTCCGGCAGCGTCTGCCAGAGCGGCTTGCGGATTGCGTAGATGGCGCCGTCGCCGCCCACGCTCGAGCCGACGGCCGTCTCGAGGCGCTTCAACTGCATCTCGTAGTTCCAGTACGCGCCCTCGCCCTCGTCGGCGGCGCCGTCCACGTCGCCCTCGTAGCGGGCCTCGCCCGTCACGCAGCCGACTGCCGGGTCGGCGAAGTTGCGCACGAGCATCCGGATGGCGTCGGGCTGGTACATCGCGTTCGCGTCGGAGAACACGACGATCTCGCCCGCCACCGACGGCACGGTCGCGTTCAGCCCCGCCGTCTTGCCGCGGCGGTCGGCCTGGCGCCGCAGCACGACGCCACGATCCGCGTAACTCTCGACGATCGCATCGGTCCCATCGCTCGATGCATCCGAGATGACCACGATCTGCAGGAGGTCACGCGGATAGTCGAGGGCCAGCGCGTTGTCGAGCTTGGCGGCGATGACGTCGGCCTCGTTGAACGCCGAGACGATGAGGGTCACCGGGGGCGTGATCGGCGCCTTGGCCACGGGGCGCGGACCGCGCAGCGCGACGATGGCGCGCAGCAGCAGCGGGTAGCCCACCACGACGTAGGCGATCACCGCCGCACATGTGGCGATGACGAGCAACCAGATCGTGGTCACGGCAGGATGCGTCCGCGCGCATCGGTCAGCGGTGAGGTTCCGAGGTTCTGCATGCGTGGTCCGGGCCGCCGCTCGTCATCGAGGCCCACGAGCGAAGGCGACGTCGGTGTCGGGCCGGGCGCCGCCCGGAGGGCAGGCGGCGGGCCGCGGCGACACCGGCCGCGGCCAGGTGTCCGACGTGACGCTACCGGCCGGCGCGCGCCAGCAGGGCAGCGAGGTCGGCTTCGGGCAACTGCACGACGCCGAAGAACTCTTCGCGCCGGGTGCCGGGCCCGTGGAAATCCGAACCACCGGTCACCAGCAGCCCGTGCTGCCGTGCCAGGCCCAGATAGTGCGCCGTGGCTGCCTCGTCGTGCGAGCTGTGATAGCACTCCATCGCGACGAGGCCTGCGTCCACGAGGCCAGGAATGATGTCGTCCTTCGGTCGATAGCCGGGGTGTGCCAGCGAGGGAATCCCGCCGCCGGCCACGACCAGGGCGACGACCTCCGCGGGGGTGACACCGGTGTGGGGCACGTACGCCGGGCTGTCTTCGCCGAGGTACCTGTCGAACGCCTCGGCGACGGTCGTGACGTGGCCCGCGGTGATGAGCGCCTGCGCGATCTGCGGGCGCGCCAGCGACTTGCCGCTGCCGGCCGCGGCCTCGATCATCGCGTCCCTGTCCACCGGCGCCCCGAGCCGCTCGAGACGGCTGGCGATCTCGAGGGCGCGATTGACGCGTTGCTGCCGCTGGGCCGCCAGCATCGGCTGCAGGCCCGGCGCATCCTCCGGGAGGAAGTAGGCCAGCATGTGCACGTCCTTGCCCCCGTGCACCGAGGTGATCTCGATGCCGGGCAGGCATGTCATGCCGCGCGCCTCGGCCGCCCGCTGCGTCGGCAGTACTCCCGCCATCGTGTCGTGGTCGGTGACCGCCATCGTACGAATCCCCTTGTCCCAGCAGCGCTGGACGAGGTCTTCGGGCGAGCAGCGTCCGTCAGACGCCGTGGTGTGCATGTGGAGGTCGATCACGAGCGGGACTCCTTGGTCGTGGCGCAGCTGATGCCGTCGGCGCCTGATGGTCTCGTCACTGGCCGCGCTTGAGCACGACGGTCTGCACGGTCTTGAACAGGACGAACAGGTCGAGGCTCATCGAGAGGTTCTTGATGTAGTAGAGGTCGTACTGGAGCTTTTCCATCGAGTCCTCGACGGAGGCGCCGTAGGTGTAGGACACCTGCGCCCAGCCGGTGACGCCCGGCTTGACGCTGTGCCGCTGGCCGTAGAACGGGATCTGCTCGGTGAGCATGCGCACGAACTCCGGCCGCTCCGGGCGGGGGCCCACCAGGCTCATCTCGCCCTTGAGCACGTTCCAGAGCTGTGGGATCTCGTCGAGCCGGGTCTTGCGGAGGAAGGCGCCGACCGGGGTCACGCGCGAGTCGTTGCGCTGCGCCCACACCGCTCCCGTGGCGGCCTCCGCGTCCGAGCGCATGGACCGGAACTTGTGCACCGTGAACGTGCGTCCGTGCTGCCCGACGCGCTCCTGGTGGTACAGGGCCGGACCGTGCGACGTCATGCGCACGGCGATG
>NZ_JBIINP010000163.1:0-9779 GCF_044337415.1 Luteitalea sp.
GCCCGAGCACAGTCACGGCGTGCGCTTCTTCGGCGCCGTGCGCGACCTCACGGCCACGGGCTTCTTCACGAGCAAGATCGGGATCGCCGACCTCGACTACAAGGGCAACACCTTCGTCGCCAAGTGGACCGGCGCCCCCAAGGAGGCGCTCGACCACCTGGGAGTGAGCTACGACCCACTCAAGGGCTGGTACAAGGACAGCGTCTAGGACAAGGGCAGAAGGGTAGAAGAGCAGAAGGAAAGAAGGTAGGGCGGGAAGGCGGAAGGACCGAAGGCACAAGGACAGTACAGGGAAAGGGCAGGGCTGGCGTCGGCGCCTGTCGAGCCTTTGGACCTTCTTCAGCCTTGCGTCTTTGGGTTCCTTCTTCCTTCCCGCCCTGCCTTCTGCCCTTCTACTCTTCTGCTCTTCTACTCTTTTTCCTGTGCTGTTCTGCTACGCTTTCCTGATGCTGCTCCGTATTTCCGCCCTGCTCGTGGGCACCGCTGCGCTCGTTGGCGGGCCCCTCCTGCTCGCCCAGGCCCCCGCCCCCAAGAAGGACGTTGCCAAGGTCTGGACCGACGTCTGCGCCAGCTGCCATGGCGCCAACATGCAGGGCGCCCAGGCGCCCAGCATGCTCGACGACACCTGGATCTCGGGCAACGGCGACGATGCCGCCCTGGCCGCGACGATCAAGGCCGGACGCACCGACAAGGGCATGCCGGCCTTCGGCGGGCTCCTCAGTGACGAGGAAATCCGCGCGATGGTGGTCTACATCCGCGAGACCGCCGGCAAGGCCAAGTCGGCCGGCGCCACCTTCGCCAAGCCCGAGCCCAACGTCGTCGTCCAGAGCGAGAAGCACACGTTCAAGCTCGAGACGGTGCTCGAGGGCGTGAACACGCCCTGGGGCCTCGACTTCCTGC
Organism: Luteitalea sp.; assembly: GCF_044337415.1. Taxonomy (GTDB): domain Bacteria; phylum Acidobacteriota; class Vicinamibacteria; order Vicinamibacterales; family Vicinamibacteraceae; genus Luteitalea. The sequence goes on from NZ_JBIINP010000163.1 coordinate 901, forward strand.
CCGATGGCCGGATGCTGATCACCGAGAAGGGCGGCACCCTCCGCATCACCGACGCCAAGGGCGTGCTCGCGGCCGAGCCCGTGCAGGGCGTGCCGGTCGTGACGGCCAAGGGCCAGGGCGGCCTGCTCGACGTCGGCGTGCACCCGCAGTACGCGAAGAACGGCTGGATCTACATCTCCTACAGCGACCCGGGCGAGGGCGAGGCGGCCATGACCGCCGTGATTCGCGCCAAGCTCAAGGGCAACGCGCTGACCGACGTCCAGCAGATCTTCAAGGCGCCCGCCGCGACCTATCGCACGGGTAATCCCCACTTCGGCTCGCGCTTCGTCTTTGACGGCAAGGGCCATGTGTTCTTCTCGATTGGCGACCGCGGCACGATGACCGATGCCCAGGATGTCACCCGGCCCAACGGCAAGGTGCACCGCGTCAACGAGGACGGCTCGATTCCGGCCGACAACCCGTTTGCCGGCAAGGCCGACGCCATCAAGAGCATCTGGAGCTACGGGCATCGCAATCCCCAGGGGCTGACGATGCACCCGACCACCGGCACGCTGTACGACGTGGAGCACGGCCCGCGTGGCGGCGACGAGTTGAACCTGGTGGAGAAGGGCAAGAACTACGGCTGGCCGGTCATCACCTACGGGATGAACTACAACGGCACGCCGATGACCGACAAGACGGCGGCGCCCGGCCTGGAACAGCCCCTCACGTACTGGGTGCCCTCGATCGCCGTGTCGTCGATCGGGTTCTACACCGGCGCGAAGTTCCCGCAGTGGAAGGGCAACCTGATCCTCGGCTCGCTCGCCGCTCAGGAACTGCGTCGCCTCGAGATCACGGCCACGGGCGTGAAGCAGGAAGTGCTGTTCAAGAACGTCGGGCGCTTGCGCGACGTGGTGACGGGACCCGACGGCGCGATCTACATCGCGTTCAACCAGCCGGATCGCATCGCCCGCCTGGTGCCCGCCCCGGCTGGCGGCACCGCCGCGGCCCAGTAAGGGGCCAGGGCGCGGTCTCCGACCCCACAGAGGTAGGGCGCGGTCTCCGACCGCGCCGTTGGTAGTTCGGAATGAATGACGGCGGGGTGGGACACCCCGCCCTACCGCTGAGGTAGACGGTGTCCACGCCTTCCGTCCCCCCCGCCCTCGACCGCGGCGACGCCGCGATCTTCGACATCACGACGGCTGCCCCTGGTCCCGAGGGGCAGTTGCCGTTCACCCCGGACGACCTGCGCAACAAGCCGAGCGGCGACCTCTTCGGCTGGTCGCTCGACGTCGGCATGGGCTGGGCGCCCGATGCGGTGCGCCAGCCGCAGGCCTTGCTCCTGAGCACGCTCGGGGGCATGCGCGAACCCGATGGCCGCCCCCTCGCCCTCGGGTACCACACGGGGCACTGGGAAGTCGGCCTGTTGATGCGTGAGGCAGCGCTCACGTGTCGCGCCAGCGGCTGGACGCCGTTCGCGGGGTTCTGCACCGACCCGTGCGACGGCCGGTCGCAGGGCACCCCGGGCATGTTCGACAGCCTGCCGTATCGCAACGACGCGGCCACCGTGTTGGGGCGGCTGATCCGGTCGCTCCCGACGCGTTCGGCCGTGCTCGGCGTGGCCACGTGCGACAAGGGGCTGCCGGCCATGCTGATGGCCATTGCCGGCGCGGGCGACGTCCCGGTCGCGATCGTGCCTGGCGGCGTCACGTTGCCGTCCGATCGCGGTGAGGACGCCGGCACCATCCAGACGATTGGCGCGCGCTTCTCCCACGGGCTCATCTCGCTCGAGGAGGCGGCGGCCCTCGGCTGCCGCGCCTGCGCATCGCCGGGCGGCGGGTGCCAGTTCCTCGGCACGGCCGCCTCGGCGCAGGTCGTGGCGGAGGCGCTGGGCCTGGCTCCCGTGCACAGCGCCCTGGCGCCATCGGGGCAGCCCATCTGGCTCGACGGGGCGGCGCGCGCCGTGCACGGGTTGCTGGCGCAGCGTGCCCTCGGCTGGTCGGCCCGCACGCTGGTCACCGATGCGTCGATCCGCAACGCGATGGTGGCGCACGCGGCCTTCGGCGGCTCGACCAACCTGCTGCTCCACGTGCCGGCCATCGCGCACGCGGCGGGTCTGCGGCGCCCGACCATCGAGGACTGGACCGCTGTGAACCGCGCCGTGCCGCGCCTGGTGGATGCGTTGCCCGCCGGTCCGCACCCCACCGTGCGCGTGCACCTGGCCGGCGGCGTGCCCGAAGTGCTCCTGCACCTGCGGGCCCTCGGCCTGCTCGACACCAGCGTGCCGACGGCCAGCGGGCTCTCGCTGGACGCCGTGCTGGACTGGTGGCAGGACAGCGAGCGGCGGCAGCGCTGCAGGCAGATCCTGCGCGACCGCGATGGGGTCGATCCCGATCGCGTCGTGATGCCGCCCGCGGCGGCTGCTGCCGCGGGGCTGAGCAGCACCGTGTGCTTCATGCAGGGCAACCTCGCACCCGAGGGCGCGATCGTGAAGAGCACGGCGATTGCCCGTGACCTGCTCGACGGCGACGGCGTGTTCCGGCATGTCGGACCGGCGCGCGTCTTCACCAGCGAGGCCGCGGCCATCCAGGCCATCAAGGGCCACGATCCCGCCACCGCCCTGCAGCCGGGCGAGATCGTCGTCGTGGCCGGCATCGGCCCGATGGGCACGGGGATGGAGGAGGTCTACCAGGTGACCTCCGCCCTCAAGCACCTGCCGGCGTTCAAGGGCACGCCGCTCATCACCGACGCGAGGTTCTCCGGCGTGTCCACGGGCCCGTGCGTCGGCCACGTGGGGCCGGAAGCCCTCGCCGGCGGACCGCTCGGGCGCTTGCGCGATGGCGACCTCGTACGGGTGGTGATCGACACGCGCACGCTCTTGGGGCACATCGATCTGGTGCGCGAGGACCCCGCCACCGGCGAACTCGAGCCCGACGCGGCGACGCTGGCGACCCGCACGCCGCACCCGGCGCTCGCCCCCCATCCGAAGCTGCCGCCGGCGACGCGCCTGTGGGCCGCGATGCAGGCCGCCAGTGGCGGCACCTGGGGCGGCTGCGTTTACGATGTGGACGCGATCGTCACCAAACTGCACGCGTGAACGGATGGCTCGAGGCTCAGGGCTCTAGGCTCAAGGCTCAGAGAGCATGCCGAGAAGAGCGTTGCAGTCATGCAATGGCGAACGCGCTCCTCGAACTCCCGGCCTGTGCCGTAATGTGAGCAGCCATTAGTGAGCTTTCTGAGCCCTGAGCCCTGAGCCAACCATGAAACAGAGCCCCTCCAACCGTCGCCAGTTCCTGCAGTCCACCGGTCTCACGCTCGCCGCCGCATCGCTCGCCGGCGTGCGCTCTGCCGCGCAGCCGCGCCTGCCAGGGCCGCCCGAGAAGAAGCTCGGATACGCCATCGTCGGGCTCGGCAGCCTGTCGATCAACCAGATCCTGCCGGCGTTCGCCCATTGCCGGCACGCGCGGGTCACCGCGCTCGTCAGCGGGGATGCGGCCAAGGCGAAGACGCTCGCCACGGCCTACGGCGTGCCCGAGTCGGGCCTCTACAGCTACGCGACGTACGACCGGCTGAAGGACAACCCCGACGTCGACATCGTCTACATCGTGCTGCCCAACAGCATGCATCTCGAGTACACCGTGCGGGCGCACCAGGCCGGCAAGCACGTGCTCTGCGAGAAGCCGATGGCCAACACGCCGCAGGACTGCGAGGCGATGATCGCGGCGGCGAAGGTGGCGGGGAAGAAGCTGATGATCGGCTATCGCCTGCGCTACGAGCCGAACAACATGGCGATGATCGACATGTGCCGCAAGCAGGAGTTCGGCAAGCCGAAGGTCATCCTCTGCGAGGCGGGGTTCAACATCGGCGACCCGAAGCAGTGGCGTCTCAACAAGACGCTCGCCGGCGGCGGGTCGCTGATGGACATCGGCATCTACGCGCTCAACGCCGCGCGCTACCTGTCGGGCGAGGAGCCGATCGCCATCAACGCGTTCGAGTACACGACACCCGGCGACCCGCGATTCGCTCCCGGCGTCGAGGAGACCCTCAACTTCCAGCTCCGCTTCCCGAGCGGCATCCTCGCCAACTGCGTCTCGAGCTACGGTGTCGGCCTGAACCGCTTCCGCGTGCACGCCGAGCGCGCCGCGTTCGAACTCGAGCCTGCCCTCAGCTACTCCGATCTCCGCATGCGCGTCGTCCGCGGCGGCACTGTCGAGCAGCGCACGCTCCCCGAGCGCAACCAGTTCGCGCTGGAGATGGACCACATGGCCGAATCGGTGAAGAACAACACCGAGCCGCGCACGCCGGGCGAGGAAGGCCTCAAGGACCTCCGCGCCATGATGGCGATCTACGAGGCAGCGAAGACCGGCAAGACGGTGACGCTTAACGCTTAACGCTTAACGCCTAACGCCTAACGCCTAACGCCTAACGCTTGACGCTTGATGCCTGGCGTTCGACGGTGACGCATGCAGGCCGTCCGTGCGCGATCGCCAGGCATTACGCGTCAGGCCGTCGGGCCGCTCGCTGGCTCGTTGCGACGATGGCTTCGCCGGCCACGATCATCCCGGCAGCCACCAGCGTGGTCGCGGAGAGGACGCCTTCGATCCATCGCGAGGCCGCCAGCGCCACCAGCGCCTGCACCGGCGCCTGCGCTGACAGCACCCACAGCGGCAGGCGGGTGAGCGCTGCGAAGCGACACAGGAACAGGCCGAGCAGTGTCGCCCCGCCCGCGAGCGCCAGCATGAGCGTGCCGGTGTCGGGGCGATGGACGGTCGTGGGGACCAGCACCAGGGCGAGGGTCACGAATCCCGCAGTGTTGACCCAGTGCCGCCACACGGTGAGTGCGACGGCGCCCTCGAGCCCGCGAGCCCGCGCGATGCGGGTCGCACCGAGGTAGCCGGCCAGCGACGCGATCACGTAGCAGAGCGCGGCGAGGAGGCCACTGCTGCCGACGACGCCGGTCCACACGATCAACAGGCCGCCGGCGAGTGCCAGGGCGGCACCTCCCAGCCCCGCGCGTGTCCAGGGTTCGCGCAACACCAGGATGGCGACCGGCGCCTGCACGACCCAGTCGAGGCGCGTCAGGAAGACGTACTCGGCGACGCGGGCACTGCTGGCAAGACCGACGTAGTACGCCACGCCCGCCGCGAGAAAGCCCGTGAGACTCACCAGGAACGCGATGCGGTGGGGCGGCGTCCACAGCGCGCGTGTCTCGGCGCGCCACCGTCGTCGCCAGTGGGGGACGACCAGCAGGAGGGCCAGGGCCGTCGCTCCCAGCCCGTACACCAGCGCGGTGCCTGGCAGCAGGGACGTGCGTGTGATGACCGCCGAGACGATGAACGGCGACAGGCCGGCGAGCAGGTGCGACGCGAAGCCCAGCGCCAGACCTCGCGCGTCGTTGGCGCCTGCCGTCTGCGTGTCTGGAGGAGTCACGCGCACACGATACAGGCACAGCTCCCCGGCGGGCCACGCGATATCACGGACCTCCAGGGGGCGATCGCGTAGGATGACGCCTCACGGAGCGGAATGATGTCGTCACTCGTCAGGTTGTTGACTCACCAGGATGTGCACCGCGCGCTCGTCGGCGTGGACCTCGTGGGCCTCATGGAATCCGCGCTCGGCGCCCTCTCGGCCGGCGACGTCGTGCAGCCGCTCAGGTCCTCGATGCTCATCGGTCCCGAGCGTGCCTATCTCGGGCTGATGCCGGCACACATCGCCTCGCACGCGGCGCTGGGCCTCAAGCTCGTGACCGTCTTCAACGGTAACCGCGCCCACGGGCTGCCCAGTCACTTCGCCACCGTCCTCCTGCTGGACGACACGACCGGCAGGCTCCGCGCGGTGATGGACGGGGCACACATCACCGAGGCGCGCACCGCGGCGGTGTCGGCCGTGGCCGTGCGTCACCTGCAGAGGGCGCCGCCACGTCGCATGGCGCTGCTGGGCAGCGGCGCGCAGGCGCGCAGTCATCTGCAGGCGCTCGCCGCCGAGTCGCCCTCGCTGCAGGAGGTGCGCGTGTGGAGTCCGCGTGCCGACCTCGCGGCATTCGTCCAGGAGATGTCCGGTGACGTGTCGGCGACACTCGTCGCAGCCGACACGGCCGAGGCCGCGACCCGAGGCGCCGACCTCATCGTGCTCGTGACGGCGTCGCCTCACCCCGTGATCGAGCGGCGCTGGGTGGACGATGGCGCCCTGGTGGTGTCGGTGGGCGCGTGCCGGCCCGACCAGCGGGAGATGGACCCCGAGCTCGTCTCGGCGTCGCGCCTGGTCGTCGATTCGCGCGCTGCCGCGCTCGTCGAGTCGGGTGATGTCGTGCAGGGTCTGGCGGAGGGCCGGTTCGGCCCCGAGCACATCTGCGCGGAACTGGGCGCGGTGGTCCGATCCGGCGCGCCCGTGCGGCGGGATGCCGGCGACATCGTGATCTTCAAGTCGCTGGGCCAGGCCGTCGAGGATGTCGCGGTCGCCCACCTCGTCCTCGAGCGCGCGATCGCCGACGGACTCGGAACTCAGGTGGCGCTGTGACGGCGCCGGAGGCACGATGGTCGCAGCGCTCCTGATCCTCTTGTCGGCCCTCTCGCTGGCCTTCGTCGCGGTGTGGGTCGCGACCGTGCGCACACCACGGCCCGACGGCACGGCGCCCCCAGAGACGGCCCCGGGCTGGCCGACCGCCGAGCACCACGCCGTCGGCTTCGTGACCAACTTCTTCGACACGCTCGGGATCGGGAGCTTTGCGCCGACCACAGTGATATTCAGGCTCAGGCGCCTCGTGCCAGACGACCTGATCCCTGGCACGCTCAACGTCGGCCACGCGGTGCCGGTCGCCGTCCAGGCGCTGATCTACATCGTGATCATCGCGGTGGACCCGTGGACGCTGGTGTCGCTGATCGCGGCGGCTGCCGCGGGGGCCTGGCTCGGCGCCGGCATCGTGGCGGGGCTGTCGCGCCAGCGCATCCAGGTGGGCATGGGCATCGCCCTGCTCGCGGCCGCGTCGCTCATGGTGATGACGCAGTTCGGCTGGTTTCCCGCCGGCGGCGACACCCTCGGGCTCTCGGGGGCCAGGCTGGCGATCGGCATCGGCGGGGCGGCCCTCGCGGGCGCGTTGATGACGCTCGGCGTGGGGTTCTACGCCCCGTGCATGATTCTCATCAGCCTGCTCGGCATGAACCCGACGGCGGCCTTTCCCATCATGATGGGCGCCTGCGCGTTCCTCATGCCCGTGGCCAGCATGCGCTTCGTGCGCAAGGGGCGCTACAGCCTGCGCCCCGCGCTCGGGCTGACCCTGGGCGGCGTGCCCGGCGTGCTGCTGGCGGCCTTCATCGTGCGATCGCTCGACCTGGCGACCGTCAGGTGGCTCGTCGTGGTGGTCGTGCTCTACACGGCGGTGTCGATGCTGGTGGCCGCCACCCGCCGCGCGTCGGCGCAGGGCGCGCGCTGACCGGTCAGTGACAGCCGCAGCTGCCGCAGCCCGCGCCTGCCGCGGCGGCGAGGCGCTGCTCGATGGCCCGTGAGGTCGGGGTGATGGCCAGGCCGCCGAGGGCCGTGCAGCGATGCTCGCGCGGCATCCGGCTCGCCACGTCCTTGGCCGCGTCGATCACCTCGTCGAGCGGGATGAGCGGGTCGAAGTCGGCCAGCGCCATGTTGGCGCACGACAGCGCGTTGCTGGCGGCCATGACGTTCTTGCCGAGGCACGGCGCTTCGACGCGGCCGGCGATGGGATCGCAGATGAGTCCGAGCATGCTCTGCATGGCCATGGACGCCGCGGCGATCGCCTGATCGCGTGTCCCTCCCGCGAGCGTGACGAGCGCAGCGGCCGCCATGCTGGCCGCGGCTCCGCCCTCGGCCTGGCATCCGCCCACCTCGGCCGCGAACGTCCAGCGTGTGGCGATGAACACGCCGACCAGCCCGGCGGCGAGCATCGCCTGCGCCATCGCCTCCTCGTCGCGGCCCATGACCTCGGCCATGCCGATCACGGCGCCGGGCAACGCGGCGCAGGCACCGGCCGTCGGGGCGGCGATGATGACGCCCATCGAGCTCTTCACCTCCATGAGCGCCGTGACGTAGAGCACGATGCGATTCAGTGCGCCCCCGTCGAGCAGCCGCCCCGCCTCCATCGACGCCTGGAAGCGCCCGCTCTGATGCCCGAGCATGCGGTCGGCGTAGCTCGTGCCCGCGATGCCGCTGGCGATCGAGCGCCGCAGGATGCGCACGAGGGCGATCATCCGCTCGACCACCTCGTCCTCGCTGAACCGCCCGCGCGCCCGCTCGTACTCGACGGCCAACTGCCACAGGGGCGTCTGTCGATCGGCGTCGTGGCGCAGCATTTCTTCACTGCCCGCGAAGGGCACGCGCACGTCCTTGCGCGACGCCACCGGCAGCACCGGCGCGAGCCTCCGGACGGCAATGGCCTCCACGCCATCGGTCGTGACGAAGCGCGCCGCCTTGACCTGCACGATCTGCAGGTCGCCGGCGGCGTGGACGATCGCCTCGGCGTCGTCGAACGCGGGCACCGGGCCTGGACGCATCCAGATCAGCGTCTCGTGGTAGCCGCCGTCCATGCTCATCGCGACGCCGTCGATGCTGAGCACCTCCATCATGCCGCCGCCGGTCGAGATAGCGATGAGTGTGTGGGTGTCGGTCGTGTTGCGCAGCGTGAGTCGATATGTGTTCGGGTGGGGATCCCCGACGTCGACCGTCTCGATGCGGTGCGCGATCCCGGCCTCGGCAAGCGCCCTGGCCGCGTCGGGCAGTCGCTCATCGTCGGCTTCCCAGCCGAGCAGCCCGCCGAACAGGCCCATGTCGCTGCCCTGGCTCTCGTGCGTGGTCGGCAGCGAGCCGGCGCGATCGAACTCGACCAGCACGTCGGTGATCTCGCCCGCCATGAGGTCGCGAGCGAGTCGGCCGATCCG